>JBBANM010000001.1:0-145801 GCA_040401995.1 Saprospiraceae bacterium
TGCAATATCGGATTTTATGCTGATTGAGCGTTTTGATGCGTTTGCCCTAATTTTTAATAGGAAAAAGAAAAAAGCACGGCAATTTGCAGTAAGAGCAACTGGGCGACGTATCGGCGCCATTTCTGGCTGGTTTTAAGGGTGTGTTTGGATTGTTTATTCGCGCTGCAAATTCTGACTCACTACGCTTGCGAACTAAAAAACCAAATACACTCTAAGGCTTTTGTTCGGTTGGTTTTTCAGGGTATTCGATGCGGGCATGGTATACAGAACGCAGGATTTGCCGAAAAACGGTTTTACATTTTTCCAATTCCTGAAAAGTTAACATGGAATCATCGAGTTGTCCTTGCGCCAATTTTCCGGCCACAATTTTTTCTACCAAAATTTGGATGTCTTCCGGCGAGGGATTTTTGAGCGTAGCCTTGGCTGCAGCTTCAATTGAATCGGCCAGCATAAGTATGGATTCTTCTTTGCTGCGCGGTTTGGGGCCAGGATAACAAAAAAGCCATTCTTCGGGCGCAACGCCGGGATTGTCTTGCAAAAATTTGCGGTAAAAATATTCTACCAGCGTAGTGCCGTGGTGGGTCAGGATAAAATCTGTCAATACTTTGGGTAAACGATAACGGCGCGCCATTTTTTCACCCTCGGTTACATGACCAATGATAATGCGTGCGCTTTCAAGGTAACTCAATTCGCTATGAGGGTTGTAACCACTCTGATTTTCAATAAAATATTCGGGGTGTACCGTTTTTCCTATGTCATGGTACAACGCGCCAACACGCACCAGCAAGTGATTGGCGCCAACCCTTCGCGCAGCGGCTTCCGCTAAATTGGCGACCTGCAGGGAATGTTGTAATGTTCCTGGCGCCTTCAATGCCAGTTCTTGCAACAGTGGCCGGTTCATGTCTGATAATTCAACCAAGGCAACCGCAGAGGTGAAGCCAAATACCCTTTCGAGCAATGGAATCAATGGGAAGGCCAATAGGGTCAAAAATGCATTTAAGAAGATCCAATTGTAAATCGGCCAGTCAAAATTTTGGATGCCGCCTCGTTCAATCAATGCCAGACTTAAATACCCGACACTATAGGCAAAAAATACATAAAGGATAGAATTGAAAAAACGAGTCCAGTTGCGTGGGTCTATATTGGTCAATAAAATGACCATCCCAACCAAAATCTGCAAAAAAGTAAATTCAAAACCCTGAGAGGTCAAAAAACTAGCCAAAAGCACAATCACTAGGTGAGTAAATAAAGCCAACCAATTGTCATAAAACGTTTTGATCACAATGGGCACCACAGCGAAGGGCACCATATAGATGTTGAGGTCTTCAATTTTTCCAATTAAATACACCAAATAAGTGAAAATAAGAATGGCTGAAAATAAAAACAGGAGCTCATTCACCTGCTGGAAAACCCGAAAATGATAATACCGGAGGTAAAGCACATACATGCCGATGATCATCGAAGTGATTAGAAAATACCCCAACAAAACGCCCCATTGGGTATTCCGTTCAGATACTTGGCGCTCGTAGTTTTCCTTTAAGCTCTCTAATTTTTGCAACACTACATCGGTGATGACGCCGCCACGGGGTACAATAAGTTCCCCTTTGCGCACCATTCCTTGGTATTGTTCCAAGGAAGAAATCATTTGTTGTTGTGATTCCTCGGTAAGTTGTCGATCATAACGAATATTGGGTACCGCCAGATCTTCTAAAATGGGAAACAGGAAATCGGCATCGGGATAAGTTTTTTTGCGCAATGAATCCAGCAGCAAGCGGTGAATAAAATCGGGGGTTGCCAAGTTGCCTAAGGTCTGCTGTCGGGAAGCGCCATTGTGCAAGATGTTGACTACGAAATTTTTGCTCATCTTTTGATGCGCGGTATCCAAAGAAATGATTCCTCGCTCAAAAATACGACCCAACATTTTTTTTCCATACGATCGATACGTTTCGGAAAAATGTTGAACATCAGGAAATTGACGACCTTCAATTGATTTTAATTGCTGATCAAAATAGGCGTCATAACGCCGCAATCGGACGCTGGCAACGGTATCGTCTTGGCGGTAAAAAGGCAAAAATTCTTGTTTGAGGTCTTGGAGTTCTTTGGTGATCTCGGCTTCGGTTTTGCGAATACCAAAATCGAAGGGTGCGGAAAGATCTTCGTAATACCAGATCTGCCCTAGTTCATAGCGAAATTTAAAACGGATGTTGTTGGGGAAAAGCAAACTGATGAATATGACAACTCCCAGCAAAAACAGGTATTGCAGCGAGTGGCGTAGGTATTCCAAGATTTTTTTCCAGTTCATCATAAGGGCGAAGATAAAGTTTTTTGTGCTTGAGTGGGAATGGTAGATACAAGCTCTAAAGCTCAAATGTATCGACGCATTTCTTTTCAATCCTCAATAAGTCTGGTATTTTGCCAAAAATTTTACTTGATCCATGATTCGCATTCAAACTTACCAACCCGAACACTGCCAAGGCATCATTGATTTGATATTACCCATCCAGCAAATTGAGTTCAATGTGCCCATCACCATCGAAGATCAGCCGGATTTGTATCAGATCCCCGAGGTTTATCAGCAGAGTAGGGGCAACTTCTGGGTGGCCACCAATGCTGAAAATCAGGTGGTTGGCACCATCGCTTTTATCGAATTCCCTGAAAATCGGGTGGCGCTGCGCAAGATGTTTGTTGCTGCTCCTTATCGAGGTAAAACCTTTGGACTTGCTCAGCAACTAATGGACACATCAATGGAGTGGTGTTTGTCTCAAGGGTTGGAAAGCATCTGGTTGGGTACCATTCCGCGCCTAGAAGCAGCAGTGCGATTTTATGAAAAAAATGGTTTTGACCGTGTCCTTGCCGATGATCTTCCAGTCGAATTTCCGCGCATGGCGGTGGATACTTTGTTTTTTTGTAAACACACTCAATAATTGGATGTCAATGATTGACACATTGCCAAGATAATAAGCCTAAAAAAAGGTTTTGATTTTTCAATAAAAAAACCTACATTTCATTGCGACTTTGATAATAATAATGGAAAAGATTGTACACTGGTGTAAGCCAAACCCTGTTTTGTTTGCACCCAAACAAGGAAAGCAATGACGGCATTATCAGAAACTTGGTTCATCGAGGGCAATATCGATTTTGAATCTAAGAAATACACCCTTTTGGCTTACCTGCAGCGGGTTCATACTTTGTTCAACGAAAAAAAATTGTACCCGCAACTGTCCGACATCATTTTTCACCACAGTAATTTGGTGCAATTTCAAGCCAGCAAAAGTTTTTTGCAAAAACAATTTCCTAAGCGGCTCACTGGCATACAGCTGCAAAAATTAGAGTTGTTGTATCAGGAGATGATTGAAGACGATGAGTTGATGACGGAGTTGGAAGAGATCACTCACTACGCCGCCAGAAAAATCAAAAATGCCATTGATAACGGCGCAGAAATTTATGACTATGTAGAGGATAAGCTGTCAATTATGCCAGTCGGTATTTTACCCATCGATACGAAGGAAGGCTTTTTTTTCTTGAGTGACGGCGGCTCTCGCTCCACTCGTGTCTATTCCTACAGCTTGTTTTTATTCACGCGCCACGACGACAAATACCGTTCCATCCGCTCACATTACATCGATGAGTGGCAACGCAGTTTCACCTATCCGTATGAGAACATCAAATTGGAGTTGTTGAAAAGATGTCCGGAGGTGGTGACTCCAGCCGTATACGCCATTGAAGTACAACAGCCCTACCCCTTAGAAGAAACGCTTCTGCCAGTGGCGAAGCGCAGTTTAGTTCGGTATCTGAGTTTAGATCAAGCAAGTGCTTAGGGCGTTCAAAATATCCCCAAAACCAGGGTGCCACAAATCAAAAAGGCACCTTGGTTTTTGGGAATGCTATTCAAAAAACGAATAGAGCTTGTACAGGATTCTGCTTCGAGCTACAAATGGCCAAAATTCACCCCAATTTCGTTACAAAAATGCTCATGTAGCGCTGCTACACTCCGCTTTTTGCGCCTCATTGGTGCGGATTTTAGCTCATTTTCGCCATCGAACCAGAATCCTGTACAAGCTCTTAATTCAATTGTTCAGCGGTAGTTTCCAGCGTAACTCGGTCATTGCTCAGCAAACGAGCACGCAAGCCCAACATTTTTGGCAATTCGTATTCAAAAAAGAAACGGAAGGCCATCATTTTTCCTTGGTAGAAATTCAATTCATTCCCGCTTTGCCCCCGATCCAGCGCGGCCTGTACCACAATGGCTTGCTGCAACCATTGCCAGCCGATCACTAAAATGCTGAAATATTCCAGGTACATAGTGGCATCGGCCAAGAATACCTCTGGCGTTTCATTTTGCGCCAAGCCCATCAAATGCGCAGTTGTTTCCTGTAGTTTAGCCGCAGAGGTAGCCAGTTTTTCCGCAAAAGGCTTGAGCGTTGGAACCTCCATTGCCGCACCAATGGTTTTTGTCAATTCTTGGGCAAACAATTGCGCCGCGATGCCATTGTTCATGATTAATTTTCTACCCAGCAAATCCATGCCATGAATGGTAGAAGTGCCCTCGTAGATGGCATTTACGCGGATGTCGCGGTAGTGCTGTTCCAATGGAAAATCATCGGTATAACCCGCACCGCCCAACACTTGCATGCCCTGGCTTACTGCTTGAATACCCATTTCTGAAGGGTAAGACTTGGCGATAGGAGTAAGCAACTCCAATAAAAGATGGGCATTTTTGGCAGTTTCGCCTTCAGCTACCTTTGCAATGTCGCCATAGATGCTGCACTGCATCAACAGCGCCAAACTTCCTTCCACAATGGCTTTTTGAAACAACAACATGCGCCGAACGTCGGCGTGTTCGATGATTAGCACTTGAGGAATAGAAACATCCTTGTTAGAAGGATGGCGGCCTTGTGGGCGTTCGTTGGCATACTTTAAGGAGGCATAATACGCAGCAGAGGCAGTGCCAGTTGCCATCATACCTGTCCCAATTCGGGCTTCATTCATCATCTGGAACATGTAGCGGAGCCCTTGGTGCGGTTCACCAACTAAGGTTCCAATACAGTCGTCACTTTCACCCATCATCAAATGGGCTGCTACGTAGCCTTTTTGGCCCATTTTGCCATAAATGCCGGCAGTAGTGACGTCATTAGAAACCAGTTGATCGACATCGAGGCGGAACTTGGGAACAACAAAAAGTGAAATCCCTTTGGTGCCAGCCGGCGCCCCTTTGATGCGTGCCAAAAGCAGATGCACCACATTGTCAACGCTGTCGTGGTCACCGCCAGAAATATAGATCTTTTGGCCTTTGATTTTGAACGTCTTTCCATCACCCATTGGCTCGGCAGAGGAAGTTATGTCAGTAAGCGAACTGCCCGCCTGCGGTTCCGTCAACGCCATGGTGCCTTGCCAGGCGCCGCTGTACATGTGCTCAATGTAAGTATCGTTGAGTTCCTGAGATCCAAAAGTGCGAATGAGATTTGCGGCGCCAGTAGTCAAAAATGCATGACTGGTGAGGTTGGCGTTCGCAGCATGAAACAAGGAAGTGGCTGCATTAAGGATGGTAAAGGGCATCTGCTGACCACCCACCTCAGGGTTATCATGTGCAGCAATCCAACCGCCTTCCGCAAGTGCGCGAATGCCCGCACGAATCGATTCGTGCACTTTTACCACACCATTGTCATAGCGCGCTTTTTCTTTGTCCATGATACGGTAATAAGGAAAAAGATACTGGTCGCAAAGCTGCTTAGCAGCGTCTATCGACATATCTATTGCTTCACGGTCATAGTCTTTGTAGCGCTCGTACTGCTGCAATTGTGTAACGTGCAACACCTCATGAAGCAGGAATTGAAGGTTGCGTAAGCTTGCGTATTGTTCCATGATGTTGGATTTATTTAAATTTATTTTACTCAGACAATAAAATCCTGGTTATTAAACTTAAGAAAAAAGTAATTTATAACCGTTTAGAAAGTCTCGAATTCCTAGCCTTTTCCGCCCTTGGAGCTGTAATTCAAGAACTTGGATAAAACCGCCTGGCACCGCATACTTTAAGTAAGATTTCTGATCACTCAAGAGTTGACCAAAAGGGTAGGAGTGAGCGGCGGTTTCCGGTTGGGTGCGCAAAATTTTGCATTCCAGTTCATCCAATAGCGTCCATGCTGCTGGATACGGACTTAGTCCACGGACAAAATTGTGAATATAATGCAGCGGTTGCGAAAAATCAATCTTACAAGTTTCGTGAAAAATTTTGGGAGCGTGTGAAACCAAGGTCTCGTTTTGCGGCGACACTTGGATATCGCCAGCTTCAATGTGTTGCACCGTTTTTAAAACCACTTCAGCGCCAAGCGCCATCATCCGATCGTGCAATTCGCCGGCTGTTTCATCAGGGCCAATGGGCATTTTTTCCTGAAAAAGGACATTTCCCGTATCAATTTCATGTTGAAGAAAAAAAGTAGTGACTCCCGTTTCTTGATCGCCATTGATAACTGCCCAGTTGATGGGCGCTGCGCCGCGGTATTTGGGTAGCAATGAGCCATGCAAGTTAAAGGTGCCAATCGCTGGCATGTCCCAAACTACCACCGGCAGCATGCGGAAAGCAACCACAATCTGCAAATTAGCTTGATAAGATTTTAATTCCTCCAAAAAAGCAGGCGCTTTCAAGTTGACAGGTTGCAAAACAGGAATCCCTTTTGAAACCGCATATTTTTTCACCGGCGATTCCAGCACTTGATTGCGCCCTCTTCCGCCAAGTTTGTCGGTGCTCGTAATGACGGCAACTACCTCATAGCCATTTTGCACCAACACATCCAATGAAGGGACGGCAAAATCGGGCGTACCCATAAAAATAATTCGCAGTTTCATATCTTGTTGTAATATCGCCTCAATATCAAAATTTTGACAAAAAATATGGAGTTTTTAGCGAATTTTCGCTAAATATTCTTTTTGACATTGAGCCTTGGATTGTAAAAGCACTAATTACTCTATTTTTGACTCATTTAACACCTTGCTAAACAATGAACGAACAACAAGTAAGTTGGTTGTCGAAAGACGGCCTTGAATTGAAAGCAAAACATTGGCCGCTGGATGCTCCTCGCGCCGTACTCGCGGTGGTGCACGGCATGGGAGAACATGCAGGCCGCTATAGCCATCTTGCCGACTATTTTGTAAATCATCGATTTGCAGTAATTGCCCTCGATCAACGGGGACACGGAACATCAGGCGGATCACGAGGTCATTCTCCAAGCTTGCAACATTTGCTGGAAGATGTAGATCAGTTCTTAGCAAAGTGCCGTTCATTGTACCCAAATACGCCTTTGGTTGTTTACGCCCACAGCATGGGAGGAAATGTAGTATTGAATTATTTGCTGCGCAATCACCCCGATCTTTCTGCGGCAGTTATTTCGGCGCCATGGATTCAATTGGCTTTTGAGCCGCCCGCTTGGAAAGTTACCGCCGCAAAAATCCTAGGTTCTTGGACGCCCAAGTTGACCTTAGCCAATGACCTGGATGTAAGGCAGTTGTCGAAAGATACCGCTGTTGCTGAAGCTTATGTTGCCGACCCGTTGGTACACAACAAAATCTCGGCAGCAATGGGGAAGGAGTTGATGGAAGGAGGCGCCTGGCTGAATGGATTCAAAGGAGAAATAACCATCCCAACGCTATTGATGCATGGAACCAAAGACGGCTTAACCAGACACCCAGCTAGCGCTTCTTTTGCCAAGCGTGTTAGCGGATTGCTTACATTTAAAGCTTGGGAAGGGTACTTCCATGAGCTGCACAATGAGCCAGAACAAAGGCAAGTATTTGATTTTGTACTCGATTGGTTGGAAAATCTCAAAAAATTCTAGGCCGTTTAACGCAAAAAGTTTATATTAGTGCCTTGTTATTGAAACTAAAACAGCGGGACAATCGTATTAGAGTTTGATCAACAACTACATACGATAAAGGATTAGAAAGAGCTTATGATGAATGGTTTTCCGTTTTATCAACAATTAGATGCTATGGATTGTGGCGCTGCCTGTTTGCGCATGGTGGTACGTTTCCATGGACGGTTCTATTCGTTGGAATATTTACGGGATCTCACCGACATCAACCGCTTAGGGGTTTCTTTGTTAGGCATCAGTGATGCCGCAGAACAGATCGGCATGCAAACGCTGGCTGTTGAAACCAACTACGATCAATTATCAATCGTTATTCCTCTCCCCTGTATCGCCCATTGGGACGAAAACCATTTTGTTGTTGTATACCGCATCACCAAAGATAAAGTTTGGATCGCCAATCCTGCCCGCGGTAAATACACCGTTAGCAAGGCTGAATTTGTTCAGCATTGGGGCAATTTTGACGAGCGTGAAGATCCCAATGGCATTATTTTGATCATGCAAACCACCCCCGAGTTTTTTGCCCGCGATGGCGAAAAAATCGATAAATCGGGTCTAAGCTACCTTTTTCGCTATTTCAGCAACTATTCCAACCTGATTTTTCAGTTAGTGATTGGGTTGTTGATCGGCATGATATTGCAATTGGTGTTTCCTTTCCTAATCAGCAGTATTGTAGATGTAGGAATCAACAATGAAAACATCAATTTTATTGAGCTGGTGTTGATAGCCCAGGGGGTGCTGTATATGACACAGATTGCCATCGAATACCTACGCAGTTTTATCCTTTTGCACGTAGGGGTAAGGGTCAATATCCACCTTATTTCCGATTACCTGATCAAATTGACCAAGTTGCCGATCCGCTTTTTTGAAAGTCGGATGACGGGTGATTTGATGCAACGGGTGACTGACCATGAGCGGGTACAAAAATTCTTGAGTTCGGCGACGTTTATTTCCGCGTTCTCGGCTTTGAATTTTATTGCTTTTGGGATCATATTGGCTTTTTGGAATTTTTGGATTTTTTGCGTTTTCCTTGCCGGTATTGTGGCCAATTTTGTTTGGATCTTCCTTTTTATGCGCAAAAGAAGGGATCTCGACTTTCGACAATTTGAGCAATCTGCTGAAAATCAATCCAATCTGTTGGAAATGATGAATGGCATGCAGGAAATCAAATTGTACAATGCTGAAAAACAAAAACGTTGGGCTTGGGAACGCGGTCAAGCCAAGCTTTTTCGCACCAACATGAACGAGCTGCGGATTGAGCAGTTGCAAACTTCTGGCATTTTTGCCATCAATGAAATCAAGAACTTGATCATTGTATTTTTGGTGGCCAGCGCGGTACTGCATTCCAAAATGACTTTGGGTATGTTGGTGGCTATCCAATACATCATTGGGCAACTCAACAACCAAATTGGGCGCATGATGGAGTTTGTGCTTACTTGGCAAGAGGCAAAAATCAGTTTGGAGCGCATCAATGAGATCCACCTGAAAACCGATGAAGAGAACCCGCAAGAAAAAATTACGATTTTACCAGAAACCGGCGACATCACGCTCAACGATGTTTCTTTCCAATACACGCCCATCACGCCAAATATCTTAAAATCGATTACGTTACGTATCCCGAAAGGAAAAACTACGGCAATCGTAGGACGTAGCGGAAGCGGGAAAACGACTTTACTAAAGCTGTTATTGAATTTTTATTCGCCCACCGAAGGCAATATTCGGGTAGGCGATATTCTTATGTCCAATATCAGCAACCGCTTGTGGCGTAACAAATGCGGCGTTGTGATGCAAGACGGCTACATTTTCAATGATTCCATAGCTCGCAACATAGCCTTAGGCGAAGAGATCGTCGACAAAGAAAAACTGTTGCGCGCGGTGAAAGTCGCCAACATTCAATCCTTTATCGAATCCTTGCCAATGGGCTACAACTCACGCATTGGACAGGAAGGATTAGGGTTGAGTCAAGGGCAAAAACAGCGTCTGCTCATCGCACGAGCCGTGTATAAAAACCCCGACTACATCTTTTTTGACGAAGCTACTACTGCGCTGGATGCCTTCAATGAAATGGTGATCATGGAAAACCTCAGCGAGTATTTTCGCAAAAAAACCATCATCATCGTTGCTCACCGACTGAGCACAGTGATGAACGCCGATAACATTATTGTATTAGAAGACGGTGAAATCGTGGAACAAGGCACCCATGAAGAACTTACTTATGCCCGCGGAGCTTATTATCAGTTGGTACGCAATCAATTGGAACTGGGCGCATAGATCCATAAAACAATGGCCAAAATAAGACAAGAAGAAATCGAGGACATTGAAATTCGGAGTGAGGAGGTGCAGGAAATTCTGGGTACCCCTCCGCCCTGGCTGGTGCGCAGAGGCACCTTGTTGGCCTTAGTCCTTTTTGTTATTTTGGCTTGGATGAGTTATTGGATCAAATCACCAGAAGTGGTGGACGAGAACATTCGCATCTCGTTTAAAAATCCGCCATACCGCCTTATCGCTCAGCAGGGCAATTATATTCAAAAGGTATTGGTCAAAAACAACCGTTCGGTAAAGGAAAATGAAGTGTTGATCATTTTTCGTAACAATGCCGACTACAACGAGGTCTTATCGCTAGAAGACAAGATTCTTTCCTTAAAAAAAGTGGACGATAGTACGCTACTTGCTTTCGAACCCAGTCGAGACTTGCCCATCGGAGATCTTCAGGAAGACCTTTTTAAATTTTTGGACAGTAAAAGCTTGTATCTACAATCGAAATCAGGCGGTTACGGAGCTTCTGAACCAGGTAATTTGCGAAAACAAATCAGCAGTACCGAGCGTATCATTTCATTACAACAACAGGTAACATCTACGCTATACAAACAGATTGAAGATGCCCAGCTAGATATGCGAAACGCCGAACATTTGGTACAAACTGGCCAAACACCACAAACAGAAGCCAACAAAGCCCGAAACCGTCTTGGTGATCTAAAAAACGACCTTTTAGCCCAAGAAGCGGTCATCAAAGCTCGACAATCAGAAATCACTACCATGCGGGCTCGGATTGCCGCTACAGAAAGCGGTGCAGTACGCAATGAAAAAGAGGCAGCTAATGAGTTGAAAGACAATTTTTTTCGCTTACGGGCGCGCTTAGAAACTTGGAAGAAAAACAATTTGCTGATCTCGCCAGGGAGCGGCACGGTTCAAATCGTTGGCAATAACGTGGGAGAAGGCCTTTTTGTCAAAGAAGGCGATGAATTAATTGCCGTCATTCCTTCAACTGGCCAAAAAATGGTGGGTAAAATGAATATCCCCTTTATTGGGTCGGGTAAAGTAAAGGCGCATCAAAAAGTGATTGTCAAATTAGAAAACTTACCCTTTCAAGAATTTGGCACCATTCAAGGCGAAGTTTTGTGGAAATCAAGGGTAACCCGTAGCGAAGGTGATAAATTGGTAGTTCCTGTAGAAATTGATTTCCCCAATGGTTTGATCACGTCAACTGGAAAATCGCCAGATACTAAAGAGGAGTTAGTTGGAACAGCTAGGATTATTACCGAAGAGAAGCGTTTTATCGAACGCGTTTTTCAAAAGTTGCGCACTTTCAACTAATCGTTTAATAAAATTGACCCGAAGAAAATCAATCCTCCGGGTCAACCTGCTTAATGCAAAATCCCCCTATTATAGGTGAATCACTTCGCCATACGCCGCTGCAGCCGCTTCCATGATGGCTTCGCTCATAGTTGGGTGCGGGTGGATGGATTTGATGATTTCATGTCCGGTTGTTTCCAATTTACGGGCCACAATGATTTCCGCAATCATTTCCGTTACGTTTTGCCCAATCATGTGCGCACCCAGTAACTCGCCGTATTTGGCATCAAAAATAAGTTTTACAAACCCGCTTTTATCGCCTGATGCACTGGCCTTACCAGAAGCAGAAAAAGGAAATTTACCCACTTTGATCTCGTAGCCTGCATCTTTGGCAGCTTGTTCGGTCAGACCTACTGAAGCCACTTCAGGTACACAATAAGTACAAGAAGGAATGTTGCCATAATCAATTGCATGCGGATGTTGTCCGGCAATGTTTTCAATACAAACAATGCCTTCCGCACTGGCTACGTGAGCGAGGGCAGGCCCAGGCGTAACGTCGCCAATTGCATAGATACCTGGTATATTGGTGCGGTACATGTCATCCACTTGAATGATGCCGCGTTCAACTTTGATCCCTGCTTCTTCCAAACCGATGTTTTCGGTGTTAGGCATTACACCAGCTGCCGACAATACGATATCGCACTTAATTTCTTTGGTTGCTCCAGTTTTGCGGTCTTTCACCAGTACAGTACAACCTTTGCCTTTGATGTCAACACTTTCAACCGCAGTATTGGCCAATACATTGATGCCTTTTTTGGCATAAATCTTGGACAATTCCTTTGATACATCAGGATCTTCTCTGGGCAATAAACCTTGCTCAAAAAACTCTACCACGGTAATTTCCGTACCAATCGCACTGTAGAAATAAGCAAATTCAACCCCAATCGCGCCGGCGCCAATGACAACCATTGATTTTGGTTGTTTATCAAGGCTCATCGCTTTGCGGTACTCAATCACTTTTTCGCCATCAATGGGAACATTGGGAAGTGCCTTAGCTCTTCCGCCAGTAGCAATTATGGTATGTTTGGCTTCGTATATTGTTTTGGCGCCTTGAGCATCCGTCACTTCAACCTTGCGATCAGCAGTCAGTTTGGCGTTGCCCATAATAACGGTGATCTTATTTTTACGCATCAAGAAATTGACGCCTTTGCTCATGCCGTCGGCAACTTCTCGGCTACGTTTGACCATAGCATCAAAATCAGGTTTGGCAGAAGCTACCTTGATGCCATAATCCTCAGCATGATTGATGTATTCAAAAACTTGAGCACTTTTTAGCAACGCTTTAGTAGGGATACAGCCCCAGTTCAAGCAGATACCGCCTAGGGATTCCCGTTCAATGACGGCAACTTTCAAACCCAATTGAGAAGCGCGAATGGCTGCTACATAGCCACCGGGACCGCTACCTATTACAATGACATCGTAATTCATGTTGAAGGTGGTTGTTTAAGTAATAAAACGCCGCAAATATAGACAAGTACAAACAGAAATTAAATCTTCATTGTTTATCGGCTGGCTTTGACCGTGTTTTTTGGTCAAAAAATTGATTTTTTATGACAAACAACTGATCAAGACGTACTAAAAAAAAACTCCGCGAACCTGCGTTCAACGGAGTCAAATCTAACTTACTGATACTAAAAAATATTTTTGCAGTGGCGACAGGCTTCCCAACGGGGAGACCAAGCCATTGATCGTCGTTAATCTTGTAATCCTAACCTTGTTTTCGAATTGTGGAAAGCGCAATGCATCCTGCAAAAGGGCAAGTAGAACGGCAGTGCATGATTGAAATTGATGATCGGAGACCCATCTAAGTTCGCTTTCTCGTGTTGGAAATAATTACGCTTCAAAAGTACCTAATACAGGCCAGCCAATCAAATTTTCGAGGTGTAAATTTGTCAGATCATCATTTGATGAAAGGTATCATTTTTTTGGTTAATGACTTGTTTTTCAAATGGATACAATTATAATTCTATGGTATACTTGAGGTCTAAAAGTAGGAAAGGCCTGATAGTCAGGCAAGTAATCTTTTTTTTAGAAAGGATATAAAAAATCTCAATCTGGGTGATCGCTCAAGACAATGATCAGCAAAAAATGGTCAGAACTAGGGATTCGATCTATCTGTACATAGAACCCATTGGAAAGGGCAAAACTTTCTGCCAGATGGATATCACTTTTTTGCGATTGTATCATGGAGGCCCACATCGAAAAAGCTGCCAATTTTTTGTTCAGCTGCGAAAGAGCAGTCAATTCCATGATCGCTTTCTGAATCCAAAAATCGGGATCGTCAGGGAAGTCTATCCCTGGGAGATTAAATTGGAGTTCTTGCCGAATGTCGTTACAGCCACTTTGGATTAAGGTAAGTTCCTTTCCGGAATCAAATTTTACCGTTTCTTCACCAGTCTGCCCCTTGGAAATAAAGGTATGTTTTGAAATGCCTGGGATCTTGTCGTCAAAAATGGCTACCGGTTCACCATACTTGCAATGGTTGGGGTTATTCCCATTTTTTGCGCCGTTCTGACAGCCCATAACACCTATGAGTAATAATGCGAAAGAAATATTGGACCAATTGATGAAACGTGAAAAAAGTTGAAATGAAGATGCGTTTGGTTGGATCATGAATTCTAAACTATTTTAATGCTTCAACGTTACCTTGGCTGTTTTCATTATCACAAGAGCTCAAAATGGAAGTATTGACCAATAAAAATGTGCTGGTGGTTGGCGCCACCGGAGGCATCGGCGCTGAAACTGTTCGATTGTTGCGCGGGAGTCAGGCCAATCTTTTTTTGACTAGCCGAAACCTGCAATCTCTCCTTGAGCTTGCTGATCAGGTTGGTGTTCCCCATAGCCAATGTTTTGCGATGGACATTACCGATCCGCAACAAGTAGAAGCAGTAGCGCAAAAAGTCCATGCGCTGGTTCCCCAGTTGGATGTACTCATCAACACAGCTGGGGTTGGGATTATCAAAAGCTTGGAGGATCTGAGCTATGAAGATTTTGACCACACCATTAATGTCAATCTAAAAGGTACGTTTTATTTGCTCAAGCAGTTTTTGCCTCCGATGAAGACCGCCAAAAAAGGACTGATCATTAACTTACCTGGCGTACTCGGGAAATCCCCAATGGCGGGTTCTGCCGCATACAGTGCCTCCAAATATGGGTTAAATGGTATGCTGAAATCGGTAAGGGAGGAGTTGAAACGCACCGACATCCGGATAACCAATATTTACATGGGCGGAGTTGATACCCCATTTTGGGACAACATCGATTTGCGCGTGCAAAAAGACAAATTTATCCTGGCTAAAGAAGCAGCCCGGTCGATTTGGTTTTTGTGCCAACAACCCAGTTCTGGTGTTGTTTCCGAAATGGTGATTCAACCTTTTAACCATCAAGTACTTTAGAGTGTGTTTGGATTTTTAGTTCGCAGGCGAAAATGTGACAAAATTTACCCCAACTTCGTTGCGAAAATACTCATGTAGCGCTGCTACACTCCGTTTTTCGCGCCTCGTTGGTGCAAATTTTGTCACATTTTCGCCTGCGAACTAAAAATCCAAACACACTCTTAAAGGGTATCGGATAAACAAAAAAAGGGGAAAGCATTCAATTCGATTGCTTTCCCTTTTTTTGTTAGCTAGAACTTTTCTCACTTAAACCCATCAGGGTATTTAAACTCCCTTTGATAAGCCGACCAGGGTGTATCTTTATGGGCATCAGATCCAAAATAGGTAGCAATGGGTAACAACTCTTCATTATCGAGGAATTTACCGATCGTTTGAATCAAGTTGAGGTTTTCATCCAAAAAAACCATCGATGGAAAGGTGATGTCTTCTTGCATGAATTCAACAGCCAATTCATGGTAGCCGCCATTTGGTGTACGGATATATTCGTACTTGTGGTTTTTGTACTGCAAATCCATGTTCTGCTTGGCATCCAATTTGACCGGATAGAAGTTCTCGTTGATGTACTTGATTACAAAAGGATCTTTAAACGTTTCGTTATCAAGCCGTTTGCACCAAGAACAATTGGGGATGAAAATGTCGATGAACAACTTTTTCTTTTCTTTTTTTTCCAGATCCATGGCTTCTTGCCAGCTGTACCATTTGATTACTGCGGGTTCAGCCTTGGGAGTTGGCTTTATACTTGGAATGCCTTTGGGAATAAAAGACGATTTCTGGGAAAAAGCAGTTTCTGTTGTATGTATGCTCATGACCAGCATCAGGAAAGCCGCCAAGCTGTATTTACTCATTGCTGATATATTTCATGATTGAATTAGGTTCAATGCTTGCTAGAAAGTATTTCAGTGCGTTGCATCTACAAAAAAACAACATTGTTGGCTTTATTATCAACAAAAAACGGAACTTTAAACATTGTTTAACGATTGGCGGGGTTTCGAAAAACCCGCAATTGATCAGATCCAAGCGAAATAGCGGCTTCTGGAGCAACGGGAAGGATTGGGGCGGAGATGCCATCGGTAAGCCAGCCTTGACCGGTTATTACCCGGGCTTCATCCCACAAACCTTGTCGAATAAATTCATTCAAAACCGTAGCGCCCCCTTCAACCAAGAGGATGGATTTTTTGAGTTGATACAAATGAGTCAATAGTTCGGGTAAAACACTTGAAGCTGTTCCTTGGTGTTCAAAATAGCTAACCGCAGCGTGCTTTTGCTCAGTGGGCAAATGATTGACAACGGCCAAAGTTGGCATTCCGTCTGAAAATAAATAAAGCTCGGGCGAGAGTTGGGAACGATGATCTAAAACAACCCGAAGCGGCGATTTGCCCGAATAAAGTCGATTGGTAAGCTCTGGATTGTCGACTTGTGCTGTGGTGGCGCCCACCAAAATAGCATCTGCTTCCGCCCGCCAGCGATGTACCAATCGTTTTGTCAAGTCGTGGGTTATCCAAAATGGAGCTGGCGGATCGGGTGCAAAAAAACCATTGGGTGTAACGGCCATTTTCAAGACAATATAAGGCCGTTTTTTTTGAACAAAAATATTTCTTGGCGCAGCAAGTAGCTTGCCTTCGTCCTCAAGAACGCCGGTGACGACTTCAACGCCTGCGGCTCTCAAAATTTGAATACCCATGCCGCTTACTTCAGGAGTTTGATCCAGGCACGACAAGACAACCTTGGGGATACGTTTTTCAATAATTAGATTGGTGCAAGGCGGCGTTTTTCCAAAAATACAACAAGGCTCCAAGGATACATACAAAGTAGAGTAGGGGATATACTGCTGATCGGTCTGGATTACACTGGCAATTGCATTGACTTCGGCATGAGCGCCACCATAACGCTGGTGATACCCTTCGCCAATGATACGATTTTGATGTACCAACACTGCGCCTACCATAGGATTGGGAGAAGTTTGCCCCTCGCCAAGTCGAGCAAGTTGAAAAGTCCGGCGAATGAATTGTTGGTCAGTCTTCATAAAAAATGATGATTAATGCGAATTATTGAAAGCAAAACTACCATTAGGCCGTTGAGGAAGATCGCAAAAAGAATGAATAATGTAGATTTTTTAAAAAAACATACCATTTTGTATTAATTATGGAAAAAATACTGTTGAAATATTATCTGCAAATGTTCAAAATATCTTAACTTGGGCTTCGTAAAAATAACAATACCGTACAATTCTGCTTCGATTGCTTTAGGGCGATATGTTTTTTAGAGTTAGAGTGTATTTGAATTTTTTATTCGAGCTGCAAATGGCCAAAATCCACCCCAACTTCGTTGTGAAAATACTCATGTAGCGCTGCTACACTCCGTTTTTCACGCCTCGTTGGTGCAAATTTTGACTCACTACGCCTGCGAACTAAAAATCCAAATAAACTCTTAGGTAAAATTAAATACCAAAAAAGATCAACCCTTAAGTTCTTATTCCCTGAACGCATTCTACCTGGTTAAACATTTTCTGAATCATCTACAAGTTACCCTTAACCCATATTTTTAACCAAAACTCTCTGAGCGTGTTGTACAAAGTTAAACTGAAAAACGCAGACGAATCTGTTCTTCTTGACGACAAAGTTTATGAGTTTTTAACTACAGATTCTTATTTGGTCAAAGTTGATTTCATTAACAACTTACGAAGACATTCTAGTGGTTGTGCTGTTTTTCAAAAAACCTGGAAAAAAGCCGATGGCGGGTTTAAAACGGAAACGATCTACTTACACAAGCTGGTTGCGGAAAAATTTCTAATCACTACAAAAGCCAGCGATAAAAATTTGGTAGGTGCTAAAAATGGCAATAAGCTTGATTGTCGTTTGGAGAATCTAATCTACCGCTCTCGTTCCGTTGCCAGTCGCAAAAGAAAAACCAGTAGCAAAGCTGGCTATACAGGGGTATACAAAGAAAATAGTCGATTTAGGGCAGTGATTTCCGTAAATCGCAAATCGGTTCATATCGGTATGTTTGCCACAGCAGAAGAAGCGGCACTAGCTTATAACAAAATGTCAAGAAAGTTGTATGGCGACGATGGGAAAATCAACACCGTAAAAGCTTTGCCGAATGGCCGTAAACTTACCGAAGACGATATTGATATTTCAGATGTTGTCATTACCGATGTACCTAAAAAACGGGGTCGGAAGAGGAAAGAAGCATAATTTTTCAAAAGGAAAGCCAGAAAATGTTACATTTTCTGGCTTTCCTTTTGAATGGCTTATTTGATCGCTCGGGTCATTTCACGTTTCCCTGGAGGGCCTTGCAAAGATTCTACCGTAAATCCCAATGTTTTCAAATTTCTTTTCACAGCGCCTTTGGCGCAGTAGGTCACAAAGAAGCCCCCTGGTCTAAGCGCATTGTACATCAGTTGCAGTAAAGGGATTTCCCATAGTTCAGGTTGACTTGTTGGCGCAAAAGCATCGAAATAAATAAGGTCAAATTGATCAACGGCATCAATTATCTCAAATTTTTCCAATCGCTTGTTCAAAGTAAAAAAAGGCGAGTAATCTGCTTGGGTGTTCCAGGCCTGCTCATGCATAGTGTGAAAAGGAGCGTCTAAGGAAAGATCCCCTAAGCATTCGGCATAATTCAAGGCATCAGCTGTAGCCGTATCAATCGGAAATGCCTCAAAACACTCATAATTTATTGGAAATTTACGGGTGTTGGCCTCTTGTAAGGTCATCAAGGCATTTAAGCCTGTTCCAAAGCCGATTTCTAGAACATTAAGAGAGGAATGGGTGGCAATAAGAGGATACAAACCGGCTTGGATAAAAACGTGCCGTGATTCAGTAACAGCTCCATATTTGGAATGATAAGTAACTCCAAAGCGATGGGCGATAAAGGAAAAAGACCCATCTTGTGTTACAAATAATTCATTTTCAGTACCATCGGTCATGGGTGTCCTGTTCTCTAAGTTCCTTGAAGGTAAATCGTTTCTTGATCCAATCAAACCACTGTAAGGTTTAACCCCCCGAAATCCTTAAAGCTGGGCAAATAATTTTTGCCAGCATGAAAGATCTACAATGGTTTGAACGGATCAGCCTTGGGTATTACTTAGCTTAAGTACTAGCTAAAAACAGATACAACAACCTGCACAGCAACGTTGAAAACATCTTCCAAGGAGAAATTCGTAGGACAACCATAACCCCGGTTGCAAGAGAAAACTGACCCACAAAGGAGTACAAGAATAACAAAAGCCAATGATTTGCTGGATGCGTTCCGAATTTTCATTTCTTTAAGTCGTTTTAATTTGATGGTGATGAAACGTAAAAGCCTAAGGGATTATTATACCGTTGGGTATTTGTCGAATATTTCTCGGAAATTAGCTTCGACTATTTTTCCAAATGTATCAAGTGTAAGGATTAAACCTGGATTTTTTACGAAATAAACAGAACTGGGTTAAAAAAATACACCCTTAAACTGGGAAATGTTATCGTCAGCAACATTAAGGATTGGCGGAATAATCAATTTTTCTATTTTTGCACTCGGCGCGTGCAAAAGTCATCGTTCAATAACGACTTTTTATTTACCGCCAAACATTTTTTGAAAACACAAAATGCGAAATATGGCTAGAGAACTTGCCCTCCGCGACGCCCTTCGGGAAGCGATGATTGAAGAAATGCGTCGGGATGAAACGGTTTTCCTCATGGGGGAAGAAGTAGCTGAGTATGATGGCGCCTACAAAGTAAGTAAAGGCATGCTTGAAGAGTTTGGCGCAAAAAGAGTGATTGATACGCCAATCGCTGAACTTGGGTTTACAGGTATTGGCGTTGGCGCAGCAATGAATGGTTTGCGACCGATAGTTGAATTTATGACTTGGAACTTTGCCATTTTGGCTTTTGACCAAATTGTGAACAATGCAGCCAAAACCCTTTCTCAATCGGCAGGACAGTTTAAGTGTCCGATTGTATTCCGTGGCCCTTCAGGTTCGGCTGGTCAATTGGCACAACAACACTCGCAGACTTTTGAGAGCTGGATGGCAAACGTTCCTGGTTTGAAGGTGATCTCCTGTATTGATCCTGCGGATGCAAAAGGCTTACTCAAATCAGCCATTCGGGATGAGAATCCGGTATGTATCATGGAGGCGGAGATGCTGTATGGCCACAAAGGCATTGTGCCAGAGGAAGAGTACCTTACTCCGATTGGTGTTGCTGCTGTGCGTCAGGAAGGAACCGATGTTACCTTGGTTTCTTTCAATAAAATGGTGTTGACTTGTTTGGAGGCTGCACAAGAGTTGGCGAAAGAAGGTATATCTGCAGAGGTAATCGATTTGCGTACCATACGTCCGATTGATTACCAAACGATCATCAATTCGGTGAAAAAAACCAATCGCTTGGTGGTAGTGGATGAATCTTGGCCATTGGCAGGTATCTCAGCTGAGGTAGCTTATGCCATTCAACGTCATGCATTTGATTATTTGGATGCGCCAGTGGTACGGGTCAATTCAGCAGATACCAATTTGCCTTATGCGCCTACATTGGTGGATGCCTACTTGCCGAATCCGACAAAAATCATCAAGGCAGTAAAAGAGGTAATGTACGTTAGATCATAAACGAGCGCCTATTTTTGATATTCAGAAAAGCGGGACGGCAAAGCTATTTGTTGTCCCGCTTTATATTTTGTCCAGTAGTATTGGCGATCAGCAAAACCTCCATGATGTTTTCGCGATTAAGTACGCCAACCAGTTCATCGCCATTTAATACAGGGCATATTTCTACTTGATTTTCGCTAAAAAGCTCATAAGCCTCATCTAATGGCATCTCTGGTTTTAATTTTATGACGTTTCGATTCATAATTTCATGGAGCAGTGCTTCTTTCCCCAAGTGACCCAATCCCTCAATAAGATTTTCACGGTTTATTGTCCCAGTAATAACTCCATTCTCGTGCACCAAAAATTCTTTTTCTGAACCATCCAGCAGCAGCTTTACGGCTTTATCGATAGAGTCATTGCTTTGGAGCAATGAAAATTGGTGCATCACAACATCTTTCACGGTATAATGGACTAGAACGGAGCGATTGGCTTCATAATTGGCTTCAGCACCTGCGCCCAAATAGATGAAAATTCCGATAAATACGAACCAAATATTGTTGAACAGGCCATATAGAATAAATGCCATCGCCAATAATTGACCAATCCGAGCGGCAATATTGGTGGCTTTGTGACGAGGAAATTTGAGTTCGAGCAAGGCCCGGAGCACGCGCCCACCATCCATCGGGAAAGCAGGAACCAAATTGAAACCAAACAAGATCAAATTGATTTTAAAAAGATTATAACTTAGGCTTCGCGCCAGATCTGGTCCGTCCAGCAGACTAAAATCGGTTAATTGATGCGATAGCGCTAGGTAGATTAAGAAAATTAAAGCCAAAAACAAATTCACCAAGGGGCCAGCTACGGCAATAGCAAATTCTTGCCATGGTTTTTCAGGCATTCGTTCCATATTGGCCACTCCGCCAATGGGAAGAAGAGTGATGTTTGAAGTTTTTACGCCGTAGTGTTGACCAACCAGCGCATGACCAAATTCATGAAGCAATACAAAAACGAAAAGCAACAAGATGAACCAAAAACCTTCAAGATGCATAGCTTGAATCCCCCCTGAAAAGCTACTAATCAATACAAAAGCCAAGAGGACGAGGAAAGTCCAGTGCAGAAAAACATCAATCCCTGAAATTCGAACTATTTTCAACGACCACTTCATATGCCATTTTAGCGATAAGATAAGCTATTTTATCACTCGTCTACTTCAAAGACTCGGGAAATTTAAAAAAGCTCAAGTATAAATAAAATCATCTAAATGTAAAGCATAGAATATCAATACATTTAAAAGAGTAAAGTGATTAAAATCAATAATTTAGGGCAATAAAAATATAAGAAAATCTACAGATAGCTGGAACTAATTTAACTCTATTGCGTACACTTCCGATTATGAGGACGCTAATTAACAGATTAACGAGGAAAGAAATCAAACACTGCCATGCCATTTGGTGCTGTTGGTTATTTTTTGTTGCTGTGCCACTTTTTGGACAAAAAAATGGATGCGGAACGGTTGTATCTAATCAGATTTTAGCCCAATTAGCAAAAAATCGTCCGGCTATTGAACGCCATGTCCAACAGTTTTTTAGTCGTACAGTATCAGTTCCTAAACAACCATTGCTTCTACCGATCCAAGCTTATGTTGTTAATCGAAATAACAATAGCGGAGGGATTTCACCTGCTGAATTGCAAGAGGCTATTCATACTTTGAATGCCAATTTTGCTGGCTTGAATGTTCAATTTTCAATTTGTGCTCCCCCAATCTCTATTTCATCTACCGATCTTTTTGAATACCATTCTTCTTTAGAATCAGAGCTTATCAGTGCGCATTATATCCCCAATACCATAAATGTTTATTTTGTCCATTCCATCGATGATGGTATTTTCCCGGGTTATTCCTATTTACCGGGCGGACCAGACATCATTATAATCACCAATAATCAAGCCAATAAACCAGCTTTTTCACATGAAATGGGGCATTTTTTTGGATTGCTTGATACCCATAGCGAGGAATCTTGTCCCATTTCAGATGAACTTGTCCGAAATCACAGTAAAGGTCATCTTTGTGAAGCTTTACCGGCTTCAAACCTTATCGACGCTTATTGCAAGAGGAGTTTTGTTGGGGTAAATAGTAAAGATTCAATCACTTATAAAGATACAAAGAGAAGCTTGCATGCATTAGATCAACAAAATATGATGTCTTGTTCGTCTAGTGGAAGTAATAAACAGTTCACTCCGGTTCAATTCGCCCTGATGGACTATTATCTAAATCATGTTCGCAACTATTTTTTAGCTTGTAATGGATTGAAGACCTGTGTTTTACCGATTGTCTCGACAAAAGATACAGGGTATACCTATTTTAGTCTAGTTTGGAATTACCAAGGAAATGATACGCCTTTTCATTTTCGTTACCGTCAGGAGGGATCTGCGAATTGGACAACTGTGAGCGATTATACTTCAAACGCCATAACGATTACGGAGCTTACTCCTTGTACAAACTATGAATATCAGATCCAACGGATTTGTTTGGATGCAAAGGATAGTACTGCCTGGACATCAGTAGAACTTATAAAAACTGGGGGCTGTACCGACCTTTATTTACCAAGCTATGGCCAATCCTCAACGGAATGGATTGACCGTGTTCAAGTGGGGGGAATTAACAACACCTCCAACAACAATCATGGATATTCTAACTTTGAAAAAAGCTTAACCAATATCAAAACCGATGTTGCCACAAAGATAAAACTGACCCCAGGAACCAGCGATCAAATTACTCGGAATTTGGTCTGGAATATTTGGGTTGATCTAAATCGGGATCATGATTTTCTAGATCCAGGAGAAATGGTTTTGCAGTTGGTAGGGAAAGACAATCAAGCAGTTTCTGGAAATCTGATTATACCCGATAAAATCAGTTCAGGAACCACGCGTATGCGGATAGCGATGAATCGGGGCGGCATAAACTCCCCTAATTCGGTTACGGGATTTAGAGAGGTTGAGGATTATTCTTTAAATATTATCGCCTCAAAGCCGTTACCCAAGGGTAATCCTTCTGTTTTAGCCAATCAAAAAAGCGGGAACAATTGGGCTAACCCTTTTTACCGAAATTTGACCTGGCCATATTTCGTTGCAAACATGGTTTGTTCAAAAGTAAAAACAAGTTTACATTCAGAATTCCCCACGGGTAATCTCGAGCTTTTTGATTTGCAGGGGAGAATCGATTACAATGCCCGATTGAGCATTGACAATACTCAAATTCCAGAATTTGATTTGTCGGGGCAACCCATACGGCATCAATTTTCCAATGACCCAATCAAATAAAAAACTGATGACCCAAATGTTGAACAATTGACATTAACATACGACCGGGTAGCAAGATATTGTCCCCCATCATGCTACCATTTTTTAACCCCCTCTGTATTCCAACTTTTTTAGAGTGTGTTTGGATTTTTAGTTCGCAAGCGAAAATGAGGCAAAATTTGTACCAGCGAGGCACGAAAAACGGAGTATAGCAGCGCTACATGAGTATTTTCGTAACGAAGCTGGGGCGAATTTTGGTCATTTGCAGCGCGAATAAAAAATCCAAACACACTCTTAGCATCCCCCTATTCACTTTTACAAGGCGTTCTGACATTATTTTTTAAGTGCTTGCATTTAAAAGAGTTACGTTTTTTCTGATGCTTATCCTCATTAAGAATAATAGAACGCACTATGAAAAAGTTGATGCTATTGGTACTCCTAACTTTAGGGGGAGTCAAATCAATTGGTCTTTATGGCCAAAAAATGGAAGATTACAACCTATTTGGTAAAGCTGAATCGCCAACAAATTTATCTTCACCGTCAAATCAGCGGCTCAAATCAGTTGCGAAATTTAATTTGGCCGACCAAGCGCTAGCAGATTTGGTACAAAAAAGGCCAGCTTCAATTAGAATGAGCCTCCCGCGTTCTACTGGTGAAATGGTTTTGGAACTGCACAAAGTCCAATTAGCGGATAGCGAATTTAAAATGTTTGAAGCTGGCAAGGATCTTGCCAAACCGCTTGAAATGGGCGTTTTTTACCAAGGGAAAGTAGCTGGTGATCCCAATAGCTTGGTGGCGATTTCCTGTTTCAAAGATCAGGTTACTGGGAATATCCTCTCAGAGAACAAAGCGTATGTTATTGGTCAAAAAAACAAATCTATTGGCGGTCTTTACACCTTAGAGGAAGAGACCCCCAATGGTGTTTTAGACGGCTTAGGTGATTTTACCTGCGCAACACAGGATGTTATAACTCCAGCTTTAGCCAAAGAAATGGCTAAGACCAACCCAAACCAAACCGTAGCTCCGCTGGGGGCAGTGAATAAAGTGGTCAATATTCATTTTGAATGTGATTTTGACATGTACGTCAAATTGGGATCCAACCCGCAAGCCCTTTTGAACTACGTCACCTCGATGTTCAATTTGGTACACGCGATGTATAGAAATGAAAGCATCGTAACGCGAATCAAAAGCGTAAAATACTGGACTTCTACCGATCCTTATGCCTCAAAGACGAACACTCTAGACGCGTTGACCGAATTTGGAAATCAGATGAGGGCTGGTGTGCCGAATGGCGCAAATGTTGCCCATCTTTTATCTACCCGCTCTTTGGGCGGCGGTATTGCTTGGTTGGATATGGTTTGTGTAACGCCATTTTTTTCAGCGGGCAACAACTCTTACGCTGGTCCTTTTGCTGTATCAGCTATCAACACCACATTTAGTCAACTTCCCACTTACTCTTGGACAATTGAAGTGGTGACGCATGAAATGGGTCATACATTAGGTTCTCCCCATACCCAAAACTGTAACTGGACAGGTGGCGCACTAGATAATTGCTATACCACCGAAGGAGGCTGCGCGCCTGGGCCAGCGCCCGTGAATGGCGGAACTATTATGAGTTATTGCCATTTGACCAGTTACGGCATCAATTTTAACAACGGATTTGGTACTCAACCAGGGAATTTAATTCGCAATAGGGTAGCGGCGCAAACCTGTTTAAATACCGTAGCCGATGCAGCGATTACCGTGAGCACCAATACCCTCAATTTGAGCAATGCTGGTGGAAATGCAACAGTGAACATCACTACAACCCCCACTGATTTGTTTTGGGCAGTAAGTGATAATGCCAGCTGGGTAAATCTCTCGCTGGCCAGCGGAAAAGGTGCGGCTTCATTGGTCATCACCGCTGATGCGAATAGCAGCGCCAATAGTAGAGGGGCAACGGTAACCATAGCAGGTGAAAATGCGATACAAACGATTTCTATCATCCAGCCCGCCAATAATGGCAATGTACTTTCAGTATCACCAGAAACCGCCTCGGCGCCCAATACCTCAGGGAGCCTTCCTCTTGTATTGACTTCAAATGTGAGTTGGGCCATTACATCCAATGCTGGTTGGTTAACTACTAATTTCACTTCAGGAAGCAACAATGGCAACATCAATGCGAATTATACCGCAAATCCAGGCGCTGCAAGATCGGGAGTCATTACCATCACCGGCGGTGGAATCACGAAAACGGTAATAGTAACTCAGGCAGCAGCGAGCACGCTTAATGTATCTCCAGATCTACAATCCGTGAGTAATACTGCTGGAGGTTTTGTTTTTGCCTTGACTTCCAACGTAAGCTGGACAATCACTTCGAATGCTACTTGGTTAACTACAAATGTTTCCTCAGGAAGCAATAACGCCAGCGTCACCACCAATTATACGGCCAATACCGGTGTAGCAAGAACTGGTATTTTGACTATTTCAGGAGGAGGGATTACGAAAACTGTAACTGTCAATCAATCCGCTGTTTCTTCCTTGGTCGTTACTCCAACCGTGCAACCTGCACTCAATACCGCTGGCAGTTTTGGTATCGCTGTTTTTGCCAATGTAAGTTGGACCATAACATCTAATGCCACATGGTTGACTACCAATTCTACTGCTGGAGCCAATGATGGCACCATTACCGCAAGTTATGATGCCAATACCGGTGTTGCCAGATCAGGCGTACTGACATTTGCAGGCGGCGGAATTACAAAAACGGTGACGGTTAACCAAGATGCTGTATCAGCGTCCACTTTAACGGTTTCGCCAGAAGTACAAACTGCGCCAAATACTGCGGGAAGCTTTTCAATAACCGTTGTTTCAAATGCAAACTGGACGGTAAGTTCAAATGCTGTCTGGCTGACTGTAAACACAGCTTCAGGGAGTAGCAATGGATTGGTTAATGCTAATTACTCGGCCAATACTGGTGTGGCCAGAACAGGGGTTTTAACTTTTTCAGGTGGAGGTATAACCAAAACAGTAACCGTCAATCAAGATGCTGCCAATGCCTCTATCTTGATCGTTTCACCTGAAACGCAAGCCGCACCAAATACAGCGGGAAGCTTCTCAATTACGGTCACCTCAAATACCAGTTGGCAAATCACTTCTAATGCCGCTTGGTTAACGGTGAATTCATCCTCAGGCAGCAACAATGCAACAATTTTAGCCAGTTATTCCACTAATGCTGGCGACGCTAGATCGGGAATTTTGACCTTTACCGGCGGGGGCATTACCAGAACTGTAACTGTCAATCAGTCGGCAGTGAATGCAATGTCGGTATCTCCAACAATACAAATAGCTGGTAATACGGCGGGGAGTTTTTCGATTACCCTAACCTCGAATATCAATTGGTCAGTTACTTCAAATGCAGTTTGGCTTTCGGCCACCCCAACAACGGGAAGTAACAACGGCACGGTCACCGGAAGTTATTCAACCAATCCAGGCGGAGTCAGAACTGGGGTGTTAACCTTTACCGGAGGCGGTATTTCTAAAACGGTTACCGTTAATCAAGAAGCTGCAAATGCGCTAGTCGTTACTCCTGAAGTACAAGCTGTTCCAAATACTGCTGGTAGTTTTACGGTTGTTTTGACTTCCACTGTGAGCTGGACGGTGAGTTCAAATGCAGTGTGGTTAACAAACAATCAAACCTCTGGCAGCAACAATGCCAGTCCTTTGGTAAGTTATACCGCCAATACGGGAACTGCCAGAACCGGCATTTTAACCTTTACTGGCGGAGGCATCACCAAAACCGTGACCGTCAACCAAGCTGCTGCTAATGCTTTAACCATTTCACCTGATCTCCAAGTAGTTCCCAATACAGCGGGTAGTTTTACGGTTACCTTGACCTCAAATGTCAATTGGACTGTAAATTCGAATGCGGTCTGGTTGACCATCAACCAAACTTCAGGAAGCAACAATGCCAGTCCTTTGGTGAGCTATGCTGCAAATACCGGAGCAGCCAGAAGCGGAATATTGACCTTTACGGGCGGGGGGATTACCAAAACACTCACCGTAAACCAGACTGCAGTTAGTACCTTAGAAGTAACTCCAAATACCCAAGCAGCACCAAATACCGAAGGCAGTTTTTCAATTTCCATTGCCTCAAATGTCAATTGGACTATTTCATCCAATGCAGTTTGGCTTACCACAAGTACTTCGACGGGAAGTAACAATGGTACAATTAGTGCAAAATACATTGCCAATACCGGCATTGCTCGTACCGGTGTATTGACCTTTACCGGCGGCGGTATCACCAAAACAGTAACGGTAAATCAGGCAGCAGCTAATGTATTGGACATTACACCAACCATACAGGCAGTGAGTAATGTTGCTGGCAGTTTTTCCATTACGCTTACTGCTAATGTCAGCTGGACTGTATCGTCTAATGCCCTTTGGTTAACTACCAATCCAACTTCAGGTAATAACAGCGCAGCCATTTCTGCCAATTACACGACCAATAACGGTGCAGCCAGATCTGGAACCTTAACTTTTACAGGAGGCGGCATTACCAAAACAGTAACCGTTAATCAAGCTGCTGCTAATGCGTTGACCGCTTCGCCTGATTTGCAAAACGTTCCAAATACGGCTGGGTCATTTACAATTTCCGTCACTTCAAATATAAGCTGGATCGTTACTTCGAATGTTGGCTGGCTAACTGTTAGTATAAATTCAGGTAGCAACAACGCCTCCGTTATAGCCAATTACACCGCCAACACGGGAGATGGAAGAACGGGAATCATTACTTTCAGTGGAGGCGGCCTAACGAAAACAGTTACCGTCAATCAAACGGCAGTAAACTTTCTCACGGTATCACCAGCAACGCAATCAGTTCCAAGTACTGCTGGTACACAAATCATTGCGGTAGCTTCAAATGTAAACTGGAGTGTATCCTCAAATGTAAACTGGCTTTCCTCGAATCCTACATCAGGAAGCAATAGCGCAAATGTGACTGCCTCATATGCCGCCAATACGGGCGCAGCCAGAACAGGGGTACTTACTTTTACTGGCGGCGGCATTACCAAAACGGTGATTATCAACCAAGCTGTTTCTCCGGCGTGTACGAGCGCCACGGCCGCGCAGCTGAGCACGAGCAATGTCACTACCAATCAAGCTACCCTTATTTGTGGCATCACCACCGGAGCTTCCACTTATGCTTGGCGATACCGCTTGGTAGGTTCCACGACCTGGATTTCTATTGCCTCAACGACCACTAATAGTCAAATTGTAACTGGACTTAACGCAGCTACAAATTATGAATTTCAGAACCGACTATTTTGTACTTCTAGTGCTGCCTGGACGACATGGTCAACTGCGGTTTCATTTAAAACGGCGTCAAATTCGGTTCCAAGCTGTGAAATTCCTACAACGGCGCAATTATCAGCAAGCAATATTACGGCAACTGGCGCTCGCTTAAGTTGTGCTGCTGCCAACACCAACGGATTCAATTGGCGCTACCGGATTGTGGGAATTTCAAATTGGAATACCACTACGTCAACTACCAGTTTTTTGGAAGTTGGTAGTTTAACCGCAAACCGTAATTATGAATTTCAGGTTCAAAAAAACTGCGGTTCCAATAGTTTAAGTGCCTGGTCCTCGAGTGCAATTTTTTCAACCCTTACAACTGCCTCCACCTGCGCAACTCCAACGATTGGGCAAATTTCAGCCAGCAATATCACTGCTACCTCTGCTCGATTGAATACCACTGTTACTGGAGCTTCTGCCTTCAATTGGCAATACAAAATGGCGGGCGCGGCAAATTGGACTACAATGCCTGCTACAACAGCTGGTTTTGTTGATATGTTAGGCTTGAATAGCGCCAGCAATTTTGAATTTCAGGTGCAAATCAATTGCGGCAGCAATAACCTCAGCAATTGGTCGCCAAGTGGTGCTTTTTCGACTGTTGCAGCTCCTTGTAATCCATCTACTGCCCAACAGCTATCGGCAACGAATGTTACGGCTACAAGTGCTCGTTTGAATACCAGTCTATCAGGAGCCGTAGGATTTAATTGGCAGTACAGGGTAGTGGAAAGCTCCACTTGGACAGCTGGAACGACTTCGGTTAGTGGGTTTTCGGATATTTCTGGCTTAAGCGCATCAACCAATTACGAGTACCAAGTACAAACGAAATGTAGCGGCGATCAACTCAGCACTTGGTCGGCAAGCGGCGTTTTTAACACCCTATTGCCTCCATGTCCAGCCCCGGTTGCCAATCAGCTTTCAGTAACCAATATTACTGCAACCAGTGCCCGATTCAATACCTCCCTTACTGGCGTTGTAGGTTATGTTTGGCGTTACCACAAAATTGGTGACGCCAAATGGATCAACCCGGCAGCTACAACAACCAATACGGTTACCATTTCAGGATTTGCTCCGGGAACAAACTATGAATTTCAAGTTCAAGTCAATTGCGTAGCCAATAACCCAAGTGCCTGGTCGGTTGGATCGAGCTTTACCACCCTGGCGGCGTTGCCTGCATTCGGCGGATTCATTGTTGCGCCAATTGAACCTTCGGTACAAGTATTGGCATATCCCAACCCAACAACAGGATTGGCCGTACTGCAAATCATGGGCGGAACTGGAGAAATGGGTCAATTAGAGGTGGTTGACCTACAGGGAAGAGTAGTGTACAAAAAAGAACTGATCGTTTTGGGAGCACAAACCGAACAGGTGGATATTTCTACGGAGCCAAACGGAGTTTATATTTTGCGATTAATTTCTTCTAAAATATTGATTACAAGTCGATTGATTAAGGAGTAACGAATAGGGGAAATACTGCCTAAAATTTTTGAAACCACGCCGTTGCTGTTGATTTTTTGCTAAATCAACAGCAACGGCGTTTTTCAGTTATTAGGAACAATTTTTTTGATTTGGCCACCCTTACGCGTTAATTCAGTTTTTTCACGCAGCAGTTCATTGGGGAAATCATGAAAACGCTGCTGCACTTCTATATTGTTGGGGTCCAACTTATTCGCTTTTTCCAGAAATTTAAAGGCATTGTCTCTATCACCTAATCTTTCATACTCTTCGGTAGCCAATAAATGTAAACCAATGGAGGGAGGATTTACCGCTATTGCTCGCTCTACGTCTTTTGGTGCATCAATATGCTTTTGTTTTACCGATAAAACGGCTTTATTGTTCAAAGCCAAAGGATGACGGGGGTCTTCTCTCAAAATCGTATCATATTGCTGAATGGCTTTTTCGGGTTGTCCGGTGCGGATGTAAGATTGAGCTAAGGTCATGGTAGCCATCGACTTGGCTGTTTTTGATCCTTCTTTGGTAGCTGCTTTCTGTACATTTTGGGCAATGGGAATCGCTTTATTGGGTTCGCCTTTGGCCAGATACAAACGCGCAGCAAGAATGCGGACTGCAATTTGGATACTCGCGGTAAATTCGCCTTGATCCCTTTTTTGGAGTAAGCTATCAATGGATTGGCGGTCTTCAGGTTGAAAAAGCGGGCAATAAAAACTGATGTTCACCTCTTTTTCACTGAGGTAATTACCCCATACGATCATGTCGCAACCACAAGCGTTGAGTAGGCTATCCGCAAATGGGTAATCAGGATAACGGCGGTTGACGTCAAAATTATTGATCAAACCAACCATACGCATGGTAGGGCTTTCACTCATTAAGTTTTTCCCAAATTCATCTACTATTTGGGTTTGCACGGCAATCTGTTGACTACTCAGGGCTTTAAAAGGCAAAATGGTCACTTTGTATGGCGCGTTATTGCTAAAACCTGGACATGCAATACTTATTGGTTTAATCGAGGCTTCCGAAAGGGTGTCAGGGGCTGGTGTTTTTGGATGGTCAGTTTCGAAATAGGTATCGTTGATGAATATACCAATTCCGATGCTCGCCAATACTAGAACCGGAATAATTACGAACCAATAATTGAATTTTTTCTTCGCAGTAGTAGAGCTGAAACTTTGATCGCCGGTTTCAACTGATTGTAAAACCTCCAGGACTCCTTTTCCCGCCCGATTTAGCGCCAGCCGGTTTTCTTCGCTACTGGTTACGCCTTGAAGCTCTTTTTCATGATGGGTATTGTATTCCGTTTGCATCAATCGAGCGGCAGTAACCAGTTTCGGAAAACGCCCATCTTGCTCTACATACTGAATTAGGTGTTGAAAGGCTTGACTAATGTCTCCATTAGCGACCTCGTCTAGAATCTGTTGTTTCATATTTTGAGGGTCATTTTGACAAAGTTAACAAAATTAGAAGCCGATGCAATAAAAGCCGTTCAACACAAAATGGACAAAGGCCATTAGACTTCACGCTATTTTTTTTACATTGGTTCCCCAGAAACCATTCCCAACAAATACTGAATGATTTCTTTTATCAGCATCCATAACGACTGACACTACACTTGGGTTACTTTCCATTTTGTTAGCTCGGCGTTAAATAATACATAAATGATGAAAAAAACATTATTTTCTTTGATGTTTCTTGCCCTTGGTCTATTTGGGTGGCTCAATTTTCAGACTGCGAGCGATTGGCCGGAGTATTTGGGCGGACCGGAAAGGAATCATTATTCTACACTGGATAAGATAACTACTCAAAACGTAGATAAGTTGCAAAAAACTTGGGAGTACCATACCCTGGATACTTCCGGGCAAATACAATGTAACCCCATCATCATTAACGGCATTTTGTACGCAACCAGCGCTTCAATTAAAGTTTTTGCTTTGAATGCTGCAACTGGCCAAGAAATCTGGCGGTATGAAGCAGCTGGAGAAGCCGCGTGGTTCAACACCAATCGCGGGTTGACCTACTGGACGGATGGTAAAGAGGAACGCTTACTTTTTTCGGCGGGCCCTTGGTTGTATGCACTGAATGCTAAAACGGGCAATTTGATTCCTTCATTTGGAAAAAACGGTCGAGTTAGTCTTAAAGAGGGATTGGGCGCTGCCGCTGCTGAAAAATTTGTCGTTGCCACCACGCCCGGCGTCGTTTTTAATAACCTATACATCACGGGTACCCGCTTGTCGGAAGGATCTGATGCTGCCCCTGGGCACATCAGGGCTTTTGATGTACGTACTGGGAAACTGACTTGGGTGTTTCACACGATCCCCCAACCTGGTGAAGAGGGCTACGCTACCTGGCCAAAAGAAGCCTATAAATCAGTTGGCGGCGCCAATTCATGGGCGGGCATGGCCATTGACCGCAAACGTGAGATTGTTTATATTCCTACTGGTTCGGCGGCATTTGATTTCTATGGCGGCAACCGCAAAGGTCAAAACCTTTATGCCAACTGCTTGCTTGCCCTCAACGCGCGCACGGGCAAGCGCATCTGGCACTATCAAACCATTCATCATGATATTTGGGATCGGGATCTGCCTTCACCGCCGGTATTGTTGACCCTGAACGTGAATGGCAAAGCCGTTGATGCCGTAGCGCAGACCACCAAACATGGGTATATTTTTGTATTTGACCGGGTAACTGGAAAACCTATTTTTCCCATTGAAGAGCAACCGGTTCCGGCATCCACTTTAGCTGGGGAACATACTTGGCCAACTCAGCCTAAACCGACCAAGCCAGCCCCTTTTGTACGTCAATCTTTTACAGAAGCGGATCTGAATCCTTTTGCCGAGAATCGGGAAGAATTGCTCACCACGTTTCGAGGCATTCAAAAAGAACATCTTTTCACTCCACCGAGCAAACAAGGGGCATTGATTTTCCCAGGATTTGATGGCGGTGCTGAATGGGGTGGGGCAGCCGCCAGTCCTGATGGCATGTTCTACGTCAATGCCAATGAAATGCCTTGGGTGCTCCAAATGACCGATTTACCTAAAAATGAAGACATGAAGGCATTGTCACCGGGCGAGCGAATCTATCAAACGAAGTGCGCTTCTTGTCATGGAAAAGAGAAAAAAGGCGATGCTACTGGCGCTTTTCCTTCGTTGGTAGACCTGAAAAAGAAACGCGCCAAAGACTATACGGTAACCATCATCAAACAGGGAAAAGGGATGATGCCAGGGTTTCCTACCATCAGCGAAAGTGATCGCAATGCCATTGTTGCTTACTTATATGGTGAAGAACAAAAAGATGCTCACTCCGAAGGGAAAATTTCCGGCAATGTTATCCCTTATGGTTTTAAGGGGTACAACCGCTTTGTGGATAAAAATAGTTTTCCAGCCATTAAACCACCTTGGGGTGTACTGGCTGCGGTAGATTTAAACACCGGTGAATACAAATGGAAAATTCCACTTGGCGAATTCAAGTCGCTCACCGCCAAAGGCATCCCTCAAACGGGCACGGAAAATTATGGCGGACCGGTAGTCACCGCAGGCAATCTTTTGTTCATCGGCGCTACAAAAGATGAAATGTTTCGGGCTTTTGACCGTCGCGATGGCAAACTGTTGTGGCAATATCAGCTCCCCGCGGGCGGGTACGCTACCCCCTCTACTTATGCCGTAAATGGTAAGCAATATGTCGTTATTGCTTGTGGCGGCGCCAAGATGGGGACAAAAAAAGGAGACAGCTATGTGGCCTTCGCTCTTCCTGAGTAAATAAATAATTCATTGGTTTTCAAATAAATAAAATGTCTTTGTTGATTCAACGCGCTAAAGGCCATCTGACAAGAACTGCCATCGTTTCGGAGGGGAAATCTTATACCTATGCAACACTTCTAGCTGCTGCCGAATCCTTTGCTTTTTTGCTTTTGGCTGAAAAAAAGGACTTAAATGAGGCTCGCGTCGCATTCATGGTAGCGCCCGGTTTTGATTATGTCAAAGTACAATGGGGGATTTGGCTGGCTGGTGGCGTCGCCGTTCCGTTATGTGTTACTTATCCGCTGCAATCTTTGCAATACGTTTTGGAAGACACCCAAGCAGCAATAGTGGTAGTGGGGTCAGAGTTTAGGGATTTGCTTCAGGGGCATGCTGAAGAAAAAAAATTACGATTTTTAGTCCTTGACGCTTTGGAAACAGTGGCAGAGTCCGCGTTACCGGAAGTGGCTTCCACCCGTCGGGCAATGATCTTGTACACCAGCGGCACCACCAACCTTCCCAAAGGCGTGGTGACCACCCATGCCAACATTGAAGCCCAAATTTCCACTTTGGTTTCAGCATGGGAATGGCAATCAATCGATCGGATTCTCAATATTTTGCCGCTACACCATGTTCATGGCATCATCAATGTGGTAGGTTGCGCCTTATGGAGTGGCGCCTGTTGTGTTTTTTTGCCAAAATTCTCAGAGGCTGCGGTTTTTTCCCATTTTCGCAGTGGCGAGCTGACGTTATTCATGGCGGTGCCCACCATTTATTTTAAATTGATTGCTTACTGGGATGCCCTGAGTGCCGATGAAAAAGAAGCGGTGACCATTGGTTTGCAGAAATTCAGACTTATGGTTTCCGGTTCAGCCGCTTTACCGGTGTCAGTTATGGAAAAATGGGAAGCCATCACCGGGATTCGGCTTTTGGAACGCTACGGCATGACGGAAATAGGGATGGGATTGAGTAACCCTTATCGCGGCGAGCGTAGAGCCGGATTTGTAGGATTACCATTGCCCGGGGTTGAAATGCGATTGGTCGACGAGGCTGAAAGCACCGTTCCATTGGGTGAACCTGGCGAAATTCAAATCAAAGGCGCCACGGTTTTTCAAGAATATTGGCAAAGACCCGCCGCCACCGAAGAGGCTTTTACCATCGATGGTTGGTTTAAAACCGGTGACATTGCCGTTTTTGAAAACAACAGCTACAAAATCCTTGGTCGCAGTTCCGTGGACATCATTAAATCTGGCGGATACAAATTGTCGGCCTTAGAAATTGAGGAGGTTCTACGCGAGCACCCAGCCATTACCGATTGTAGCGTAGTAGGCGTTCCCGATGAGGAATGGGGCGAATTGGTTTGCGCTGTTTTGGTGCTCCAAAATGAGTTGCAAACCGAAGCGCTCAGCGTTTGGCTGCGCGAAAGATTACCCGGGTATAAAATTCCCCGCAAATACCAAATAGTGGCTGAGCTACCCCGCAATGCAATGGGTAAAGTGACCAAAAAAGAATTGATTTCATACTTTAAATAGAGCTTTAAGCAATGAAAATATATGGTGTGGCTCTCCTTGCAGGGTGTTTTTTAGTCGGCCAGTTTATTGGCGACCTTCTTGGTTATTGGCTAAATATTGACGGGAACGTGGGTGGCGTAGGTTTTGCGATGCTCATCTTGATCCTGTTGAATGATTGGTTGAAAAAACGAAATTTAGTTCATCCCGAATCAAGAGAAGGCATCCTTTTTTGGAGCGCGATGTACATACCAGTTGTAGTGGCCATGTCGGCTGTACAAAACGTGAAAGCAGCGCTATCAGGCGGATGGGTTGCTTTGATAGTAGGGATTGTTGCCACTACCTTGTGTTTTTTACTAGTTCCAGTCATTTCGAGGATCGGACAAAAACCATCCCCATTAACCTCAGAAAATCAATAAAATGGGCATACTTGAAAAATTGCTAATAAAAAACGATTTTATTTTTGCCTTATTGACGGTTGGGGTGATTTTATATGGTTCTAATTTGCTGTCCAAATTGACTCGCGGAAAAATTCCCGGCGCAGCCATTGCTATTCTGGCGGGCTTGGTATTGGCCTATTTTGGTGGCAAAAAAGGCATTGCAGACGTGCCCGTTTTTGCGGGTATGGGTTTTTTTGGCGGTTCCATGTTGCGGGATTTTTCAATTGTTTCTACGGCTATGGATGCCAGTTTTTCAGAAATAAAAAAGACGGGATTGGCGGGAATATTGTCTTTGTTTCTTGGCACGGCTATTGCTTTTTTTGTTGGCGGCGTGATCGGTTATTTTATGGGATACCAAGACGTCAAGAGTTTTACTACCATTGGTGCAGGGGCATGCACCTTTATTGTTGGACCTATTACAGGTACGGCAATCGGCGCCAGTTCAGATGTGATCGCCATAAGCATTGCCATTGGCGTGATCAAATCCATTTTTGTAACGATAGGTACACCTTTAGTTGCTAAGATAATTGGACTGAACAATCCCCATACCGCGATGATTTTTGGCGGCATGATCGGCACTACTAGTGGTGTGGCAGCTGGGTTGGCCGCTACCGATCCCAAATTGGTGCCTTATGGCGCCTTGACCGCTACTTTTTACACCGGTCTAGGTTGCTTATTGTGCCCTTCTTTGTTCTATTTTATCGTCCGGGCCTTGCTGTTATAGTCGGATTATAGACATTTCGAGCCTTACTTCCTTGTACCGTATTTATTTTTGAACAAGATGCTTTGTTTTTCCATTTCATTTAACCCGCTGGAGGAGTCAGAGCGGTTCGGTGAAGTTGTTATTTACAAAAAAATCAAGGAATGCGGACATTGGCCAATCCCAAAAATATAGCTGATCAGAACCAGAACGTTGTGGATATTGTCCGCCAACGACCAACTAGATTATTTCTCATTTTAGGCGGTTTTTTTGTAACCAATGCGTTGGTGGCAGAATTTATTGGCGTAAAGATTTTTGCTTTAGAGAACACCTTGGGAATTGCGCCCTTTGACATTAATCTTTTTGGGCAAAAAGGGGCGCTGCAATTTTCGGCCGGTGTTTTATTATGGCCCATTGTTTTCATTATGAGCGACATCATCAATGAATATTATGGCAAAAAAGGGGTTCGGTTGTTGTCTTTTTTGACCGTAGGGTTGATTACCTATTCCTTTTTTATGGTTTTTGCAGCTATACACTTGGTTCCAGCTGATTGGTGGATTGTGCAAAACGCCAACAAAGGCGTGTCGAATATGCAAAATGCCTTTAGCGTCATCTTAGGGCAGGGTTTGCTGATCATCGTCGGCTCTATCATCGCTTTTTTGTTGGCTCAAATCATTGACGTCATTGTTTTTCACCGCATCAAAAAAAGAACTGGGAACAATCATATCTGGCTACGGGCTACGGGTTCAACGCTTATTTCCCAGTTGATTGATAGCAGCGTGGTGTTGTACATTGCCTTTAAGCTAGGGCCTGAAATCGCCCACAATGTTGAACCTTGGAGTTGGAGCCATTTGTTGGCGGTTGCAACGATACAGTATACCTACAAATTTTTGATGGCTATCCTTTTGACTCCAGTCATTTACGGTGCCCATTACGCCATTGAAAACTATTTGGGGGTTGAGGTGGCGGAAGCAATGAAGGAAAAAGCTGCTGAATAGCCCAATTAGGAACGAGTGAATAATACTTATCAAGCTTCTGTAATTTTTGAAGCTTCTATTCTTAGCGTTTTTTTAGCTTTGTATGGAGATTGCTTTAAGAGCTTGTTCAGGATTCTGATTCGAGCTACAAATGGCTAAAATCCACCCCCATTTCGTTGCGAAAATGCTCATGTAGCGCTGCTACACTCCGCTTTTCGCGCCTCATTGGGGCGAATTTTAGCTCACTACGCTATCGAACCAAAATCCTGAACAAGCTCTAAATAAAACGCTATGCAAGAAACACGACAAACTACCGATACGCTGCTGATGGTTCGTCCTGCCCATTTTGGGTTTAATGAAGAGACTGCAGCCAGTAATGCTTTTCAAGTCAATGATACCACCCTGAGTGGCGCCGAAATTCAAGCCAAAGCCTTGGCTGAATTTGATGAATTAGTTGCCAAATTGCGCGCTGTGGCAATAGATGTGATGGTAGTGGAAGATACAATCGACCCTTACACACCAGACTCCATTTTTCCCAATAATTGGGTCACTTTTCATGAAGACGGAACGGTTATTACCTATCCTATGTACGCTCAAAAACGCAGACTGGAGCGCCGCGAGGATGTCATTGAGTTGGTCAATCAGAAATTTGGCGTTACTCAACGCTATGAAATGGAGGCCTACGAGGCTGATGATATGTTTTTGGAGGGCACTGGCAGTATGATTCTAGATCGGGTGAATAAAATTGCTTACGCCTGTTTGAGTCCACGCACTGATGTAACGGTATTGGATGAGTTTTGCGAAATAAGGGGTTATGAACCGGTTACTTTCCTCGCCGTTGATCAAAAAGGCTTAGAGATCTACCACACCAACGTAATGATGGCCTTAGGTGATACCTTTGTGGTAATTGCGATGGACACCGTGCAAAATGAAGAAGAAAAGGAAAAGCTGCAAGAAAAATTTGCCGAAACTGGGAAAGAGATCATTTTGATCACTTTTCAGCAGGTATTGTCATTTGCCGGAAACATGCTCCAAATAAGCAACCCTGAAGGCATTTCTTACCTTGTTATGTCGGAACAAGCCCGAAAATCCCTTACGCCTGCTCAGGTGACTCAAATCGAAAGACATACCCACATCTTATCCAGCGCTATCCCCACGATTGAAAAATACGGTGGTGGCAGTGTACGCTGTATGATGGCCGAAGTATTTCACGCATAAAAAAACGGGGTTTGCCATTTGGCAAACCCCGTTCAACTTAAAGAAATAATAACTTCGATTAGTTGAAGATATAGCGCAAACCGATCTGAGCTTGCCAAACCGTGTTTACGTTTACTGCTTTAACGTAAGTGTCTCTCAATAATTCAGTTGAGCCATTAATCTGCTGAGTCGCCAAACGGTAAGTTGGCGTACCTGCAGTTACTGCGTTGTTGTTGGCAATGGTCAATGGGTTGCTGGTAGTTGAGATATAAGATACGCCCCACTTGTTGTTCAAAAGGTTACCTACGTTCAGGATATCAACTCTGAACTGTAAGGTGTTCTTTTGTTCACCTACTTTGATGTAGATCTCCTGGATTGCAGAGAAATCAAGGCGGGTCAACCAAGGGAAGTAATAACCGTTACGCTCAGCATACTGACCGCGACGACCTTTCAAGTAAGAGTTGTTATCGATAAATGCATCGTATGCTGCTTGTTGTTGTTCAGGAGTGAAAGTTTTAGCTGTGGCATCAGAACCAACAGTCAACGGAACGAACGTCAAATCAGAAGCTTTGTTAGGAATGAAGATCAAGTCGTTGTTTTGACCGTCGGCGTTCAAGTCGTTACCATAAGTGTAAGACAAGTTGTTACCGCTGGCAGAAACCATACCTAAAGTAAATTCAGTAGCGCCGCCAAATTTACCGCCATAGTTCAAGCGATAGTTGACGTAGCTCACAATGCGGTGACGCAAGTCGTTGTCAGAATAAGCAGTAGTCAAGTAGTTTTGACCAAATACCGTTGGCATGTTAGCCTGTACAGTTGAGCCTACTGATTGCAAGTCTCTTGCTTGGCCATAAGTATAAGCCAACATACCGCCAAAACCTTTAGCGCTACGTTTTTCCAACTTAGCCGTCAAAGTGTAAGAGTAACCTTCTTTGGTGTTGGTCAATACGAATGCGTTAGAGATTACTGGGTTATTGAAACGAGCTATTGCAACAGTGCTAGCAGCGCCTGAACCTGTGTTAACTACACCCGAAGCAGGGAAGCGATTGCGGTTGTCGGCTCCAGCGAACTGAGCAGAAGGCGCTTTCAAGTTAGCATCGATGTAACGCAAAGCTTGTACATTTTTGTTGAAGATACCTTCCAATGTACCTACGATACCCCATGGTAATTTTTGGTCGATCGCCAAGTTGGTTTTCCAAATTACTGGATACTTCAAGTTTTGATCCGTAGCGTTGATAACGTAAGGAGGCAACTTAGTGATATCGGTACTAGTAGGCTTAAAGCGAGAAGGATCAAGCGTAAAAGGATAAGCAGTAGTGTTGGTGACGTTGATCAGGGCGGTATTTACACCATTGTTACCCAACTGGTTGGAAACCAATACCTGAGGAATACGAGAAACAAACAATCCCGTACCACCGCGAATTTGTGTGGTATGATTGCCTTTTACGTCCCAGTTGAAACCCAAACGAGGAGAAAGCAACAAACGGGTAGATGGAAAAGAACCAGTATTGATTTTCAAGTCTTGGCCATTTTCATTTTTAAAGGTCAAACCTGCTACAACTGGGTTGCCAAAGTCTTTAGCAGTACCGTTGTCGTATTGGAATACATCACCACGCAAGCCCAAAGTCAATTTAAAGCGCTTAGTTACTTGGAATTCGTCCTGAACGTAAGCGGTGTAAGTAGACACCTTCAAAATCTGTAGAGGATCAATGCTACCAGGGAGCAAAGAGTAACGCAAGTTATAACGACCAACGGTTACTGGAGAAACGGCATTGTTTGGATCGTTTTTAAACGCTAAAGCTGCTCTTTTGAAATCGTCGATTGAGTTGTAAACATATACCCCGTTTGAAGATGGGAAGAATACGTTGTTTGACTTAAAGTACTCATAACCAACACCCAATGTCAAATAGTGCTTCTTCAAAGAGATGTTGTAGTTGTTAATGATGTTCAAAGTACTATAATTCAACTTATTGCCAGGTGTGAACGGGTCAAAACCGATAGAAGTATAAGTGGTACCATCTTTCAAGATATCTACAGATGGGAAAATATCGGTTTTGTAAGTACGGTCTTCAATTTGCTTGTTGTAAGTAGCAATAAAGTTGTTGGAAGTCTTCTTGCCCAATATAGAGTTCAATTCAAAAGCAACGGAACGGGTGTTATCGGCGATGATATAACCAGTGTTTTGAGCAGAAAGTGCCAAAGCAGAGTTGGTACGGTTACCATTACCCGCAGTGTTGCTGCTGCTACTGTTGCTGATGATCACATCAGAAGATGAATTGTGGATCGAGTAACGCAAAGATGCTTTGTGTTTTTGGCTGATGTTGTAATCCAAACGCACAATTGCTTTCTTACTGTCGATAAGGTTGTTGAAGTTATCAACGGCACCCAAGTTGCGGTTGAAGTTGGTCACCAAAAAGCTGTTCAAATCGTCCAAATCGGCAGCAGCTACGCGTGAAACGTTACCGGTTGCGCCAGAACGGTTAGCTACCCAGTCCAAAGCAGGAGTTGTACTCTTGAATTGTTCTGCATTAATGAAGAAAAACAATTTGTTCTTGATGATTGGACCACCCAAACGGAAACCCGTAGTTTTTTCGTCGATATTTACTGGCGGAAGATCTTTTCCGTCAGCTTTCTTACCAACCAATTTGTTGCCACGCGTTAGGTGATAAAAAGAACCTGAGAACTGGTTGGTACCAGAGCGAGTTACGGCATTGATACCTGCACCAGCAAAACCCGACTGGGTAACGTCGAAAGGAGCAACGTTGACTTGAATTTCATCCAAGGCATCCAAAGAGATGGCAGTAGTACCAGTACGACCACCCGCTTGAGCAGAACCGCCCAATCCAAAACCGTTGTTGAAAACAGAACCATCAATGGTGATGTTGTTGAAACGGCTGTCCTGACCAGCAAATGAACGACCATTACCATAAGCGTTGTACTTGGTAATGTCGCTGAGGTTACGGCTAATGGTTGGCAAGGTATTGATTGCTTTAGAGTCGAATTGAGCCGCAGCACCAGTACGGTCGCTAGAAAAAATGTCATTACGAGAGTAAGATACTACAGTTTCTCCAAGCGTTAGCGCTTCTTCAGCCAACTTAAAGTCTTCGTTGGTTGCAGTACCCAAGCTTATGAATACCCCTTCCTTTACTTGTTCAGCATAACCAGTATAAGTTACTGTGATTTTGTAAGGACCGCCAATACGCATACCAGGGATGCGGTAGCTACCGTCAATGTCAGTAGAAGATCCATACATGGTACCTGATGGAGTGTGGATGGCGACCACGTTTGCGCCGATCAGCGATTCTCCTTTTGTGTCGGTGATTACACCAGTAAGAGCGGAAGTAGTTACTTGCGCCAATGCAAAAATCTGGATGCATGCAACCAGAACCATTGTGCCAAGAACCTTTAGCAGGCTAGCAATTTTCATAACCTAGTGTGATTTGTAAAGTTAAGCAATAGATTTTTCAAAATCTGCTGCAAAACTAATGATCACCTGTTAAGCATTTATTAAATCTGCATTAGGTTTTTGGCTAAAATTTGGACACAAGGCTTTGATTGGTGGGGGTTTGTAAAAATGAAATCCAATTACTACAATTAATTAATCCTAAAAAAGCATCGAATCAACGATCATCATTCTCTATTTAAGCCAAAAAGAAAAAGGATATATGGCAAATAAAAAATTAACCTAAAATTAACATTAGACAGTAAACGAAAATAGGGTTTCGTTCGAACCAACGTTTATGATCAAATTCTGATCAAATGATTCCTTCTAAAGGAAGATAAAAACCCTAAAATCCGAACCAGCTTACTTAATGATCAATTGCTGCCCAGCTAAAACGCCTTCGTTGCGATCCAAATTATTCAAATTGCGCAGATAAGAAGATGTTAGCCCATAATTTGCAGCAATAGAGTCTATCGTTTCACCCATGCGTACTGTGTGCAGTTGCTTGGGCGCTTCTGCTCGCGAAACTCCATTGCGGTATTCATAACTAGAAGGTTGTGCTGGATAGTAATTGGGCTCTGAGCGATAAGATCCATAGGGGTCTTCTTGAATTCCTTTGCTGGTAAATTGTGGCGCATTCGGAGCCATATTTTCAGTTTGCGGTGCAGTTGCTACTGAAGCTGGCGAGCTTGTATAATCATAGCTGTTTGGCGTCGGAATTGCAGGTGAATTGTAGTTATAGGTAGGAGCTCCCGAATTATACCCTTGATTGTTGTTTCCATTGTTGTTGTTATACCCATTGTTGTTGGGAACGGCTGAGCCGTTGTTCGGAGTATACTGCGGTTGAACAGGGTCGGAAGTAACTCTATGCGGAGGAGGGCAATCGGTGGTTTTTAATAACTGTCCAGGGCGAATATTGTCGTAAGCGTTTAAGTTGTTCATGTAACGAAAACGCTCTTCCGAATAACCATATTGACGCGCCAATTCGGATACCGTTTCTCCTTGTGCAACCGTATGCGTGCCACTGGAGGTCAACCAGGCTTGCAGACTTGTTGAACTAAAGCTGTATTGATTAGGTATATTGGTATTTACTGGTGGATTGTAATTAGTAGTGGAAGAAGATGTACCATTCGTTGGACTCAGGTACAAAACAGTTCCTACTCTCAGCTCATCAGAGGATAAGCGGTTCCAGGTTTTTATTTGATCAACAGAAAGGGCGTACTGGCGAGATAATTTGTAAAGAGTCTCTCCTTTGGCAACGGTATGGGTTTGTAAAGCTTTTTCCAGTACACCTCTTGATGTAAATTCATTTGGGGAACTGGATATACTATAAGAATTAGGAACATTAGTGAAGTTTGTGCTATTGCTTTTCGCTGTCGGCGCTGGTGATCCTTGGCAGATTTGGGACAGGTAAGCAGTTGCCTCTACGCCATTGACGGTGCGCAGTTTGAAAGAAGTATTGACCAAGCTGCTGGATTCCTCAATAATCCCAACTGAAGGCACAACGTAGATATCCAAATAACGATTCGGGGTACTAGGATTGGTTTGGCGAAACAAATACCCTGGACAATTGCCATAGGGCTGATCTTTTAAAAAGTATACAGATCCACGAACGTCATTGTTCGACAAATCACCTTGCGATTGTACGGCATTGCCAGGCGTGTAATGGAACCTAAAGCTGTTGGTATTGGCAACAATTTCGCGGCCATCGGTTCGGTAATAATAAACCGTACCTACTTGGGCGATTCGGTATTGGTTGGCGCCAATAGAAGACACGATAAATACTTGGTGTACTTTACTATTGACGGTATTGAACCAATCTCTGGTTAATTGAGAATTGCGTAATGTATTGCAGTCCAACAAGCTACCAGGAGCATAGGGTTGTATCGGCGCAGTAGTCTCTACTCCTACACTAAGAAATAACTTTTCGGTTTCGCTTATTTTGACTACATATACTACAATTTCGTTGCCTTTGCGGGTTTCAGCATAAGCATATTCATAGCGCTCAATGCAAGCAGGGTCATAAGCTACATAGTAATTGGTAGCATGAGCGCTAGTTATCAAAAAGAAAGAGAAAATTACCAATAGATAGCTGATTGTTTTCATAGCAGAGACTTTTTTCGCCTAATTAAATTTCATCATTCAATTCCAAGGGAGCAACTTCAATTTACCGAAGCGATTCAAATACTTACGCAAGTTGCGAATATTTTTTTAAAATTACAATAAAACGAATATGCAAACGCCTTTGATTCGAAGCATTTAGCTGTTTACGGTAATTAAATAGGAAAGTTACATTGTAAGCAATAATGGATATTCTTGATGTTTTCTAACAAACCTATTTTGATACTAGCCCTTTATTTACGGCATATAAAACCAATTCCGAAGAAGTGGTAAACCCTAATTTCTTCATGATGTTTTTCTTATGGGTATATACAGTGTGGGTACTCAAATTTAAAACATCGGCTATTTCTTTGGCAATCAAACCCTTAGCTGTTTGTTGAACAATTTCGATTTCGCGTGCCGACAGGGGTAGGGGCGCAATGTTTTCCGCTTCGCTGGGTTTTGAAAATGTTTTTTCCAATAAAAAATCAATTACCCGAGTGCAAAAAAACTTATTGCCCTTTGCAACAGCTATTACTGCATCTACAATTTCGTCAACGCCACAGGTTTTGGTGATAAAACTAGTGACGCCCATTTCTAATATTTCGTAAATCTCTTTTTTGTTGGTATCCGAACTGATCACCAATATCCGGCTTTTGGGAAAATGCGTTTTGATTTGCCGAACTGTGTTGGTTTGAAAGCTATCTCCCTGGCTGTAATCAATGGTGACCACATCAACGGGTTGCTGGGTTAAAATTTCCATCAATTGGGCTTCGTTGCTTGCTTCTCCAACGATTTCAAATTGCTCCTGGCTTCCCAGCAACTCCCGCAACCCCAGGCGGATCAAATGCTGCTCATCGGCAAGAAGTATTGAAATTTTATTCATGGTCTGCTGGTTTACTTCAAATCTGTGTTCGGACTGTGTAAGGACAAAAGTAAGTTAATTTAGACTGAATCAAAATTAGTGCAGTCGTTATTTACATTTTCCTTCGCTATGTTGATCCATTTAACCGCTATATTCCTCAAAAGTTCACCTTTTTTTTAATCGGTCTAGGTCTTTGAATTGATCTTTGGGGGCAAACTCCGGTTTTTCGCCTTGTTCCTGGAACCTTACTTTGAGTTTATACCTGCCGCTCAAGGATGAAATCATCGGCCCCATCATGGTGAGCAATACTTCCTTGGCATGTTCTTTGGCTTTGTCAAAAGCATCTCCTTCAACGGCTTCCCGCCGAAATTCTTCGCGCAAAGAGTTAAAAGCCCGGTTTAAATCCGATTCTTTTATCTCGCGCAACCATCCAACATCCAATTTATCGAGTTTGGGATACACTTCATGGGAAAGAATGACGGGCGGAGGTAAAGTCACTGTCACCAAACGGGCGGCACTATTGAGTTTAATGTCAAAATATTCGTCCAGTCTAAAACCAATTTTCATGATGCTGATGGCCGAAATCTCAATGTCGGTAGTCGATACATTCACCCCCAGGAGTTTGGTTTTCAATTGTTTGGTTAACCCTTTTTTGTCGCGAATTTCGAACGTAGCCAATTCGGCGATTACTTTTTCCACACGTTGTTGCAATAACCCACGCGCTAAACCAAAGTCTTCAATATTGGCCCGGTCTTCCAGTTTTTTCATAAATGGCGCTAATGCCTCCGACATCGCAATACCGCAGGGGGTGTCTACTTTTTTGCCTTTACCATAAAAAGCGCCATCGCGGAGGGGGACTAGGTTTCCAATTACATTGTTCACCAAATAACAGGTGTATTTTGCTGCTACTTCATAAAGTACGTCAGTAGAGCCGCGAAATTTATTGTCGTACCAAGTTTGGTAAATCGTACTCGACGTATCCTTGATCATCAAAAAATCATCATAATACAGATTGCGCAAATAGGAGTGGTGTTTGTCATACTCTTTGGGTAACTTGGCGCGAACTGTGGCGCTAAGTCCCATCCTCGTAGCCACATGATTGAGGATAGACATATTTAAATCGTATACCAATTGATTGAATTCCCGGCGGTAGCGCTTGGGATTGGTAAGGATGGCTAGCGCGTCGCCTTCGTCGACGTCAAAATTGAAATCGGACGGAATGTAGTTTAGTTGAATTTCTTTGGGAATATTGGTTATCGTCCCCCCGGAGCTGGTTGGAAAATACTTGATCCCCACTAAAATAAATAAGCCGAGAATCAAGACCAACAAAATGATTTGGCCAATGCGCAACCCGGATTGGCCTTCTGGTTTTTTAGACATGGGTAATATGTTCGTTGTTTTTCAATGGTTTATCCTACTTTTGACTAGATTAATAAAGCCTTCCAAAGACTTTTGAATCACCTAGTACCGATACATACATCAAAATTAATAACTTTACCGAAACCTTTGAAATATGCTTTTCCCAAATACTTCGCTTAATTGTCGCGGTCGGCTACTGGATCTTTCCAAACCAGTGATCATGGGAATCCTCAACGTTACGCCTGATTCATTTTTTGACGGTGGAAGATACAATACGGTTACCCATGCGCTCAGTCAAGCCGAACGAATGCTCGAAGAAGGTGCAGCCATTATCGACGTAGGCGGTATGTCCACTCGCCCCAATGCCGAGATGATCGACCCCGCGATTGAGCAACAGCGCGTGCTACCGGTCATTGAGGCCATCCTCAAATCATTTCCCGATACCATTATTTCTATTGACACCATTTATGCTCAAACGGCTCGAGCCGCTGCTAGTGCTGGCGTCAGCATCATCAACGATGTATCAGCAGGTCGATTGGACACTGACCTGTATGAAACGGTTGCAGAATTAGGCCTGCCTTATGTGCTCATGCACAGCAAAGGCACGCCACAAACCATGACCAAACTAACAGAATACACTGATGTGGTAGCTGAAGTGCTTGATTTCTTTATCCAAGAAACTGGAAAATTAAAAGCGCTTGGGGTGAAAGACATTGTCATCGACCCTGGCTTAGGTTTTGCCAAGAAAATGGAACATAGCTACACCTTGCTCAAATCGCTAGAGGTGTTTAAAATACTGGACTATCCAATTATGGCAGGCGTTTCGCGCAAGTCCATGATTTATCGTTTATTGAATACCGATGCGGCCAATGCGCTTAATGGCGCTACTGCTTTGCACATGGTAGCGCTGCAAAATGGCGCTCGTCTCCTCCGCGTACACGACGTGCTGCCCGCAATGGAGGTAATAAAGCTTTGGGAAACTTTGTACGTTGATTAAATTTGTGGCAACAGCCTGCGGCTTTTGCTACAAGTCTACTACTAATTCCAGGATATGCCCGAACAGATAACCGAAAAAAAAATCATCAAAATTGTACTGCGGTATTTGCGTGAGTACTATAAAAATTTTGATCGTTACAGCGACATGGAGATCAGCTCTGATCTACGTGGTGCTGGCGGTATTGTGGCCGACGGTTATTTGGCGTTTAAAAAAAATGAAACTGATTATTTTACCATCACTTTTGAAGCAACGGATTACCACAAACGCGATGAGTTGCGCTTCCAACGGCTCGTGTCGCTCCAGCGCGCCGATGCCCTGGCTTGCGGCATGACGGCCACTACTGTTTTCGCCCTAATATGCTATGTTCAAAAAGCTTTGGATGTGATCGGCGATTATTTTTGGTTAAGCGTAATGGGGGCTGGCTTGACGGTTCTCTTTTTTTCGATTGTTTTTTATTGGTTGTTGCACCCACTCCGGCGTTACCGCTACATTTTTGCCATTCAGCAATTTAAAGCATATTACGCCGACGATCAGTGGGTAGCTTATAGCAACGATGTATTTAATGGCTACGAAGACGGCTATTACCAAGAGTTGTACGACCAATGTGTTTTCAACGGCTTTGGCATGGTAGAAGTAGATGGGAATGGACATGTAAGGCTACAAGTGGCACCAGCAGTAAACGACCCCGAGTTCCTCTTGTTGCGAAAAATCGTTCCGCTCTTTACGCAAAGTGATTTTGCCAAACGCATTCAGTCCCGAGTACAAAAAATAAGTTGGTGGGATCAAATGGTCGCTTATTTCAGAAAATTGCCTTTTCAGGATGATTTGAATAATTTGCGTCGATTTCAACGCTCGGTATACCACCAGCTGGCTATTTGTTTGGTCAACGTTTTGTTTATTAGTGTCATTTTTTATTTGGAGCGGCAAAAACCATCGGTCGTTTATGTTGACGAGCGCTTGTATCCTCTGGAAATGAATGATTTAGGGCAAAAACTACGACCTCTGCCTGAGCCCTCAGTTCAGTATCCAGAACCGCCGCCCGACACCGCTGAAGTAGCACCTTTTCAAACCAACGTTCAACCGTATATTGACATGCATAATTGGGGCATTCCGGAACCTCGGTTTAATAAAGAAGATGTATTGGTATATTCGCCCAATCGTTTTATCGTTTATCCTTGTCAGCGGATGTACGGATCCATCGAGGGGAAAATAATCGTTCGAATGGGACAATTTGCCAGTCTTGATTTGTTGAAAAACCGCATAAAACGCTTACGAATGGAAGGGGTTGCCGTAAATGGGATGTGGGCACAATGTTTTTTCCCAAATGAAGCCTACTATTTCTTGTATTTAGAAGATTTTTATAGCTCCTTTGAGGAAGCCCAGCAGGCGGCAAAGCAAGTACAAAAAAGGATTGAAAAAAGCAATTTGAAAATGGCGATCAGCATTTATAAACTTTAGCTGGTAGTAAGGGTGTGATGACGCCATAAAGTTCATAAATTCGCCAGTTCAAAGAAAAAATGAATAATGCCGATATTTGAATCCAGTGATTACCGCCCGCCTTTGCTTTTTCGCAATACTTATGTGAATACCATTTATACATCGCTGGTTCGTAGAGTAGAGGATTTGATCTATACCCGTGAACGAATTGCCACGCCTGACCAAGATTTTTTAGACCTAGATTGGTCGGTGAAAGGCAATAATCGTTTGGTGTTAGTACTTCATGGCTTGGAAAGCAACGCCAATCGGTCTTATATAAAAGGACTGATTCGCTGTTTCAATATCAGTGGTTGGGATGGTGTAGGGATGAATTTCCGTGGTTGTAGCGGCGAAAACAATCTCAGCTTGCGTACTTATCACGTGGGTGAAACCAGCGACTTACAGGTGGTACTGGAACACATTCTCCAGTTGAATCGCTACCGCACGGTTGTTTTAGTTGGGTTTAGTTTGGGCGGAAATGTGGTGCTCAAGTATTTGGGCGAACAAGGCGCGAAAATTTTTCCCGAAATTAAAGCGGCTGTTGCTGTTTCCGTTCCTTGCCATGTTCCGAGCGCCAATATCGAGTTCAATCGTCGGCGGAATTGGATGTATTTGCGACGTTTTCTGAAAACCCTAAACAACAAAATGCATGAAAAAGCCGCCCAATGGCCGGGGCATTTGGACATCAAAAAAAACAATCCGCGTAGTTTTGATGAATTTGACGAAGCGTTTACGGCTCCCGTTCATGGATTTAAAAACGCCGAAGATTATTGGACACGCAACAGCAGTCTACAATTTATCCCCAACATTAAGTTACCTACGTTGTTGATCAATGCACTGGACGATACTTTTTTAAGTCCGCAGTGTTTTCCAAAGAAAGAGGCAAAAGATATGCCCAATTTTTATCTGGCAATGCCTAAATGGGGCGGACATTGCGGTTTTTATACACCAACCAAAGACAATGTACTCTGGAGTGAAAAAACAGCGTTGACTTTTTTAGAACAGATGACTGCAAACTAATGGATAAAAACCAAGAGGAAAAAAGAATCCGCGATTTGCGATGGTATACCTGGTTGGCTTACCGTCGCCTTTTGGTGCTTTTCCGCTTGGTAATAGCCTTGCTAGCTGTTTTAGGCACCTGTTTGTATCTAATTTTTCAAGTACCATTTGTACAAGCGTGGGTGATCAAAGAAACCACAAATGCGATTTCTAAAGTCACCAAAACTAAGGTTTCCATAGGCTATTTTCGGATGGGTTTTTTGAATAACCTCGTTTTGAATGAGGTATATCTGGAAGACGACAATAAAGACACCCTGCTGTATTGCAAAAGACTGAGCGCAAAGTTGGAATTGAGCCCCTTTATGTTGGTGCGCCAAGGCTTGGTAGTAACTGAGTTGTCGTTGCAAAAAGGGCGTTTTTTTATTCAACAAGGACCGCAAGATTCGCTTAACAACCTGGAAACCATCTTCAATCGCTTGATTCCGCCCTCTCCGGATGATCCCAATAAAAAAAGCAAACCTTTTAGTTTGGTGCTCCGGCGATTGAATTTAGATGATGTTGCGTTTTTGAAAAACGACTTGGATCGGGGGCAGCGCTTAAATATCGTTGTGGGCAAAGGCAGGTTGATGATTGACCAAATGAACTTGCCTAAAAGGCGAATCTCAGCGCGTTATCTAAATCTGGATCACATCAAAGTACTGATTGATGAACTGCCTTATGGCCCCAAATACGTCGATACTTCGCTGGATCCAGAGCCGCCTATTGATTCCGCTCGTTTAGACACCTCACTGTGGCAAATCATGGTTGGAGAGTTTCGCCTAACCAATGGTGTTTTTAATCTTCATAATTACCGCAACGCTCCTAAAAAAACAACCCCGCGCGATACCATTGATTTTCAACACCTCCAAGTTAGCGATATCGGCATTACCATCAATAATTTCATGTTGCACCAGGATGTGTTTACAGGTATCGTTAAAGGGATTCACCTCAAAGAACAATCCGGGTTTGTACTGGAAAAACTAGCGGCAGAAGACGCTACTGTTAGCAGCAAAGGTATTTTACTCAATGACATGCAGCTCATAACGCCTTATTCCCGAATTGGTGATACGCTGCACCTCACTTTCAATGATTACAATGCATTTGATGATTTTCCCAACTTAGTACGCTTAGATGGGCGCTTTCACGATGCCAAAATAGCCATTCGCGATATCATGTCCTTTGCATCGGATCTGACCACCAACCCATTTTTTCGAAAAAACAAAGGAACAGTGGCGGAATTAGACGGGCAAATCAAAGGTAAAATCAACAACCTTGATGGACGGAATCTTACCATTTTATTGCCAGATGGCACTTTTTTCAAGGGGAAATTTAATTCTCGAGATTTGGCGGTTAAAGATGAAGAATCGCTCCAACTTCGAGTGGATCAACTGCGTACCAACATGGTGACGCTGCGAGAGCTATTGCCCAATTTTGATCTGCCTCAAAACTTCAATAAACTAGGAAGATTGACGTTTGCCGGCAATTTTGTAGGTTTTTTTAGCAGCTTTAACCTTGATGGCATTTTAACTTCCAGCCTTGGTTCCGCAGATTTGGATATTTCTCTGAACCTAATTCCTGGTTTAGAACGTGCCAAATACAATGGTACGATAAAATTACTCGGTTTTGACTTGGGTGGCTGGACGGGTAATCCTGATTATGGGCGCTTCAATTTGGATTCAAAAATCAGTAACGGCGTAGGCTTATCGGGACCAAAAGCCAGCGCTGAAGTGACTGCCGATCTTAAAAGTTTTGCTTTTAAAAATTACAGTTATGAAAATGCCCACATGGAGGGAAAATTGCAATCGCGTCAATTTGACGGCAAGTTCGAGATCCATGACCCCAATGTAGATTTTACTTTTTCCGGGAAAGTGGATATGTCGCAAGACATTCCAGAATACAACTTTCAAGCTTCGGTCAACAACCTAAACCTTCAAAAGTTAAATTTCACCAAACAGGATTTGGTGCTAAACGGGGATATATTCTTAGATCTCCGCGCCAAAAATATATCTGACCTTACTGGCACAGCGCGCTTGCTGCAGTTTGACATCCACCAAGGGGATCAGACCTATCATTTTGATTCGATCAATGTAACTTCAAATTTTGAAAAACCGGGCATCAAACGCTTATCGCTCCGTTCTGATGTAGCCGACGGCTATATCGTCGGGAAATTTGAAATGGATGAAATTCCTACTGCCGTACTGCAATATTTGTCCAAACGCTATCCTGGGTATGCGCAACGAATAGGTATTCAGCTACGCGATACGGTATTGAGTGTCAATCAATTTGATTACAACATCACGATCAAAGACAGCAAAGGGATTCACGAGTTGATTGCTCCCGAGCTCGGTCGATTGGCGAATGTAACGTTTAAGGGGAAATTTGACGATTTGAAATCGGTGATGATAGGAGAGTTGGTTGTTCCAGAGCTCCGTTTTGGTGATGTGGTCTTTAACGACATTGCCGGTAGTTTTGATCTTCGGCGCGGTGACGGCGATATAGCTTTGACTGTGGGTACCACGGTGGTCAATGAAAAACAGCATTTTGCTCAGATTTATATTCCCATTTTTATTTCAGGCGATACCTTGGATTTTGGCATTGTTTATAAGGATCCAAAATCTGATTTATTGGCCAATCTGGACATCAATGGCAAAGTGGCCATCATCGATAAAAATACCTTTCAGATTAAGCTTAACAATTCTGGACTAACGCTGCTGGAACAAAGCTGGGCCATCGATCCGCGCAACAACATGATCATCAGCAAAGATCGAGTAGATGTCCAGAATTTTGTGATCACCGAAGGTAAAAAATCGGTGACGCTAAAAGAATTTCAACAGAGCGGTTTACAATGCGCCCTTGCCAATTTCAACATTGCGGAAATTAATAATTTTATCAAGGTAGATCCTTTGGAATTTGCCGGTTCATGTGATATATCCGCAACAGTGAGCAACCTACTAAAGCTGGAAGACATCAATGTTAACCTCAACGCGGATAGTCTTTATGTCATTGAAAAACGCGAGGATCCCAATGATCCCAAAGCACCTGTTCAAAGAATTACTGAAGATTGGGGACATTTTCAAGTTTTGGGTAAGCTGAAAGATTTGAATTCGCCACTATATGCTTATATCACCTTACGGAAGGATTCGATGCAATTGATAGCCGAGGCGAAATACAATCTGAAAACCATCGGCGAAAACGAAAATCAAAAAAATGGCTATCTCAATGGCCATTTGAACTTGCAATCTTTTCCGCTAAAGTTTGCTGAAAAATTCATCGGCAATACCATCAACGACATTTATGGGAGCATTGATGCTGATTTAAAATTCATCGGGCAAGCCAATCGACCCGACCTTAATGGCGCCGTAATCCTCAATGGAGGTGGTTTAAGTGTTGATTTTTTAAAAACCCACTACACTTTTGGTCGCCAAAAAGTGGATGTCGATAATTACCTTTTCGATTTCAATGGCCTGATTATTAAAGATATGTATGACAATATCGCCGAAATACATGGCGGTATTCGACACAATCATTTGAGTGATTTTGGTTTCAACGCCCATATCCGCACACGCAACAGTTTTTTGGCCTTGGATACCAAAAAAGGCGACAACAAAGATTTTTATGGTCGTGCCTTAGGAAAGGGCGAAGTGATTTTTTCAGGCACATTTGACCAACCTGATATTTATGTTAATGCCTCGGTTGGCGATAGCACCAAGTTGGTGATCCCCGTCAGTAATGCGCTAGAAAACAGCGAATTGAGTTTCATTAATTTTATTGACAAAAAGAAAGCAGCAAAAGATAAAAACGATAAAAAATTACCAGAAGAGTTGGGCGGCGTCAGCTTGGTGATGGACATAACCGCCAATTTGGGCGCCGTGCTCCAGATTGTTTTTAATGAACAAACCGGCGATATCATCCAAGGCCAAGGGAAAGGCGCTGTTCAGATTTCTGTTCCCCGCGGCGGGCTTTTTCAGATGTTTGGTGATATTACCATTGAAAAAGGGAACTACCTCTTTACTTTTTTCAATGTGGTAAACAAAGACTTTAGCGTAAAAAAAGGAGGTACTATAAAATGGACCGGCGACCCAATGGGGGCAAGGATTGACCTAGAAGCGGAATATAAAAACCTCAGCGCTTCCGTCGCCAATTTTATCCAAGAATACCTCATCTCTAATGAAAAACTGCAAGCAGAAGCGAGCAACAACACCGATGTAGACCTCCTCATGCACCTTGAAGGCGATTTGCTCCACCCGGCTATTTCATTTGATATTGCTTTCCCAACCTTGCAAGGGGAATTGAAAAACTTCGTAGACAACAAGTTGCGATCCATGAAACAAGACCCCAATGAACTCAATAAACAGGTGTTCGGGCTGATTCTTGCTGGGCAGTTTTTGCCTTCTGATTTTACCTTGTCGGGTGCACAAATCATTACCAAAACCATCAGTGAGTTTGTATCCAACCAATTGTCGCAGTTGGTCACCCAGATGTTTTCCAATTTTATCGGTGAAGGCAGGACGCTTTCTGGCCTGGATTTTGACATCGCTTACAATCAATATCAAGGCAGCAATTACCAGCAGGGTCAAAACTTTGCACTCGGAAATGTGTTGCAAGTAAGTTTGCAACCGCGTCTGTTCAATGATCGCTTGTCGTTTTTTGTAGGCGGTAACTTTGGTTTAAACTCCGCTGCCGCTACTACTAACGGTACTTTTGTCGGCAATGACGTGATCATCGAATACACCCTGTCGCCCGACCGAAGTTTGAAATTGCGGGTATACCAAAAAACGGCGCCAGATGTTGGCGGTAGGCGCTTGCAAATCGGTACAGGCCTCAGTTTTAGTAAAGAATTTGATAATTTTGGAGAGTTTGTCAAGAGCTTTAAGGTATTGCCAAAAAATAAAAAGAAAACGCCCATTCAATGATGACTTCAGCTGCCCTCAATTTTTTGGCCGAATTGGCCATGAACAACAACCGAGATTGGTTTCACGCCAACAAACCGCGTTTTGAGCAGGATGTTCAAAAACCATTTATTGACTTCATTGCTGCCATCATTGAAGGTTTGGTAGAGGTGGATCCCCGGTTTCAAGTAAGCGCCAAAGACACCATTTTTCGCATCTACCGCGATACGCGTTTTAGTGCCGACAAATCGCCTTACAAAACCAATATTGGCGCATCAATTGGGCCATTTGGAAAAAAAGGCAATTTTCCAGGTTTTTATATCCACCTCGAAGCCGAAAAAATGATGATTGGCGGCGGTGCTTACAGTGTGGAAAAGGAACAACTCTTGCGCATTCGCGAAGCCATTGCCGAGCAGGAAAGTCATTTCTTGGATTTGATCCAAGATCCCAATTTTGTAAAACATTACGGACATCTCAAAGGGGAAAGCCTGAAACGCGTGCCACCAGAATGGAAGGACGTACACGAACGTATTCCCTTGATCGTCAACAAACAGTTTTATTTCATGGCCGAGATGCCCTCTGAGCGCATTTTGGAGCCAGATGCGGTGCAATTCTGTTTGGATTATGCCAAAGCGGGGTTGCCGCTGATCGACTTCTTTGGCGTTTGTTTCTAAGAGGGTGTTTTGATTTTTAGTTCACGCTGCAAATGGCCAAAATTCACCCCAACTTCGTTGCAAAAATATTCATGTAGCGCTGCTACACTCCGTTTTTTGCGCCTCGTTGGCGCAAATTTTGACTCATTTTCACATGCGAACTAAAAGTCAAAACACCCTCTAAACCGCTGCTGCTTTTTGACGCAAATAATGATCGGCAAGCACCAATGCTGCCATTGATTCCACAATAGGCACCGCACGTGGCACCACGCAGGGATCGTGACGCCCTTTACCAGTAATCACCGCCGGATCACCCTGTTCATCAACAGATTCTTGCGCTGGAATGATGGTCGCTACCGGCTTGAACGCCACCCGAAAGTAGATGTCCATTCCGTTTGATATGCCGCCTTGTACGCCGCCAGAATGATTGGTGCGGGTGCGTATTCTTCCATTTTCATTGTAAAAAACGTCGTTGTGTTCCGAGCCGCGCATCGCTACGCCCGCAAAACCAGAACCATATTCAAAACCTTTGGCTGCGTTGATGCTTAGCATCGCTTTGCCCAGATCGGCGTGTAATTTATCAAAAGCTGGCTCGCCCAATCCCGGAGGGCAACCCTGAATCACACAATCAACAATGCCGCCAATCGTATCGCCATCTTTGCGCACACTTTTAATCAATTCGATCATTTGCTCGGCAATGGCTGAATCTGGGCAACGTACATCATTGGTTTCGGTTACCGTTAAATCCAGTTCCTGGTAGCTCTTATTCAAAGCCAAACTACCTACCTGGCTCACATACGCTTGAATCACAATACCCGCTTCAGCGAGCAACATTTTGGCAATTGCGCCTGCTGCCACCCGCGCCGCCGTTTCGCGCGCCGAGGAGCGACCCCCGCCGCGGTAGTCCCGGATGCCGTATTTTACCTGATAGGTGTAATCGGCATGCGAAGGGCGGTATTTATCGGCAATGTGGCCATAATCTTGAGAACGAGCATCGCCATTAAATATCACCATGGCAATAGGGGCGCCGGTGCTTTTTCCTTCAAAAACTCCAGAAAGTACTTGTACAGTATCGCTTTCTTTGCGCTGGGTGACAATACTTGACTGTCCCGGCCGTCGGCGATCCAATTCCAATTTAATAAAGTTCTCGTCAATGGTTAATCCTGCCGGACAACCATCTACTACCACGCCAACTGCCTTGCCGTGCGATTCGCCAAAAGTGCTGATGCGAAAAATAGCGCCAAAATTATTACCTGCCACTGTCTTGTATTTTTGCCGCGCAAAACTAGTAAAAAGCCAGCAGGAAAACGCGCAAAAGCCGTAGTTTTGATTGCTAAGGGATGGGGGAATAATAAAGTGTCATTTTCGCCGCCGCTATTTTGCGGCCAATCGACTATCTTTTGAGGCTCAATGTGGGGCATTGCAACGAAAAAGATAGGAAGAGTGGCGGTGAAAGAGCAAGGCAAAGGTGATACTTTATTGTTCACCCGTTCCTAAAGAGGAAAGGGCTATTTTTTTGACATCCTATTGCTGGCGAATTTCCGTCAATTTAATTTTACGGGCTTTAAAATCAAAAAGTAGGGCATCGTCGGGCGCAGGTCGGTACACGATGGCGCTATCTGCTTGCAAAACACCCGAAAAAACAACTGCGCTACCATTGGGTAGTTTTTTTATTGCTGGCGGTAAACTGTCGGGCATCAAGAGTTGTTGGTCTGCTTGCAGTAAATATTGCACACAGCCTCGCGAACATACGTAAAGCTGGATGTTGCCCTTGGTATTGATCAGTTCGTTTGTACTTAAAGCGGTTTCTTTGCTGCAGGAGGCAGAAAGCAAGAATAAAAGCAACAGCAATTTTTTCATAATTGGATGATTTTTAAAAGCTTTTAGATTTTACTTTGTAGCCAGACAGGTATAACGTTAAATAAGGTTGGAAAAACAACCCATTTTTGTAAAACTTGGAACGCTTCTCTGTTTTTTATGTTATGCCTACATTGGTTTTGGAAAATTTGACTACGATGAGATTGGAACCTAAAGATTTATTTGAAAAACTGGAGTTTGATAAAGTTATTGGTTTAGTGGAGGCAGAGTGTCTGGGTGAACTAGGGCAGTTGCAAGCCCGCAAAATCCAACCCCTGAATCACCGCGAGGACATCATTGATCGCCTTAAAGAAGTTTCGGAATACAAACGCTCTGTTGAAACCAACGACCGAATCCCGGTTGCTCCTTACAACGATATTGAAGAAGACCTGCGCTTGTTGCAAGTGGAGGGTTCGGTGTTACCTGAAGACGGCCTGCGGCGCATCAATACCATCTTAGTTGCTACAGGCGCTATTTTTAAGCATTTCACCGAAACACGCCGCGGACTTTACCCCACTTTGTACAACGTAATCCGCACCCTTAATTTTGACCCCGCGCTAAGCAAAACGATTGATAAAATCATTGATCCCGAGGGCAATATTCGCCCAGATGCTTCACCGGCGTTGTTGAGTTTATTTAAATTAAAGCAAAGCAAACTCAAAGAGCTCGATAAGGTTTTTCGGAATGTCATCAACGAGTACCGCACCAAAGGCTGGTTGAGTGAAACGGTGGAGAGTTTTAGAAATGGCCGGCGAGTATTGACCGTTCCCGCTGAGCACAAAAGAAAAATCCGCGGGATCATCCACGATGAATCTGCCACTGGTAAAACGACTTTTATTGAACCAGAAGCCATTATCGAGATCAATAACGATATTTTTGATATTGAACAGGAGGAACGCCGCGAGGTTTACCGTTTGTTGCGTGAACTCAGTAATACGCTACGCCCATATGTCCCCAACTTGCGACTCTACCTGGAAGTACTGATCTACTTCGACGTGGTGCAATCTAAAGCGCGCTTGGCGATTCGCATGAAGGCGCATCAACCCGAACTTAAAAACGAACCCAGCATCCATATTTTGGAAGGCTTCCACCCTTTGTTGTTGCTCAAAAATCAGCAATCGGGTAAAAAAACGGTGCCCTTCACCTTGCGTATGAGCGGTCCAAACCGCATTTTGGTGGTCAGCGGTCCCAACGCGGGTGGTAAATCCATCACCATGAAGTCGGTGGGTTTGTTGCAGTTGATGGTGCAATCTGGCCTTTTGATACCGGTTGATCAACGTTCCGAATTTGGCATTTTTGATAACTTTTTTGCTGACATCGGCGATCAGCAATCCATTGAGGATGATCTGAGTACCTATAGCTCGCGCTTAGCCAACATGCGGGTGGTCTTGGAATTTGCAAACGAGCGCTCTTTAGTGATTATTGACGAATTTGGTTCGGGTACCGATCCACAAATTGGGGGCGCGATTGCCGAGTCGATTTTGCGTGAACTCAATTCCCGCAAGGTTTACGGGGTCATCACAACGCACTATTCCAACCTCAAAATCTTCGCTTTCAAAACTCAAGGCATTCTTAACGCCTCCATGTTTTTTGACAAAGAAAACCTGGCGCCTACTTATGAGTTAAAAGTTGGTCGACCAGGTAGCTCGTATGCCTTTGAAATTGCTGAAAAAAGCGGACTTGGGGATAAAGTTTTGGATTATGCCAAAAACCGCATTGGCAAAAACGAAAAAGCGGTGGATCAGCTGTTGATTGACCTGCAACGCGAAAAACAAGAAGTAGAAGAACACCTGGCTAGTCTAAAGAGCAAACAAGAACAGCTCGACAAGTTGATCAAAACCTACGACGGCCTACAGCGCGACATTGAATTTCGCCGCAAACGCATTAAACTGGAATCCAAAGAACAGACACTACAACAAACGGCGCAAGAAAGTAAACACATGGAGCAACTCATCCGCGAGTTGCGCGAGGCCAGGAATCTAGAAAAAGCCGTAGAAGCCGCCGCCAAAGCCCGGGAAGACCGCAAAAAACTGGTGGAAGAAGTCAAGCAACTGCAAGAAGAAGTTTACCACAGTCCAGATCAGGTTCCTACCAAAAAAGAGCGCCCGATCGTCAAAGGCGATAACATCAAAATTCGCAACGGCGGTGCTTTGGGGGTTGTGGAAAGCATCAAAGGTGAAAAAGCCATCGTATTGATTGGCGATATGCGGATGACCATTTTGGTACGCGACTTGCAATTGGCCAACGCCGCATTGGACATACGCTCTACTAAAAGCGTGCAGTCTGATACGGTGAATAAAACAGCGGGTTTTTACCCCAGGATCGATATTCGGGGAGTGAGGTACGAGGAAGCATTGCGCATGGTAGAAGAATTTATGGATCAAGCTCTATTGACGAGTTCCAACCATTTGCAAATTGTACATGGCAAAGGCAATGGTGCTTTGCGTAATGCAGTACGCAGTAAATTGAAAGAATACCGCAATGTAGGGCTGGAAATTCGCCATCCGGAGCCGGAGATGGGCGGTGATGGCGTTACGCTGATAGAGTTTACCGCGTAAAAAATAAGAGTTCACCGCTGATTATCAAATTTGAAAATCAGCGGTGAAAATCGTATTTTAGAGCTTGTTCAGTATTCTGATTCGAAGGCGAAAATGAGCTTAAATTCGCTCCAATGAGGCGCGAAAAGCGTGGTACATCCCGACAGAGTCGGGAGAGTGTATCCCGACTTTGTCGGGACAGGTCAGCGCTACATGAGCATTTTTGCAACGAAATTGGGGTGAATTTAAGCCATTTGTAGATCGAATTAGAATACTGAACAAGCTCTCAATTAGAACAACTCAGTTCCAGCAAAATGAAAAGCGCCTTCGATAGCTGCATTTTCATCAGAATCTGAACCGTGGATGGCATTTTCGCCTACGCTGGTTGCAAACAAAGCACGGATGGTACCTGGTTCAGCATTGGCAGGGTTGGTAGCGCCGATCAACTTGCGGAAATCCTCTACTGCATTGTCTTTTTCCAAGATAGCAGCAACGATGGGACCAGAAGACATAAAGTCAACCAATTCTCCATAAAAAGGGCGTTCTTTGTGCACTTCATAAAATTCGCCAGCTCTTTCTTTGGAAAGTTGAGTCAATTTCATGGCTACAATACGGAAACCCGCTTTGTTGATTTGAGCCAAAATAGCACCGATGTGTCCAGCTTTGACAGCATCAGGCTTGATCATGGTAAAGGTTTTGTTTCCAGACATTTTAGATCCTATTAGTTATGCAGTTGTTGAAAAGTTGCGCAAAAGTAAGTAAACTCATTCAATACAATGAATCGAGTTCTATATTTTTTGGTTAAATCCATTATTTTTGGGACATTCGCAACTTGACTTTGCAGTAATACATGGAAAACCTACAAGAATTAAAATCCCTTTTGAGTTCGCCCAAGGAGGTTGTGATCGTTACACACCGCAATCCTGATGGCGATGCCATTGGTTCTTCACTGGCTCTCTTGCATTTTTTGAAGAAACTGGGTCATCATTCTACCGTCATTTGCCCTTCCGAGTATCCCGATTTTTTGGAGTGGATGGAAGGCATTTATGAGGTGATTGTCTATGATTCGGACATAGAACGAACCCGTGAGACCATCGAAAAAGCCAATTTCGTTTTTTGTTTGGATTTCAACTCGCTTGACCGGATCGACAAAGTAGGGGATATGATTATAGCGCTTAAAGCGCCAACCGTCATGATTGACCACCACTTAGAACCGGAAACATTTGCCAATTTTTTGCTGTCGGATACCAAAGCCAGCTCCACCAGTGAATTGATTTTTGATTTTATCCATTTGCTGGGTTGGCAAGAACACCTCGATCAAACCATTGGCGATTGTATTTTTACTGGCATATTGACCGATACTGGCGCCTTCAAATACAGCACTTCGCCCAAGCTTTTTCGCATCGTAGCTGCTTTATTGGAATTGGGTGTGGATGATTTTGCCCTACAAGATTTAATTTTTAATAGCCTTACCGAAAAACATTTACGCTTGTTGGGGCATTGTTTGTATAATCGGATGGAAATTTTGCCCGAATACCAAACGGGCATCATTACGCTGACCAAAGAAGATTACGCGGCATTTGATATTCAACGTGGTGATACGGAGGGAATTGTAAATTATGTTCTCAAGCTCCACGGCATCAAATTTGCCGCTTTTATTACCGAACAACCAACTATTGTTAAAATATCGTTGCGTTCGCGAGGCGATTTTTCAGTTCAAGAAATTGCTCAAAAACACTTTAAAGGCGGCGGGCATCGCAACGCAGCCGGCGGCGCTTCCTTTATTGGACTAAAAGCAACGATGCGAAAGTTCCGGGAACTGTTACCTTTGTATGCTGAACAGCTCAACGCTTAGTAACGGGTGAAAAAGCAAGGCCAAAGTGTATCTTTGCTGTTCAACCGTTCCTTGAATACCTCATCATTTAACCAAAATTACATGAGAATTTTTATTGCTTTATTGTTTGCCATTGTGTTGATTTCGGGTTGCAAACCCAAACACCAGAAATTGCCAAGTGGCTACGAGTATGTTTTGCATACCCATTCTACCGACATCAAAGCTGAACCTGGATCGCTGGTTTATGTGGAATTTTATCTCCGCAACGACGACAGTGTTGTAATTTCCAGCAAAGGCCAACCAATGGATCCCATCACGCTACCTGATACCACTAAATTGCAACGCCCCTTGGCTCCAGCGGAAGAAGCGTTGTTTTACATGCGCAAAGGCGATAGCTTGACGGTAATCATCTCTTTGGACACGGTACCTGTTGAGCGCCGCCCACAAGGTTTCCAAAAATCGAAATTCCTTTACTACGACATCGTTTTGAAAGATGTAGTGAGTAAAAAGTCTTTGGATGAGAAATTCAACAAAGTAGAGGCCAAGATCAAAGGTTATTTGGATCAATACAAAAAAGGTTCCCTTGCCAATATCAAAACCACCGCTTCAGGTTTGAAATACGTGGTGCATGAGGAAGGAAGCGGCCCCTTGCCTGATTCCACGGCCCTAGTATTTGTCGATTACTACGGCTGTACCTTGGATGGGAAAATGTTTGACAACTCTTACCAGCGTGGTTCCGCATTTAAGTTCCCATTGGGTGCTGGCGCGGTTATTCCTGGTTGGGACGAAGGTGTGGCGTTGCTGAAGCCTGGTTCAAAAGCAACTTTCTTCATCCCTGGTAAATTGGCGTATGGCGAACAGGGTGTACCTGGCGCTATTCCACCAAATGCCGAGTTGATGTTTTATGTTGAATTGAAAAAAGTAGAACATCCTCCACGCCCAATGATGCCGCCTAGTTCAGGCAATTAATCATTGCGCTGTTTTATAGTAAAGGAATGGTTTTAGGCATATTTCGCCTAAAACCATTTTTTAGATTTTTTATTGATCATTTGCCAAGTATACTTTATCTCTTGGCTTAAAAAGAAACCACTTTCTATGACGATCGAACAACTAAAAGATCTGAAGGAACGCTTGGTAGCTCTGGGGAGGTATCTTTGACGTCGATAACCGCAAAGCGCAAATCGTTGACAAAGAACAACTTTCTTTAGACCCAAAATTCTGGGACGACCCTAAACGGGCCGAATCCATCCTCAAAGAAATCAAACAGCACAAACACTGGGTTGAAAACTACCAATCTGCTGCCAGTCAAATTGACGACGCAGAAGTGCTTTTTGATTTTGCCAAAGAAGGCGAAGCTTCCGAAGAAGAAGTAGACCAAAAATACCAAGAAGCCATTGCGTCTATTGATGCGGTAGAATTCAAATCTACCCTCAATAACCCGGAAGACGAGCTCAATGTCATCCTGGAAATCAACGCTGGGGCCGGCGGCACAGAAGCTTGCGACTGGGCAGAGATGCTCCATCGTATGTATACCATGTGGGCCAATAAACAGGGCTTTAAGCACAGCGAACTGGACCGTCAGGACGGTGACACCGCCGGTATCAAATCGGTAACCCTCGAGATTCAAGGTTCCTTTGTATATGGATTGCTGAAAGGCGAAAATGGAGTACATCGCCTGGTGCGCGTGAGCCCTTACAACTCACAAGGTAAGCGAATGACCTCCTTTTGCTCGGTTTTTGTGCATCCCATGATTGACGATAGCATCGAAATCGATATCAACCCGGCAGATCTGCAGTGGGATACCTACCGAGCCAGCGGCGCGGGCGGTCAGCACGTCAACAAAACGGAATCAGCAGTGCGGGCTACGCACATACCTTCGGGCATCATTGTGACCTGTCAAGAAATGCGCTCGCAACACCAAAACCGCGACCGTGCCATTCAGATGTTAAAATCCAAGCTCTATGAACGAGAATTGGAACGCCAACGCGCGGAAAAGGAAAAGGTGGAATCGGGCAAAATGAAGAACGAATGGGGTTCGCAGATTCGCAGCTACGTTCTTGATGACCGCAGGGTGAAAGACCACCGTACTGGCCACCAAACCAGTCAGACGGATGCGGTACTAGACGGCGAAATCGACGATTTTTTGAAGGCTTATTTGATGCATCACGATTAAATTTGCCTATCCTTTGCATCAGGATAAACTGGAATGATGAATCGCCTGTTTGCTTAAAAGAGATTGTTCATCATTCCACTTTTTTCATCCTTAATTCAAAAAAATGCTACCTCCTTCAACTCGGGTTTGGGTATATGCAAGCAATCAGCCCTTTAACGCTGAAGACACCCCAACGGTACGCGCAAAAATTCAAGACTTTGCCCAGCAGTGGATCAGTCACAACCGACAATTGCGATCGGTAGGTGATTTGCTGCACGATCGTTTCGTGGTTTTGATGGTAGATGAGAGCCAGGCCGACGCCAGCGGTTGCTCGATTGATAAATCGGTATATTTTCTCAAATCGTTGCAGGCGGCATATGGAGTTGACCTTTTTGATCGGATGCAATTTTCCTATCTCGATGGTGAAACGGTAAAAACCGTCAACCGCGATACTTTTGCGCAATTGTATCAAGAAGGGCAGATCAAGGATGACACCTTGGTTTTTGACCCTCTAGTCAATACCAAAGCTGATTTTGATGCTGCATTTGTCAAACCACTTGGGAAAAGTTGGCACAAAAGGATGGTTTAGCGCTTTTTGGTCTAGCCTTTATTGATCTTGATCCGTTTTACTGGCATTTGAATTCCGATTCGCGTATTTTTCAATAAAAAAACTACTATGCTTGGTCGAGTAAAACAATGGCTTGGAATTGAAGGAGTTAAACTAGAGCTAGAAATCCCTGAAGTAGTGGACGAAAGCGATGGTCAGGTTACAGGGATTATAAAGCTGCAAACCATGAATTCTCAGGTGGTCAACCGCATCAAATTGGTTTTCATCGAGCGCTATGCGCGCGGCCGGGGGAAGGAAAAACTAGTTGACGAATACGAGTTGGGATTTACGGTCATTGACCGCGAAATAGAAATCCCAGCCAATGAAATAACCGAAGTACCTTTTACGCTACCTTTCTCCATCGTTAAATCCGAAATGGATGAAATGGAAGACAAAAACCTCTTGTATGCAGGTTTGGCCAAGGCAGCAAAAATGTTTAGCCGAGTAAAATCGGAATTCCGCATCGAAGCAGAAGCAAAAGTCAAAGGCACCGCTCTTAATCCTTTTGACAAAAAAAGCATCCAGATTCAAGGATGAACCATATCTTTCAAATGAACAAGTGATCAAATTAGGTGTTGAGTCAGCATTATTGAAGAACCGTCTTTACACCTTTTTGATCACTTGACCATGTCTGCAACCGTTTCCATTTTTTGGTTTCGCCGTGATTTGCGTTTGTCTGACAATGCCGGACTTTATGCTGCTTTGCAAGGACCACATCCGGTACTCCCAATCTTCATTTTTGACACTCGCATCCTGGATAAATTAGCAGACAAAAACGATGCCCGGGTAGGTTTCATCCATGCCACATTAGTGGAATTGTCGGAGGCTTTAAAAAAATTTGGATCCGATTTGTTAGTGTTGTATGGCGATCCGCTCGAGATCTGGCGCAAGCTACTACAAGATTACACAATTGCCGAAGTGTACACCAACCACGATTACGAACCCTACGCTTTGGAACGCGATCGCCAGGTGGCAGATTTATTGGCCGAGCGGGACATAGGTTTCCACACCTTCAAGGATCATGTAGTTTTCGAAAAACTAGAGGTAGCTAAATCCGATGGCAAGCCTTACACTGTTTTCACGCCCTATAGCAAAGTTTGGAAGCTAAAAGCCGATGAAAACGCTTTGGCTAGCTATCCAACCGAGAATTTTTTCCATCATTTTCACCCCTTCAATTCTACGCCCGTGCCTACGCTGGAATCCATGGGATTTGGGGTTTCTTCAATAGCTATTCCGTCCACAACTGTAGCGCAAAATCTCATCAAGAATTACGATAAAACGCGTGATTTCCCTGCACTCCTTGGCACCTCGCGCCTGGGAATTCATTTTCGTTTTGGCACCATCAGCATCCGCGAAAAGGCACGGAAAGCCGGCGCTTTGAATCCTATCTTTCTCAATGAACTGATTTGGCGCGATTTCTATGCGCAAATTTTGGCCAACTTCCCCCATGTCGCTACCGGGCCATTCCGACGCGAATATGCGCGCATTGAATGGCTCAATCAAGAGGATATTTTTCAAGCTTGGTGTGCCGGGCAAACAGGTTACCCCATCGTGGATGCGGGCATGCGCGAGCTCAACGCCACTGGACATATGCACAACCGGGTGCGCATGATTGTCGCAAGTTTTTTGACCAAACACTTACTGATCGATTGGCGCTGGGGAGAGGCTTATTTTGCCGAAAAATTATTGGATTTTGACCTGGCCAGCAACAATGGCGGCTGGCAATGGGCGGCAGGTTGTGGAACTGATGCGGCACCTTATTTCCGCATTTTTAGTCCGGCAGCGCAACAAGAAAAATTTGATCGCGAGTTGAAATACGTTCGGCGTTGGGTATCCGAATATGGCACTGTGCGCTATGTCAAACCGATAGTCGATCACAAAATGGCTCGTGAACGGTGTTTGGCAACGTACAAAGCAGCATTGCAAAACACGATCTAAAAGTTATTCAGTCGCGGTAGCTTCTTTAATGCCTAACAGTTCCCAATGGATTTTCATTACTTGCGGAATCAGCGCCTGTTGGCCGTCGTTCACGATCACGTAATGCGATTGCCGTACCTTTTCCTCGTCTGGTAATTGTCGCGCCATCCGGGCTTTTACGGCCTCCTCTGTTGCTCCGTCGCGAATCATCACCCTTTGCAAACGTAGTTCCATTGGCGCATAAACGGTAATCACCTTATCGAGTTGGCGAAAAATCCCACTTTCAAAAATCAAAGCCGCTTCGCGCAAGGTGTAAGGATATTGACTGTGTTCATTTTGCCAAACGTGGCCGTCGGCAAAGACTTGTGGATGCACCAGGGCATTGAGATGAGTGAGTTTATTGGCGTCATTAAAAGCAGCAGCCGCGATCAATGGCCGGTTGAGCGCGCCATCGCTGAGATAGGCATCGTCGCCAAACAGTACTTTGATCCCAGCTACCAGCTCGGGGTTATGCTCCATCAGCCATTTAGCACGGTCATCCGAATAATAAATGGGAATGCCTAAGGTGGCAAAAATTTTGCACACCGTGCTTTTCCCGCTGCCAATACCGCCAGTTATGCCTATTTTCATTTTTTTGTTGTATAAAAATATAAAAATTACAAAAAGTTGATTAATTTTTCGGCATTATTTCATCAGTCAAAAGAACGCCATGTCGCCATATCGCAAAAACGATTCATCTTCAACTAGTTTTGTCCGGGTAGGCCTTTTTGTAGCCATCATCAGCGGGTTGTTTACGTTTTACAACACGTTTATGAGTGGAAAATCTGAAACACCCAGCGTCCCGGTAGTTCAAACCACCGATCAGACCAGCAAAATACAAGATTTTACGGATGTGGCAGACGATGCAGATACCGATCCTGAAGAAGATTTCCTTCCCTCCAGTACCTATGGCGAAATCGTCAAGCACCGCTATTACACCTTGTCTTACTCTGAAAATGATGAGCAAGCTGAATGGGTGGCCTATGTGCTTACCAAAGCGCGTTTGGAAAAGACTTGGGTGCAGCGCCCGGATCAATTTCAGGCAGATCCCAAGGTAAGTACCGGTTCAGCGCAATGGTTTGACTACAAAGGTTCGGGCTATGATCGAGGGCATTTGGCTTCGGCAGCCGATATGGCCTTCAATGAAATTGCTATGAATGAATCCTTCTACATGAGCAACATGAGTCCTCAAGCGCGTGATTTCAACAAAGGTATTTGGAAGGAATTGGAGGAATTGGCACGCGATTGGGCAAAAAAGAACAAAAAGCTGTATGTGGTTTCGGGGCCAATCTTGAGTGATGGCGGCAAAGGAAAAATCGCCAAAAAGAACATCACCATCCCTAGTGCTTATTACAAAATACTCCTCGACTTCACCGAACCGGAATTAAAAGCCATTGCTTTTATTGTTCCCAATGAAGTGAGCTACGATCCATTGTTCAAATATGCCGTGAGCATTGATGAAGTAGAAAAAAAGACTGGCATCGATTTTTTCCCCAATTTGCTTTCTAAAAGCGAACAAAAAGAGCTGGAAGGTCAATTCAATATCGATTTATGGCCATTCAGTAAAAAGAAGTTTGAATTGCGGGTAAATCAGTGGAATAAGGATTGATTCTAGTAAGATTGTGCTTGGATTTTAAGACTTTTCAAAACTCCACCACCGCCTTGATCACCTGTTCTTCGGGTAAATAAAGTTTTGGGAAATTTTCCACCAATGCATCAAAAGGTAAATGGTGGGTAACATACCCGTCAATATTGACCAATCCCGATTTCAAGAGTCGAATAAGCTTGCTAAAATCAGTAGCCAGCGCATTGCGGGATGCCTTGAGGGTGATTTCCTTGCGGTGAAAAAGAGGATCATGAAATACTACGTCGCCAATAAAAAGCCCGATGTAAACAATGGTACCGCCAACGGCTACATACTCCAAACAGTTTTGCATCGAAGTTTTATTGCCAGTAGCATCCAAAATTACGGTTGGAAGATCGCCCTGTAGCAATTCTTGTAAGGTTGGCACTACGGTATCATTGAGCTGAACACAGGTTACCGAAGGATACTTGCGGGCGATAAATGCCAAGCGATTTTCATTCATGTCCAGCACCAATACTTTGGCCGCTTTGAGTAACGCCATAGCCACGGTACCAATACCAATCGGCCCCGCACCGATGACCAACACAATATCATCAGCTTGAATATCGGCCCGCTCTACCGCATGACTCCCGATTGCCAAGGGTTCGATCATCGCAATCTGATCGAGCGATAGCTCATTGGCCAGAAAAACCAAATGCCCCGGATAGCTGATGTATTCTTGCATAGCGCCATCCTCATGCACGCCAAACACACTGAGTGAACCCCCACAATTGGTTTTCCCACGGCGTACTGCTTGGTCAACTTCCTTGTTGCGGTAGGGCATTACGGTGCATAGGTCGCCTATGCTTAAATTTTGTACCTGGTCCCCTAATTCAACCACTTCAGCGGCAATTTCATGCCCTAAAATACGTGGATAAGAGAAAAACGGTTGCTGACCTTTAAAAGCATGTAAGTCAGTGCCGCAGATACCCAGTCGCTTCATTTTGAGCAATACTTCATGTGGAGCTGGCTTAAGCGGGGCTGGTTGCTCAATCCACTTAAATTGGCCAGGTTCTTCCAGTCGGATGGCTTTCATGGTTTATATTTAGCTTTCAAAAAACGAAAATTACACAGGAAGGAAAAATAGCTAAAAATGAAGCAAACGAAAAAATAAAAAACAAACCAGCCTTTCACCACTTGATGAAAGACGGGTTTTGATGCTTTTTTGCAATAGCTAATTCAAGTTGTGACCTGTCAACCTGAACCGCTTAGCGGTGATATTTTGGTAGAAGCCCAACAAAGCTAGTCGTTTAAAACCGCGTAGCGGTGGCATTATTATGTTAAAATGTCACCACTACGTGGTTTTGATCCCCAAAATTAACCTTTGGGCTACCATAATGTCACCGCTATGCGGTTCGGCCTATGTTGGTCACAACTCGAATTAGATAATCTTACATCTGCGGATACCCAGTTGCTGTTTTTACTTCATTGATCTGCTGGGTGTGGCGATTGCAGTGGCCGGCAATAAATAAGATGAATTGGTAGGCGTCAATTTTTCCACCCGGAGTAACGACGATTTGATTGCGCAAATCGGCGGTAGTGGTTTTGACATATTTCACTAATTCGGCTCTTTTGGCATCAAAAGCAGCAATGGCTTCGGGCAGCGACTTAAAACCAGTATTTTGCGGTTCCATTGCTTCACTAGTTTTGAATTTGGTGCCGCGGTTAGTAATCATGGTTTTAACCATTTCGTCGGTCGCTTTCAAAGTTGCTTTGGTGGCGGGATCAGGGGGCATGCTCAAGGCTTTGTCCAATGCCCCACGCAGGGCGGTTTCAGAAAAAGCAATGTGGTACATACAATCTTGTGGCGACCATTTGTCTGGAGCGGCTTTGTAGGCCAATTGAACAGTCGATAAGCCTTTTAAGCTTTTTTTCAGTTCCTTAGTACTCCAGTTGATGTACTTAACGGCGGCTTTGCGTTCTTCTTTACTAATGGTTTGGGCAGTAAGGGAAGCCGTAAGGAACAGTACGGCCAGACTGAGCAGCAATGATTTCATTAGAATAAGGTTTGGTGATTAATGTTTTAAAAATAGTAATTTAAAACATTTAATACAAATTTATAAACTATTTATTTTAAAAATGACTATTCATTTCTCTCTGCCCATTTTAAAATTTTAACTTATTTTACCCCCTTCATTTTATCAAGATAAGTTTACAGTCAAGATGCCTAAGAACACCAACAGCCTTTTCCAACTTGCCGTTATCGTCAGCGCGCTTGGATTTTTTGTCGATGTATATGATTTGCTTTTGTTTGCCATCATTCGCAAACCCAGTCTAAGCGACCTAGGTCTAGATTCCACCCAAATACTTTCACAAGGCGAATACCTCATCAGCGTCCAGATGATTGGTTTGCTGTTGGGGGGGATTTTATTTGGCATCATTGGCGATAAAAAGGGGCGTTTGAGTGTGCTTTTTGGATCCATATTGATGTATTCCATTGCCAATATCCTCAACGGCATGGTGGTGAATGTAAATCAATACGCCATTTTGCGATTTATTGCGGGCGTTGGTTTGGCTGGTGAATTGGGTGCTGGCGTAACTTTGGTGAGCGAACTATTGCCCAAGGAAAAACGCAGCGTAGCCACCGGATTCATCGCTGGATTTGGCATTTTTGGGGTTGTTTTTGCCTTTGCACTCAGCCGCTTTTTTGACTGGCGAACCTGTTATTACATCGGTGGCGGTTTGGGGATTTTGCTGCTGCTGCTGCGTGTACAGGTGCGCGAAAGCATCCTTTTTTCGCAGGTCAAGCAACAAAACATCGTACGGGGCAATTTTCTGATGTTTTTCAACAATAAAAAACGCTTTTTCAAATACCTGCAATGTGTGCTCATGGGGCTCCCCGTGTGGTACATCATCGGAATTTTGGTGACTTTTTCTGATCAATTTGGCAAAGCATTTGGTATTGAAGATATTGATCCCGCAAAAGCCATTGTTTTTCTTTACTCAGCCATTGCTTTTGGCGATTTTGCGGTGGGTTGGCTAAGCGAGCGATTGCGCAGCCGCCGAATTACTTATTTCATTTTTGCCGGTATTGCTATTGTTTTTTGTACCCTGTACTTTTTGCAGCAGGGTGGGAGTGCGAACACCTTTTACCTCTTGTGCGCAGGCATGGGATTTGGCGCCGGCTTCAACGTTGTGTACATAACCATGGGTGTAGAGCAATTTGGTACCAACTTGCGGGCGTCTGCGGCCATCAGCATTCCCAATATGGTGCGCGGGGCGCTGCCCTTGATCATTTGGTTGTTTAAGTCTTTACGTGTAGCAACCGACGATTATATCACCGGCGCCTGGATAACCGGGTTGATTTTGTTTGTGCTAGCTATAGTTTCCGCTTGGTTTATTGAAGAAACTTATGGGAAAGACCTTGATTTTGTGGAGGAATGAGGGATTAGAATATAACTGCTTTTCCCTACTTGTTGATAATCCAGGAAAATACTAACTTGGGTAGCAAAAAATAACTTCATGACCACCGTTCAGCTCAATCGGCACAAAATAACCGTATCTGACTACCACCGCATGGCAGCTTCGGGTATCCTGATGGAGGATGATCGCATTGAGTTGCTCAACGGCGAAATGATTGAAATGAGTCCAATTGGCCCTTCCCACACCGCGCATGTCAAAGCCATCAATCGCGTTTTGTCGAAATTGCTAGAAGGTCAAGCCATTATTGGTGTTCAAGACCCGATCGTGTTGGATAACCTTTCAGAACCAGTCCCTGATATATCGGTGTTGAAATGGCGCGATGATGATTATCTCCTTGTTCATCCTACTCCAAAAGAAGTATTTTTGGTAATTGAAGTAGCTGATAGTTCGATTAACATTGACCGTTCCATAAAATTGCCCATTTATGCCGCAGCTGGCATTTCTGACTATTGGATAATCAATCTGCCGGAGAAAAAAATTGAATTGTATAGCAATCCTTTGGGTGCGGTTTATCAATCTATTTTGGAAGCAACAATTGACGATGAGGTTACCCTGCCTGTATTTAATTTGAATATTCTAGTAAAAGCTTTGCTCAAATAAAAGCAGCGAACCTTACTTTTTGCCCAATTCTAATAAAAATTATACATTGAGGAAGAAAACACCTCAATGGAAGCCTTACCTTACCCAACTACCCGCTGGACGGTTTTGCAAAAGACAACCTTCCTTTTTTTTGCGGTCTTTTTTGCTTTGATCATCATTCCCAACCCCTTCACGCTGCTACCGGGCGATTACTGGTTTAAGCTCATTCAATGGACGGGGAAACACCTACTGCATATCCCGTACGAAATTACTGTACGCCCCAATGGCAGCGGAGATACCACTTACAATTATGTGGAAGTACTATTGAACCTCACCATAACCCTTCTTACCGTTTTGATCTGGCTCCTAGTGGATCAGCGAAGAACATCTTACCGACAATTGTATTACTGGTCGCTGGTGTTGGTGCGTTACTATCTGTTTTTTACCATGTTGCAATATGGTTTTTTTAAAGTGATCCAATTGCAATTTCCATTTCCTACCCAGGGTGAACTCCTGCAACCTTTGGGTGATTCATCCCCGATGGGTTTGGCTTGGAATTTTATGGGTTATTCAAAAGCGTACAATTTTTTTGCCGGTTTTTTGGAAATTTTGGGTGGATTCCTACTCTGTTTCCGGCGTACGGCTACTCTGGGCGCTTTGATTGTATTTGGCCTCATGAGTAATGTGGTGGCCATGAATTTTTGCTTCGATATACCAGTGAAAATCTACTCGATACAATTGTTGAGCATGGCGGTATACATCATGTGGCCCGATGGCCATAGATTAGTCGACTTTCTGGTTCGTAATCGCGCGGTGGCGCCTCGATCCTTCATTAGTGTATTTTCCAAAAAAGGACTACGTATAGAGCGAGTTGCCGTAAAAACGCTTCTGATTGCCGGGTTGATGATTTATATATTCGTAGAAGCTAGGGGGTATCAGAAAACATTTGGCGAGTATGCCCCCAAACCCCCTTTGTACGGCATATACGAAGTAGAAACTTTTGTACACAATGGCGATACCTTGCCGCCGCTGCGCAGCGATACTTCGCGATGGCACAAAATGGTGATCAGCAATAAAGATAGGGCATCGGTGCGGATGGTGAACGATAGTCTGCGCGGCTACGATTTCAAAGTGGATCCTAAATTAAAGACCATCCGCATGTCGCCAAAAGGGGATACACTACAAAAATTCCGATTGACCTACTTGCAACCCTCCCAGGATCAGCTAATAATCAAAGGGAGTTCCAAGCGCGATAGCCTCTATATCAAATTCCATACAATCGATCGCAACCGCTACTTATTGGTTAATCGCGGCTTTCATTGGATCAACGAATTCCCCCTAAACAGGTAATTCGGAAATTTTTTATCAAAAAAACAAGCTACCTATTGCAACGTACGATTTTATTCGTACCTTTGGAATATGAAATCAAAACAGCACGAAGCAGAACCCACCAAAGCAGAAATGGACATTTTGCAAGTGCTTTGGGATTGTGGCCCAAGTACCGTTCGCTTAGTGAACGATACGCTGAACGCGCAAAAAAAAGCCGTTCAATATACTTCTACTTTGAAACAGATGCAGGTCATGTCTGAAAAAGGCATGCTACTGCGCGACGAAAGCAGTATGAAACACATTTATACCGCCGCGCTCGATGAACAAACCACCAAAGCGCAGTTGCTGGATAAATTTGTGAACACAATGTACAAAGGATCGCCCAGCAATTTGGTGATGCAATTGTTGGGCAACAAAAAAACGTCACAAGCTGAGTTGGATGCCATCCGGGCATTATTGGATCAGCACCAAAACGAATTGTAAAGCGCATAAAATCAACGCTTATGTCATTGTTATTCGCAACATCTCTTGTTTCGGAAAGGGTTATCTATGCCCTAAGCTGGACGCTTCTACACTCGATTTGGCAAGGCGCTGTTCTTGCCCTGACTGCTGGTTTACTGTTGGTTTTTGGCAAAAAAATGGCGGCTAATGCGCGTTACAATATCCTAGTAGGAGCCTTGTTTTTGTTCGTACTTAGTGTCGGAATTACTGCTTCTTGGGAATGGCAACAGTCGGAAAAACTGGAAACGTTGAACTCCGTTGCTATTGCTCCCGTTGCTATCCATCTAGAGCAACAACTTAGGAATTCAAGTTCAATGCCGACTGCTTGGTTTGAGGAATCCCAACACCATTTTACCGTATATATTGACCACCACGCCTTTCAAATCATCGTTTGCTGGATGCTGATTGTGCTGTTCAATGCGATACGAATGGGGCTGGATCTTAGGTATCTTTATCGGGTTAGGCGGCAGCGAACGCAGCTGCCAGAGCGCCAGTGGGAAATCCGTTTGCGTACTCTAGCGGATCAAATGGGACTTTGCTCCTTGGTGCGTTTGTTGGAATCCGATTGGGTGAAAACGCCTTCCGTCATTGGTTTTTTGAAACCCATTATTTTGTTGCCAGTTGGCTTGTTGAACAATTTACCACCCGAGCAGGTAGAAGCCATTTTGCTACACGAGCTGGCCCACATTCGCCGCAACGATTACCTGGTCAATTTCATACAGTGCTTATTGGAGCAGGCTTTTTTCTTTAATCCTGGATTGCTCTGGGTGTCTGCTTTGATTCGTCAGGAACGGGAAAACTGCTGCGACGATCTTGCCGTTTCCGTTTTGAACAATAAAACCCATTACATCAAGGCCTTGGTGGCATTTCAGGAATTCAACCTCAAAAGTCCCCGTTACGCTCTTGGTTTTGCCGATCAAAAAATGCCTTTGCTCGATCGAGTAAAGCGCCTCATCAATCACCACAACTACAAAACATTAAGCCTTATGGAGAAGATCTCTTTGTTGGCTGGCTTGCTGCTGATTAGCGCAGTCACCTTCGTTTCTTTGCAAAAAAGTCATGCGCAGTCTACCAATTCAAGCAAATCGTTTTCTACCATTACTTTCACCGGTGATGGTTCGGAGCTTAATCCACAGGATGTCTACACCAAAGACCAAAAAGGAAAAACTTACCATGTGAAGCGCGTTGATGGAAAAATCGTGGAGCTTAAGGTGAATGACAAAACCATCGACCCCAAAAATTATGACGACTATACAGCGATTTTGAAAAAAATAGACGAGCAAATCAATGCCGAACTTCTCGAATCACCTGCGGAGCTAGCTGAACTAGCACATGAAGGCAATTGGGTAGAGCAGGAGGCTAAATTAGAAGCAGAACAAGCTCAATTAGATGCGGTTTTGGCAAAACATTCAGCGGAGTTGGCGCAATTGGGTGAATTGGCCGAAATCAAGGAAACAATCGAACCTGCGGAACTAGCCGAGCTGGCAGCCGATGGTTTACAACAGAACCACTTGCAGGCGCTAAGTCAACTCAAATCCCTCCATGAACAAGCCAGATTGGCCGCTGACATGGCTGAAACCAACAAGAAAGAAGCTTTGCAGGCGGTCAAGCGCGCGCAGGAGCAAGCCAAAAAAGACATTGAAAGCGCAGAACGCGACTTCCAAGAGTCGATGCGGATGCTCAAACAATCCCAGGAACAACTGAAACGCGATATGGAACAACTGCAACGGGACAAAATGCAACTCAAGCGCGATTCAGAGCAAATGCAACGCGATAAAGCTGCTGCCGAAAAAGATAAAAAAGCAATGGATGAGCTTTTTTCAGCACTCGTTAAAGACAAACTGATCAAAGACAAATCAGAATTGTTTGACTTAGAGATCAACGAGCAAGTCATGATCGTCAATGGAAAAAAGCAATCGGATGCGATGCACAAGAAATATTTTGAAAAGTTGTCGAAAATTGGCGCGGGCGGCGTTAAAAACTTGGTTTATCACAACGACGAACCCAAGTAATTAAGCAATAAATCAGATTTGAGGCGCCGTTTTTCAGTAACAAAAAAACGGCGCCTCAGAGTGAGTTTTGATTTTTAGTTCGCAGGCGAAAATGAGTTAAAATTTGCACCAGCGAGGCGCGAAAAACGGAGTGTAGCTGCGCTACATGAGTATTTTCGCAACGAAGTTGGGGTGAATTTTGGCCATTTGCAGCGCTAATAAAAATCAAAACTCACTCTCAACCTCAAGCTTCCCGATACAAAGTACACACCTCCAAACGGTTCTTATCCGGATCCAACGTTTCAAATTCCCAATAGCCATCGCCGGTTTTGCGTGGCCCGCTAAGGATAGGAAAACCAGCGGCCTTCAGCTCCTCAGCCTTTTGATCCACTTCCGCCATTGTTTTTACTTCAAAAGCCAAATGGATGATGCCCAGATATTGCGCCATCACCGTATCATTGGCGTTTTCAGGAATATCGGGTCGGGTCATCAACTCCAAGCGCGCTCCCGATTCAAAGCTCAAAAAATAACTCTGAAACTGCTTTTGCACATTGGTATACTTTTCATTGGAAGTAGCGCCAAAATAGCGGATGTAAAAATCCTTGAGCGTTTCCAGTTGTTGGGTCCAGATGGCAACGTGTTCTAATCTCATAGTTTTTTATTTTATTTTTGAGGGTGTTTGGATTTTAAGTTCGTAGGCGAAAATGAGTCAAAGTTCACACCAACGAGGCGTGGAAAACGGAGTGTAGCAGCGCTACATGAGTATTTCCACAACGAAGTTGGGGTGAATTTTGGCCATTTGTAGCGCGAACTTAAAATCCAAACACCCTCTTATCAAGGTAATCGCACAATGTTGATAGATTTGTTAGAATAAAACCTACAACGCATGCGAAATCTAGTCCTTTTTTTCCTAATTGCCCTCTCCTTATCTACCTGCGCGGTGCAAAAAATGAGCCGCAGCATCGATCAGTTGTCGTTCTACAAACCAGCTGAAAATCCCATCCTCAGAGCAGACTCCAGCTTTACGTTTTTTTGCCCGGTAAAAAAGCAGACCGTGCGCTGGCAACGTGCGGATGTGTTTAATCCCGGCGCTATTGTCAAAGACGGTAAGGTGTTTTTGCTGTACCGCTGCGAAGACAATCCAGCAGCAATATTGGGCGGACGCACCTCGCGTCTAGGACTAGCCGAGAGTACCGATGGCATTCATTTCAAAAAACACCCCACGCCCGTTCTTTTTCCGGACAACGACGATCAGCAACAATATGATTTCCCAGGCGGTTGCGAAGATCCCCGTTTGGTGCAAACGGAGGAAGGGAAATACGTAGTAGCTTATACCTCTTGGAATTACAAAATCCCCCGATTGTGTATTGCGTTTTCCAATGACCTTGAACATTGGGAGAAAAAAGGTCCCGCATTTGCCAAAGCCTACAACGCCAAATTTCTAGACAGCGCCAGTAAATCGGGCTCCATCCTGACCAAAGTGGTGCATGGCAAAGCCGTAGCGGCCAAAATCAACGGCAAATACTGGATGTACTGGGGCGAACACATCGTCAACCTGGCTTGGTCGGATAACCTGTACGACTGGAATCCCTTACTCGATGATAAAGGCGAATTGAAAGCAGCCGTGCGCACCCGAAAAGGCATGTTCGACAGCAGTTTGACGGAGTGCGGTCCGCCTGCCATTCTGCTCAACAACGAAATTCACCTGTTTTACAATGGTCGCAACAGCACCGGCGACGATGCCGATCCCAGCTTACCCAAAGGAACCTATTCGGTAGGCGAAGTGGTTTTTTCAGCCACTGATCCCGAAAAAGTCATCCGCCGCTTAGACAAACCTTTTTTAACGCCAGGTTTACCCCATGAGGTCACTGGCCAATACCAGGCTGGTACTACTTTTTCGGAAGGATTGGTGTATTTCAAAAAGAGGTGGTTTTTGTATTATGGTACCGCCGATTCCTTTGTGGGTTTGGCAATTTCAAAATAGATGCCGTATTTATTTTGTAAAAATGACCTAAATACAAAGATTATTCTAAGAAAGCTTTATTTTTAGCTCCATTGCCTCAAAAACGCTTTCGTTTTGAGGCGTCTATTTGCCTAAAACCATTGCTATTAACTAACAACTGCTGCCATGTTTATCATCGAAAACTATTCAACTGCGGTCTTTTTTTGCATCATCACCATGTTGTGTTGGGGATCCTGGGCCAACACCCAAAAATTGGCTGCAGCCAGTTGGCGATTTGAGCTGTTTTATTGGGATTATGTCATTGGTATTCTTGTACTCTCGCTATTGTTTGCCTTTACCCTGGGCAGCATGGGCAGCGAAGGCCGTTCGTTTATCGCAGATTTACAACAGGCCGATAGCTCGAGTATTCAATCCGCCCTGTTAGGCGGTGTTCTTTTTAACGCCGCCAATATTTTGCTAGGAGCAGCGATTTCGATTGCTGGTATGGCCGTTGCCTTTCCGGTCGGCATTGGTTTGGCTTTGGTCATTGGTGTCATTGTAAATTATTTGGATGCGCCAGTAGGCATTGCAACGATGCTTTTTGGTGGGGTAGGGCTCATCGGTGTTGCTATTTTGCTCAATGCTAATGCTTACCGCAAATTATCGAGCAATACTGGCGGCGTTTCTACCAAAGGCTTGATGCTATCGGTAATAGCCGGAGCCTTGATGGGGCTTTTTTACAAATACGTAGCCAATTCCATGTTTCCCGATTTCACCAATCCCATTGCTGGTAAGTTGAGTCCGTATACTGCCGTGGCGGTTTTTTCAGTGGGTATTTTGGGAAGCAACTTTCTTTTTAATACACTGCTGATGCGTCGACCCTTTGTAGGTACTCCAGTCAGTTATGGCGATTATTTTCGAGGCAACCTCAAGAATCACCTTACCGGGGTGCTAGGCGGGATGATTTGGTGTATTGGTATGTCATTCAGCATTATTGCTTCCGATCAGGCAGGTCCGGCCATTTCCTATGGTTTAGGACAAGGCGCTACCATTGTAGCGGCACTTTGGGGCATTTACATTTGGAAGGAATTCAAAGGCGCGCCAAGCGGTACGACCTTTTTGCTCAATAGCATGTTGTTGTGTTATTTGCTGGGTTTGGGGCTGATTATTGCCGCTCGTTGATCGAAAAGGCGTATCATACACATTAAAACATATCCATGTCTAAGATACTAGTAATTGGAAGTTCCAATACCGATATGGTGGTTAAAACCGCTCGTTTTCCCCAACCCGGTGAAACCATCATTGGAGGAGAATTTTTTATGTTCCCCGGCGGAAAAGGCGCCAACCAGGCGGTCGCTGCTGCGCGTATGGGCGGACAAGTGACGCTGATTGCCAAAGTAGGTGATGATGTTTTTGGCCAACAAGCGCTCGATGGTTTTGTCCACGAAGGCATCAACGTTGATTACGTTTTTACCGATAATGAATTGGCTTCAGGGGTGGCTTTGATTACCGTCAATGGGGTAGGGGAGAACGAGATTGTGGTGGCTCCTGGCGCCAATGCTGCGCTGCACCCCGCCGATCTTGATCAAGCAGAATCGGCTTTTGCTGCTGCTGATTTGGTGCTCATGCAATTGGAGACTCCAGTAGAAACGGTGCTGCACGCGGCGGCTAAAACAACCGCATTGGGGAAACGCTTTGTGCTCAATCCCGCTCCGGCGCAAGTTTTACCGGCCGAGCTTTTCCCGCATTTGTTCCTCATTACGCCCAATGAAACCGAAGCTACCTTGCTGACGGGGATAGCATTGGATGATGATGCCGCTTTGCCGCGCATTGCCGAAGCATTTTTGCAAAAAGGAGTAGTGAATGTAATCATTACCCTTGGCGCTCGTGGCGCTTACTTTCACAATGCCGAAACCCATTTTATCATTGCTGCCCCAAAAGTTGAGGCGGTAGACACCACAGCAGCTGGCGATGTATTCAACGGCGCGCTGGCAGTAGCTTTGGCCGAAGGCATGGATTGGCAAGAGGCGATCAATGTTGCTTGTCAGGCAGGGGCGTTGGCGGTGACGCGGATGGGCGCGCAGGCATCAGCACCGTTTCGGGAAGAGCTGTAGCCTGGTTTTTTCATTTTCACAATGGCATTTCATGCTATATTTTTTCTAATCAGTTCCATATGAAAAAAGTATTCAGAATCATTTTATTTGTCCTATTAGGTCTATTTGTTGTATTGGGGGTATTAATGGCCTTGTTTATTTACAAAATCAAAAATGGTTTTCCGGTCAGCTACGAAACTGAACAGCCAGCGATCAATTTTCCTGGCGATAAACCGGCAGTTTTGCTGTTTTCTAAAGCAACGGGTTATCGCCACAGCGATGGCATAGACGCATCCAAAGCGGTTTTTGCCAATTTGGCCAAGAAGAATGGCTGGTTTTTGTATGATACCGAATCAGGCGGGGTGTTCAATGCCGAACAATTGGCGAAATTTAAAGTGGTGGTGTTCAATAATTCGACGGGTGAAGTCATTAACGATACGCAAAAAAAGGTGCTGGCGGATTATGTCGAAAATGGTGGCGGCTTGATTGGGATACATGGCGCAGGCGATGATTCGCATCATTGGCCTTGGTACGAAAAAAACCTGCTGGGCGCAAAGTTTTCGCATCACCCCATCAAGGCGCATTTGCAAAAAACCGAAGTATTGCTGCAACCTTTGGCCGATAGCACCTTGTGGCGGCAATTGCCCCAAAAATGGGCGCATACCGACGAATGGTACGTGTTTTTTACCAATCCGTTGAAAAATGGATTTACTGGTTTGTACACCATTGATGGCGAAACGATTAACCCGGATGGGAACATCCTTTTTGTTACCAGCAAAAACTTTGGGATGGGCAAAACCCACCCGGTAGCTTGGTTCAAACAAACTGGAAAAGGAAAAACTTTTTATACTTCCCTTGGGCACGATGCTGCGGCATTCAAAGACGCTGAGTTGACGCAGGTCTTGGAAAATGCGGTGAACTGGGAAATGAAAAAATAGATTGTATATACAGTTGGTTGTTACTTTTTTTAATTTCGTTAAAACAAAAAATGGACATGCTTCGCTTCCTCCAATCTAGAATTTTTTTATTGTTGATTTTTATTGTCTTTTTGTTTGCTGGCTGCACCCAACCGTCTACCCAAGCAGATGACTTAAAAAGCTATTTTTCCTCATCGGAAACCAATCCCAAAAATGGTGGGGTTAAATTAATTTCCATCAAAACACCCAAAGGTGAATTCAAGGTTTGGACCAAGCGTTTTGGCAACAACCCCAGCATCAAAGTATTGCTCCTGCATGGTGGGCCTGCGTGTACACACGAGTACTTTGAATCTTTTGAAAGTTTTTTGCCCCAGGAAGGCATAGAATTTATTTACTATGATCAATTGGGTTCGGCTTATTCTGACCAGCCTCAGGACACTAGCCTTTGGAGTTTGCCGCGGTTTGTGGAAGAAGTGGAGCAGGTACGGGTTGCGTTGGGGCTCAATAAAGACAATTTTTACTTACTGGGACATTCTTGGGGAGGTATTTTGGCGATGCAATATGCGCTCAAATATCAAGATAATCTCAAGGGGTTGATTATCAGTAATATGATGGCCAGTTGCCCAAAATATGGAGATTACGCGAACAACGTTTTGTCGCAACAAATGGATCCCAAAGTGTTGGAAGAAATTCGGGGTTTAGAAGCCAAAAAAGACTTTGCCAATCCGCGGTACATGGAATTGTTGACGCCCAATTTTTATGAGCAACACATCCTGCGCATTCCAGCTGCACAGTGGCCCGATGCTGTAAATCGGACTTTTGCGCATTTGAACCAGGTCATCTACGTCTCTATGCAAGGGCCTAGTGAGTTTGGTGTTTCCGGAAAATTGGAAAAATGGGATGTCAGCGCCGAACTTTCTAAGATTAAAACCCGTACATTGGTGGTAGGCGCTACCCATGATACGATGGATCCAAAGTACATGGAGTGGATGTCTACACAATTTCCAAACGGAGCATTTTTGCTCTGTCCGAATGGGAGTCATATGAGTTTGTGGGATGATCAGGAGCATTTTTTTCCGGGTTTGGTGGCGTTTTTGAAAAAATAGCCAAAAGAAAATTCTGAATATTTTAACGCTTATTATGAATTACACTCCCAAAAAAAGGGTAGAATCGATCGACGTATTACGTGGTATCGTGATGATCATTATGGCTCTAGATCACACTCGAGAATATTTCCATTCGGGCGCCTTTACCGGAGATCCATTGAATGTAGTATCAACTACGGGTCCATTGTTTTTTACCCGTTGGATTACGCATTATTGCGCTCCTATTTTTGTTTTCCTATCCGGCGTATCGATCTATTTGCAAAGTTTGCGCAAAACCAAAAAAGAGTTGAGTATCTTTTTGTTGAAGCGAGGCGTGTGGCTAATTTTTGTCGAACTGGCTTTAATTACCTTGGCTTTGAGTTTTAATCCCCTTTATTCTGTTTTCTTCTTACAAGTTATTTGGGTGATTGGGATCAGTATGGTCTTGATGGCGCTTTTGATTTACTTACCATTTAATGTACTTTTGGGACTGGGTTTAGTAATCGTTATAGGACATGATTTGCTAGACTTTCCAGAAGCGGCAAAAGGTTTTAAACCAGGTTTTTGGTGGAGTTTACTTCACCGCTCAAACGGATATCCATTTCTGGGGCATTTTATGTTGATTCTCTATCCTTTTTTGCCTTGGACCGGCTTGATGTTATTGGGGTATTGTACTGGAAAAATTTTCACAGCAGATTTTTCATATGCGCAAAGACGTAATATTTTTCTTTGGTTAGGTAGCGGAATGATTGTATTTTTTGTTGCCCTTCGCTTAACCAATATTTATGGAGACCCTGTCGATTGGGCGCCGCAAAAAGAAGGCTGGCGCAGCATATTATCATTTCTGAACACCAATAAATATCCGCCTTCGCTGTTGTATTTATGCATGACAATTGGCCCGGCTTTTCTAGCACTGGCTTTATTGGAGCCGCTCAAAAATAAATTTACATCGATCATGCAGGTATACGGGCGAACGGCATTTTTTTATTACATCATTCATTTTTATCTAATTCACTTTACGTCAATGTTATGTTTTTTTGCTAGAGGACATTCAATAAAAGAGGCGATTTCTTATGCCACTAAAAATCAATTCCCTTTTTTGTTCATTATTCCCGGTGAAGGTTTTAACTTGGGAGTGGTTTATTTGATTTGGATGGTAATTGTAGTGGCTTTATTTCCGCTTTGTAAGTGGTATGATGGCTATAAAACGGGGCATCCTGAAAAGTGGTGGTTGAGCTATTTGTAAAAAAAAACATTGCCTGTAGCCCAAGGCGAATATAAATGTGTTTATACTACTGGACATTTTTCTGTAGAGGGGTTGCAAAACCTTCCAGGTCTCCAAGACCTGGAAGGTTTACAGCTCGCCGAAAATTTAAAATGTCCAGTAGTATGAAATGTGTCACATAAAAAACCGAATTATATACCTAAAATCATCACCTGATGGACAACCTGGCCCACGATACGCCAATTGAATCAACAGTTGCCGCACCGGTACAAGAAACACAACGCATCAAACTCATTGATGCGTTACGCGGCATCGCTTTATTGGGGATTTTATTGATGAATATTCCTGGTTTTTCGATGCCTGATTATTTTTCAGAATCCTTCCACAGCAATCCCCGTTCCCTTAATTTTTGGGTTGATGCAATCATAACCGTCGTCTTTGAAGGTAAAATGCGGGCTTTATTTAGCATGTTATTCGGAGCAGGTATTTTGTTGTTTGTTTCCAAAAAAGAACAGACAGGAAAACCGGTACATTTTTTGTTTTACCGGCGTATGTTCTGGTTGTTGATTTTTGGATTGATCCATTCTCATTTGATTTTGTGGATTGGCGAAATCTTATATCTGTACGCAGTTTGCGGCATGTTGGCGTATTTATTTCGCAATATCAATCCCAAATATTTGGTGATGGGCGTGCCCTTGGTGGCCATCATTGGATTTATCACCGAAACCAATTTTTATCAAGATATACGCGCTAAGCGGATTGCCTACGTTGAAGCGACCACCGCCCAAAAAAATCACCAAACGCTGACCGCTGCTCAAACCAAAGCTTTAAAAACCTGGCGCGAAATAGAATTGACGATGATCCCCAATCGCGAAGATGCGAAAAAGAACACCGCCAAAATGAAATCGGATTACCAAACGGTTGCCGGATATTTGCGCCCAATAGTATTTGATGCACAAACCAAGTACCTTCCCATTGAGATCTCGGATCCATTGGCGCTAATGCTATTGGGATTGGCGCTGTTGAAATGGGGCTTTTTAACGGGAGATTGGTCGAGTAAAAACTATTGGAAGGTGCTGTACATTGGCTATGGCATTGGGTTGCCCTTGGTGATCTATAGCTTTTACTATGATTACCTCCATTATCCCAATCTGGAAGCCAACCTCCTGCAAATGGAAAAGGTGCCCATCAATTGGGTGGATCTCATCTATCCTTTTCAGCGTATCCTTTTGGTGATGGCACATGTGTCGGGCATTATTTTGATCTTCAAATCGGGCAAATTGCAAGGCGCATTTCGTCGCCTCGAGGCAGTTGGGCAAATGGCCTTTACCAATTACATCATGCATTCGGTAATTTGTACCTTCTTCTTCTTTGGCTATGGCTTAAATTACTATGCGGAGTTGGATTATTATCAAATTTATTACGTGGTATTGGCGATTTGGGCGCTGCAACTTTTTTTGAGTCCAATTTGGTTGCGGTATTTTTACTTTGGTCCTTTGGAATGGCTTTGGCGCAGCTTGACGTATTGGAAAATACCGGCGATGCGGCGTTGAAATTGATGAAATGCTTTGTAAAATCAATTTGACAGTGTTAAGTAGAGCTGCATTTTTGCTAATTTCCCTTAGATTTAAATTCATAAACATAAATACACCACCAATGCGCCCATATTTCATTAAAAAACACCTGTTTTTTTGCTTCTTGTTGCTCAGTTTTTTGACCAGCATCGCCAGCGCCCAAGTACCTACCGACGCTCAACTCGGTGCCGAAGTCGATAAACTGCTTGCGGCACAATATCCAGCCAGTGGAACCGGCGCCAGCGCGCTAGTTGCTCGCAACGGACAAGTCATCTACAAAAAGGCCTTTGGAATGGCTAATTTGGAACTGAACGTGCCCATGCAATTGGACAATGTTTTTCGCATTGGTTCCATTACGAAGCAATTTACAGCGGTTGCCATTTTGCAATTAATGGAGCAAGGTAAATTGAGTTTACAGGATGACATCACCAAATTCATCCCCGATTATCCTACACATGGTTATAAAATCACCATCGAGCATTTGCTGACTCACACTTCGGGCATCAAAAGCTATACCAACATGGAGTCATTTGGCAGCATTATGCGCCTAGACAAGACTCCAGAAGAGATGGTTAATTTTTTCAAAAATCAACCCATGGATTTTGCCCCGGGTACCCAGTGGAATTACAATAACTCTGGTTTCTTCTTACTGGGGTATATCATTGAAAAACTAAGCGGTAAAACCTACCCACAATACGTTGAGGACGTATTTTTCAAACCCCTTGGCATGACCAATTCTTATTACGGCAACGATTCTAAGCTCATCAAGAACCGTGCGACGGGATATCAAAAAGGTGAAAATGGCACTGAAAACGCCGACCCACTGAGTATGACCCAACCCTTCGCAGCCGGTTCGCTGCAATCTACCGTGGAAGATTTGTACAAATGGAATCGAGCCGTACATTCTTACAAACTGCTAAAAAAAGAAACACTAGATAAGGCGTTTACGCCCTATAAGCTTAGCGATGGTACTGCCACGCACTACGGCTATGGTTGGTTTCTTGACAACCTTCAAGGCAGCGTTACCATTGAGCACGGCGGCGGCATCAATGGCTTTTTGACAATGGCAAAATACCTACCCAAAGAAGATCTATTTGTAGCCGTTTTTTCCAATAGCACCGCCAATTCCCCGGAAGAAGTTGCGGAAAAAATAGCTGCATTTGCCATCGGAAAACCCATCAAACGCGATCCTATACGCGAGGTGGCATTGAGCGGAACTGGCTATGAATTGGGTTTGCAACATGGCAAATTGCTCAAAACTGAAATTGCCGAAATTGTAACAAAATGGAAAAAAAGCGCCAAGGATCAACTAAAAAAAGACCCTGATCAAATTGTCAAAGAGTTTTTTGATTATGCTCATTTTAATGATGACATCAAAAAATGGACACCCGAATTGTATGAAGAAGTGCGCGGAATCGCGGAAGGCTCCGGTCAATCACTCAATGACATCATGGTGCTCAACCTTTTGGACGAATTTTGGGTCTACGTTGACGATCCGGCCCATCACCATTGCAGCGGAATAGGCGTGCCTGCCCGCGCTGGCGCGCCAGGTTTTATTGCTCAAAACATGGACTTGGAAGGTTATACTGATGGGGCTCAAATATTGCTTCGCTTAGCACGCACGGCCAATACTCCAGAACAGCTTATTCTTACGCATCCAGGCTTGATTGCTACCAATGGACTAAATGAAGCGGGAATTGGCGCTTGTATGAATACGCTGATGGATTTGAAAGCCGCCTCGAGCGGACTTCCAGTAGCTTTTATTGTGCGTCGCATCTTAAACAGCACTGAAAAAGACGATGTTCTAAAATTCATCCAAACTGTGCCCCACGCATCGGGTCAAAACTATCTGATCGGCATCAAGGGCGAAGTGTATGATTTTGAAGCTTCAGCTGGCAAAGTGGTGCGTTTTGATCCCAAAAACGCCAACGGTACGGTGTATCATACCAATCACCCCATTGTGAACGAAAATGTAAAGCCTTGGCACAAGGATGCCAATCCTAAAGCAGCCAAACTACCAACCACTTCCAATAGTTATGTTCGATTGTCAGCGGTGCAAAAACGCATCGCTACCACCCAAGGTATTCAAGATACCGACATCAAGGCGGCCTTGCGCTCTAAGGACGACGCGCAAAACCCTGTTTGTCGCACCTTTGGTAACTGGGGAGGTACTTTCGGTTCGGTGATTATGACTTTGAGCGGGAAACCAACCTTGCAAGTTACTGCGGGGCCGCCGGATGAGTCTGAGTATAAATTGGTGATGTTTTCTGAAAAGTAAATCCAAACACACACTAGGTCGGCGCAATGGCATCAAAAAACCATTGCGCTGATCACATTCACGCTTTTACGCTTCAAAATCAATCTTCTCTTACTTGACTTAGAGCTTGTTCAGGATTCTGTTTCGAGCTACAAATGGCTAAAATTCACTCCAATTTCGTTACAAAAATGCTCATGTAGCGACGCTACACTCCGCTTTTTGTGCCTCATTGGTGCGAATTTTATCTCATTTTCGCCATCGAACCAGAATCCTGAACAAGCTCTTATTCTTGATTTGGAAAAATTGCGAATTTTCAATTTTTTATTCGTAAATCGCTATCCTTTACTATCGCAATTATCCATTTCAACATCTTTGTCATGAAAAATAATTTCTCTCGCCGCAATTTCCTTATTGCAACTCCGCTGGCGGCAGCTGGATTGCTCTTGAATCATTCTTTTTTGGCTTCCAAAAACACGCTGACTGGGTTGTTCAGTAAGCCCAATTCCAAATTTGGCGGCGTACAAATTGGAACCATCACCTATTCTTTTCGGAGCATGCCGCACGACATTGATCAGTTGCTGCAATTTTGCATTGATGCCAACGTCAGTGCCATCGAGATGATGGGCGACCCGGCTGAAGATTTTGCTGGCAAACCAAAAAATCCGTTGCGCATGGGCCCTCTCGGACAAAGAGCGCCGCTTACCGACGAGCAAAAAGCCCAATTGGCCGATTATGGCAAAAAAGTGGCCGAGTGGCGTGCCACTGCTTCTATGGAAAAATTTGAAGCAATTCGCAAAAAATTCCATGCCGCTGGCGTGAAAATTTACGCGTTTAAACCCAATGCTTTTGGTCCCAATAACTCGGACGCTGAAGTAGAATATGGCCTGAAAGCAGCTAAAGCATTAGGTGCAACATCCGTAACCGTTGAATTGCCAACCGACCCTGCGCAATCTCAGCGTTTGGGTGACTTGGGCGCTAAGCACAAGGTTTATTTTGGCTACCACACCCACCTCCAAGCTACGGATACAGTTTTTGATACCGCGTTGAGTCAGTCGCCCTACAACTCCATGAATTTGGATTGCGGACACTACATTGCAGCGGGCAAAAACAACACCAAAGAAACCCTTTTGGCGCTGATTGAAGCCAAACACGATCGGATCACAAGTTTGCACATCAAAGACCGCACCACGCCTGAACATGGCGCAGGAAACGTGGTTTGGGGCAAAGGCGATACCCCGATCAAGGAGATTCTGTTGTTGATGAAAGCCAAAAAATACAAGTTTCCGGCTACCGCAGAGTTGGAATACGACATTCCAGCAGGTTCTGACGCGGTGAAGGAATTGGCAAAATGTGTGGATTTTACCAAAAATATATTGAGTTAAGCATTTTCGTAACGGGTTCAGTTTTTTGCGGCTGAACCCGTTTTTTAGAATGTAATTATCTGATAATCGTCGATCGGGATAAAATTGCTTTGAATTTTCTTTACGGCAAATGCATCCGGGTAAAAAGTTTGGGCAATTCGCGGCACCAACCCTTTGGCAATCTTTTGTTCATCGTGGGTGCTGATGACGTGGCGAGGTTGAAGTTGATCCGCTAATTTTCGCATGGCCGACAAACCTAAATTGACGGTACCTCCTAAGTAAAAAGGCAGTTTATACAAAGACACCGTGGTGATCAACACCTCGATCGGGTAGTCTTTTAACCAAGCCACCTGCTGCGAATTGGCTACAAATCCATGCGGCGCATAAAAAATATTTTCCTGCGTAGGACTTACCATCAAGAGCGCATTATGAACCTGATCCAGTAGTGAAGCAGTACGAAATTGAGTAAGTTGGAGGGAGCCGAGTGTCAAAAAACCAGCATCGTACGCAGGGATGGTACTGAAGTCTCGGGTTTGTTTAAACGTTTTTTCCAGTCGCTTACGCGCGGGTGCAACAGCGGCTATGGGCCAGTGCGCGGGCAGGCGCGCAATTGTTTTTTCATGACAATGATCGGAAAAAGGTTGGCTCACCACAATACAATCCACATCCGGCAATGTCTCAATCGGTGCCGGCTCCGTGCGGTGCCATTGCTCATTGAACCAAGAAAAACCATCAATTTCACTTTCCACCAACCATGGATCCAGCAAAAGCTGATACCCGTTGATGTTGATTTTCCAGGTAGTATCGTGATTGAGGCGTTGTAAGGTAATCATCAACTACGAATTGACAACGATGGGTTTGGAAATGATATCGCCCAAAGAAAGTGATTCTTCCAATTCCAAGCTATCCTCTTCCCCTTTTTTCTTTGGCCAAATGTGAAAACCGCCTCTGGAAAAAGGCGGAATTTCCCAGCTTCCCCAGATGCCATTTTCATCCACCTGGCCTTGATAAAACACGCGGTGAGTGGCGTAAAACTTAATCAAATTGCACCACAAACCACTGGTATCATATTGGCCTTCCCAAGTAAAACTGCCCACCTCGTCGCTGCCGCCGCCAGTGACCTTATTTTCTTGAAATAAAAGTTGAATGTCCATCTTATTCCGAAAAGCGGTGGGTCCTTGTGTATAGGTAAAAAAGCCCTCCCAATCGCCGCTAGGAAAGAGCGGATGCTTTTCGGCATTATCAATTAAATTTTGATCGTTCATCGATTCTAGTGATAGAAGGTTATTGTGTTTTTGTGGTATCTGCTTTTACTGGATAGTCTAAGGAATACAGCGTGTTTTTGTCATGAGCCTGATGGTTGTCCCATTCCTTAAATGTTGCCCTATCAACATCTTTTACAACCGTATTTCCGTAATATATTCCATTTTTATCTTGGGAATAAAAACGTTTTATGCCCACAAAAGTTGGAAGATCAATTTCTGGCGTCATTTGTTCCCAAGCTAAGTTTCTGCCCAGATTGATGTACCAGGCGCCGTTTTTATCTTTAAAATTTAACTCGCATACCCGTTTGAAACTTGCACCATCCACACCTGGCAGTGGCGCATTTTCCCAATAAACGTAGTTTTTGTCATGTGCTAAATCGTAGCCGTTGAACATAGGCACAAAAACAAAAGTTCCCGGATCGGCGCCTTCTAACACGAGTTCACCGTTGTAGACTTTGAAGCGATCGCGAGCAAAAACGATGGAGGGGGCGTCGTCGTTGTACGGCTTATCTTGACAATTAGGGACAATTTCGAAATGAGATCCATCATTGCTGATGGTATTGTAGGCAAAAAAACCATGGTGTTGGTCTTTGGAATACAGTTCGCCTAAATGCTGGAAAGTTGCCGGATCGGCGCCAGTGATGATTGAATCAGTATAATACACGTGGTTTTTATCTTTTCCAAAGTCGTTGAAGATGGTCTTGAAGGTTTTGGGATCCGCTTGCTTCAATAGCTTACCCTGAGCCGGGAAGCCATGGAAATAAACTACTTGATTATTTTGCACGTAGTACCCGTTTTTCCAGCCATCGGGAACTGTACAGTTTTTAAACAGGATGCCCAGTAGGGCAATGCCTAGAGCGGTCATTTTTTTCAGCATGGCGGTATTTTTTAGGAAAAAATGGAGAAAAAGCGTTGACAGGCGGGAATTTACAACAATTTTCTCTACCCAAAAACTGGTATTTTTCATAACAAACAGAATTGGTATATGGCGGTATTGGCGGACACTGAGGATCGGCAAGACGTCGCGTGAAGCCTTGAAATCTAAGCCTTTTCAATTTATTGCTTGGACAACGCATTTAATTTACCTAACTTTGTAGAAGCTAATTTTATTCAAATCGTAATCTACTGAACATGACCCTTTCTACACGCTCCATCTGCATGGCAGTATTGTTTGCGTTTGTAACCTTTGCGTTACAGGCTACACCCAAACTGTATGAAAATCCTTCCAAAAATACTGGAATAGCATTACCATCGGCTATTACAAAGCTTTACTCACCTCATTTTTTTGGCAAAAGCAATGCTAAGGCAACGTTTTCACCGGGTACAGCAAAATGGACGGGTGCAATCAATACCGATTGGGGTAATCCAGGTAACTGGACAACCTCTACGGGGACGCCAGATCTACCACCTAGAAAAGGATCAAAAGGGGACGATGTTTGGATTCCTAATGTATCATCAGGGTCAGGTAATTATCCCGTTATTTCTACTACAACCGCCGGTGCGCGTTCAATTTTTCTTGAGGCTGGGGCCACTTTAACTATCAACACGGCCTCTAAACTGGAAGTGATAGGTGCAAGTAAGGATGGGTTTCTAAATGAGGGTATTTTTACCAACAAAGGTGAAATTTTAGTAGATTCAGCTTACCGCAATGCTTTTGACAATCGACTAACTGGTCAAATCATCAACCAAGGCAAAGTGACCTTGAAAAATGGGTTTGGCAAACGCTTGATGAATTCCGGTTCAATCACCAACAATTCGGGTGGGGATTTTAAAGTTCTCGATGGAGTAGATACAGCTTTGATAAATTACCCATTGGCAAGCATCACCAACAACAGTAGTGCTATTTTTACTGTTTCTGGGGGCGATAATACGCGGGTTTACAATACAAGCTCAATCGTTAACAAAGGAACTTTTAACGTAGGCGGCGGTAAAACTGGAAATAGCTTGGTAAATACTTCTACTGGTTCAATCTCCAACGAAGTAACCTTTAACATATCTGGAGGATGGGGAATTCAATTACTGAACTGGGGTGTTGTAAATAATTTAGCGGGTACCTTTACTTCTCAGGGTGGAGCTGGGAGTGTACCCAATGTGCTCAACAAACGCAAGATCTATAACAAAAGCGGGGCGACATTTAAAATCAATAGCGGCATATGGACAAGTTTGCAAAATGATTCTATTGTCATCAATGAGGGTACATTTGAAATTTCGGGAACCAGCACTACGGAACCAGTTGTCTTTAACGCTGCTGGAGATACCATTAGAAATAAAGGCGCCTTCTCGATTAGAGGGGGGCAAAGTATCAGCATACTGAATAAAGGTGTTGTAGAAAACTTAGCGAGCACATTTTATGTTGGTGGCGGGGGATCCGGAGGTGGAATGCCTTTTGTATTCCACAACAAAAATCGAATTTATAACAAATTAGGTGCAATATTTTCCATTGGTGGCGGAAATGGCGTCAATCTACAAAATGATTCTACGATCATCAACGAAGGTACATTTGATACCGGGAGCGGCGAGCCTTGGCCTGCGGTAGTCAATTCAGTAGGCGATACAATTATTTCGAGTGGTGATTTTTTGGCTAATGGGAAAGGCTCCACCATTTTTCAAAACAATGGTTATTTTGAATTCAAGAAAACTTTAAATATCTATGGTTCCTCTCGAGGTACCATGTGTATCAATACGGGAAAAATTATCGGTAAGCCTAGTGGTAAACTCGATTTTTTTGCTGGCGATGGCACCAAGGTGCTTTTGGACAATCAAGCAACAGGCTATATTAATTTAGCTGGAATTACAAAAATTGGCAGTAGTGGCGGCGGGGGCATACTTAATAATGGTATTTTTAAACAACTTACCGGTAGTATTGACTTCAATGGATTAGGTAATACTGCGCTTGACAACCGGAATTATTGTGAATTGAATGTGCCCATCAATGTGATCTACTTGAATGATTTTATTAAAAATACCGATACGCTGATTTTGGGACCTAATTCAATAATTGATGCGAATCAAACTGCCAGCTTTATTGATAACGCCGGTTATCTGCTCCAACAGGGAGGAATGAAGGTATATGCTATAGGCGGAAAAATGCTTCAAAACTCGGGGCTTTTCATTCACGATACTGGGGCGGTATTTACGGGTACTGCGCTGAGTTATACCGAACCTTCTGTCAACAACCTCTCCGGCGGTAAATTCTACAATAAAGGCTCCATCCGGGTCTTTTTAACCTCTGCTTCATTGATCAATAATGCTGGTTATTTACACAATACTGGCCAGTTCAAAACCAGTGTAGTTGGTGATGGTTTCAATACTATTATCAATAGCGATTCCCTCATCAACGATGGTACAATTGAGTTGGATACCATTGGTAATGATGGTATCGCCAATAGCAATTATTTCCGGAATGGTCGGCAAGGAAAAATCTATCTGGATTACATCACCGAAAATGCCATCAACAACGCCAGTAAATTTGACAATTTTGGCGAAATTTGGATAGCCGCAACCTTAGGAGTTGGTAAGGCTGGTGTTTTAAATTCTGGCGCCTTTTCCAACTATGGACTGATGAATATTGGTAAAGTAGCGCCAATCTTTGGTTATGCTATCTCCAATACTGGTTATTTCAACAACCGGCCATACAGTAGCATCTACATTGATAATGCTAGGCCTTATGGCATTCTCAATAATGCCATTGATTTTACGTCAGCTTCCAATACGCAATCAAATCAAATTCTCTCACTTGGCTTTATCAATAGCTTGTGCGCCTACATTCAAAGTAGATCGGTTATCAGGGATTCATCTAGTAACTTTACCAATTCAGGTAATATTTTGAAAAATGATGATGGTGTAACCAAGATTTCAAATATCCAAAGCAATACGGGCACGGTTGTCAATAAGGATGTTGATGCTTTTAATATCGGAACGAACAATGGCCAATTGCTTACTGTAATCCCTAATGGCGGGATAAGTGCAGGTTCTATTGCCTTTACTACCTCAACTCCTTCTATCTGTTATAGTGAAACAGCTAAATTAAAGGTAGTAACACTTTGTGCAACTGGCCCTTACAGTTTAGTACTCAATAACGGCGCTAAAGACACTACCATAACTGGTTATATCAACGGAGATATTATCAAATTTTCAAATACGGGTTCAAATACGGTTTATACTCTTGTCAGTGTTACGGTTGATGGATATGGTGTAGTGCCTACGGATTTTGTGCCTACAATCTCCGTTCAAGTCACTCCTGGACCAACTGTTAATGCTGGTCCTGATCAAACCGTTTGTGGCACAGGTACTCAAATTCCTTTAGCAGGTAGTATTGGCGGCTCTGCAACTGGCGCTACCTGGAGTGGCGGTACTGGAAGTTTTAGTCCTAATAATACAACACTGGACGCCAAATATACTCCAAGTCAGGCTGAGATTGATTTAGGTACTGTTACGCTAACCTTAACAACAGGAGCAATAAGCAATGATAATATTCCGAATAACAGCAATGCCAATGTTTGCCCACCTGCTTCTGATAAAGTGACTTTTACTTTGACCAATTGTAAAGCTGAGATCAGCGACCCCTGCACTTGCGTAAACAATTCTTTACCCACCACAAATGGTTCCTTTAGCAATAGTGGAACCTTTGGCGAAACGGTAACTGTCACTGCTGATTCAAGTCAAACTTGGACAGTAAGCAGTGTCATCGGATTGTACAAAGATGATGCAGCAACCAAACCAGTAGCGGTAGGTGATACGCTCATTGAAACCAGTCCTGGAGTATTTATTTATCATGGTTTCCACATTGATTCCATTGGTTACACCCTTTCAGTGACCAATGGCCGCGGCACTACGCTCAGCATCAGCAATAAGTGTTTTTATCCAGATCCATTCTTTTCTGGTTTGCCCAATTTGGTGTTGCCGACTGCCTTACCTTTTAATGTAAAAGGAGGTGCTTTGAACGGCGCTGCAGGAACAGGAACCTTCAAACTCAACGGGGTTACCCAAGCTGGCGCTGGAAGTCAGCCTACGTTGTTGACGATTAATCCAGCCACATTACCCAAGGGTACCAATTACTTGGAATATACTTTTGATGCTGGCGCTCCAGGATCGACGGTAAATGATCCTGGTTGTGTAAAAACGGTGAGACGAAAATTTGAGGTGTCGGAATGTGGTTGTGAAGCTATCAACGTAACTTTAAATGGTAATTGCCAATTCTTACTTACCCCTTTCCTTGTATCTAATGGAAATTGTTTCTCCGGAACGGTGCGGGTGATGGATTCTGATCCTAGCAATGGCGGAATCATTGACTGTGCTGGAGTCTTCACCTACGGCCTTTTTGATGATTTCAACAACTTGATTTGCTGGGGTAAGGTGACTGCCGAAGATAAAACGGCGCCCGATATTGGTGTTTCAACAACTGGAACTTTTCTTTGCACCGAAGTAAATGCCGTTTTTAACAACCCGAAATCGGTAGGTTTCTATGCAGACGGAAATGGCAAAGTAGGTGCTGTTAAAGTTTATGACAACTGTGCTGGAAAATGTGCCTGCGAGCAACCAACCATTGCCAACGGTCGTTTGAAATTTAGCGACAAAGTGGTCTACAACTCTTGTAGCGGCACTGACTTTGGAGCATCTTTTGTTACCGCAGTGATTTATCGTACCTGGTCGGCAACCGACTGTGCCGGTAATACTTCTACGGCAGTACAAACCATCAACTTTGTGCGTCCCGCGCTTAGCTCCTTCTATTTCCTTGACGATAAGGAAACGGATGTACCTGGACTACTAGGCTACCAAGCTGTAACGACCTATAATTCCTGTACTCCCGACTTGTCATTGATTAAAGAAAACGACTACCTACCTTATACACATAGCTATTTGACGGGTAAGGATGTCTCTATTTCAACGATCGATTGTTTCTACGCAATTGATGCACCGGTAGATGTTAAATTCCCAATCTGTGATGGAAAAGGAATCAAAATCGACCGCACGGTTGAATTGTTTGACTGGTGTGCCGGTACAAAGCAGAAAATAGCTTTGGTGCTGATCAAAATTGGCGATTTCGAAGCGCCTACTTTGACACTGCCAGCTAAACTACCGATCATTTTGTCGACTGGGCCAATGGATTGCACGGCATCCTTCCTCGGCAACTCAGTGGCGGGTTTGAAAACAGATTTTGGCTTGACCCTTTCCGACAACTGTAATAAAGTTTCGGTAGCCACTCGGGTACGCACGCTGGGTAAAATCGTCTACGGCATCGTAGTGGATCAAACCACTTGGTACAATGTGGATTACCGAGTGGTCAACGGTTATACGGTCGGTTTACCAGTTGGTCGCCATAAGTTGATCATCTCGGCTTACGATGGCTGTTACAATACTTTGACCGATTCAGTTGACTTCTTAGTGCAGGATCGCATCGCTCCGGTGATGAAGTGCAACGATAAAATTATCGTAACTCTCTCTAATGGCAACGGCTATACCACCGGGTACGCTAGGGTAGACGCCAAAGACATCGACGAAGGTAGCACTGATAATTGCAAACTTGACTGGGTTAGGGTACGCCGCAGTGTACAAGCTAGCTGCTATCAAAGCTTTATCGATAAAGGTTACGATACTAACGGCAACGGCAAGCTGGATACTTTGGATGGTTTTGACAACAACGGCAACGGTAAGTTGGAACCAGCGCTACTCGAGACCTTCCGCAACAAAAACGGTACCTTGATGACGCCAGTGCAGTCATTTGTCGAGTTCTTCTGCTGTGACGCTGGTAATGCAGTACGCACCGAACTTTGGGGTAGAGACAGTGAATTTATAATTGGTAAAGGATATTCAGATTATATTTATAGTGGCGGCAACCTCAACTTTTGCTGGCAAGACATTGTCATTGAAGACAAATTAGCACCCTTGTGCATGGCGCCACTGGATGTGACCATCGACTGTTTGGACAAAAACTTGCAGTACTTGCTGGGTGATGCCAAAAACAAATCGATTATCGCAACCACTGCCAAAATCTTTGGCGATGTAACCATCATGAGCGGTTCAGATTGCGCTAATTTGGATACCACTTACACGGTTACCACTGATTTGAAATGTGGTTACGGAACAGTTAAGCGCAGCTGGACTTTGACCAAGAAAACGTCAAAAGGACCACTGAGCACTACTTGCTCTCAGACCATCTATGTAAGACCGGTTCACGAATACAACATTTGTTTCCCGAAAGATGCAGTGGTGAATTGTAGAACGAAGTTCACTCCAGATACAGTAAAAACGGACGAACTGGCTTGTGATATCTTGGCGGTAAATGTATCGGATAAGCGCTACGCCGCTTCTGATGATGAGTGCTACAAGATCTTCCGCACTTACACCGTGATCAACTGGTGTACTTATGATGATCGTTGCGGTGATCCAATGTCACCTGAAAACGTCTATACCGTAGACCGCAAATGGGGTGAATTTGGTAAGTATGCCACCTATGTATTGGTACGTCAGTGGGAAGAAATTGCCCAGCGTCGCCGCGGCTATGGCCACAACCAGTTCTTCTTGTCTCGTGACACGATTGTGGATAACTGGAATACGGGTGACTATGGCAAATTGTCAAACCAACTACTCGAAGACAAAGACGATGAGCGGATCTTCCCAGAATCAGATTGCAAAGGTTGGGGCGAGGAGCGCCGCTACCGCGATCGCGACGACCGGGAGCACCGCGGTTTCATCCACTCTTGGATGTACACCCAGATCATCAAAGTATACGACACCGAGCGTCCAGTGGTTAAGTTGCCAAAACTGCCCACTTGCCCAGTGTCTAGTGCAATACCAGGAGCGGCATCGATCAACTTTCCAATTGATCCTGTGTCTTGTTTGGGAGCCGTATCGATCGCCTTCAAAGGCACTGACAACTGCTCAACGGCACTGGAATTGGAACCAACATTGATCAAAGTAGAAAGCGCCGGCAGCACTAAGCTACCAAGCGACTACGACAAATCTTGGTCAACTGCCCGCGTAGCTAATGATTCGTTCAAAGTATTGATCAAAGGCTTCGCTTCAGGTTCGTACGCCTTGATCGTAGTCTTGCGCGATGAGTGTGGTAATTTAAGCATACCAACTCGCATCCCATTCACCGTGGGCGACTGCAAAGCGCCAGTGCCAATTTGTATCAAAGGTTTAGCGATCAATTTGATGCCTGATAGTAAAGGCGGCGGCGCAATGACAGTTTGGGCCAATGATTTCATTGCCAGTCCAGCTTACGATTGCAACGGCCAAGGCAATAGCAGGGATCCAAAAGACGGACCGAATACCAAAGATGGCCTAAAATTGATCACTAAATATTCTATTAATAAAGTAGGTACGCCAGCTGATATCAATGCAACTAGTTTGACAGTTACTTGTGATGATGCCGGCAAACAAGCAGTAGTGGAAATCCACGCTTGGGATGAAGCGGGTAACCATGACTATTGTGTAACCTACTTCTTGGTAGAAGACAACAATAAGGTTTGTCCTAACAATGCGGCAGGAGTTGGCGAGATAGCAGGTTTGATCCAAACAGAGGCCAAGCAATCGGTACAAGGGGTATCAACAGAACTTTCCGGTAAAATGGTGATGAATATGAATACCACCAGCGATGGCAAGTATGAATTCAAGGGCCTGGAAAAAGGCTATGATTATTCTGTAACGCCAATCCTCGATGCCAACCCACTCAATGGGGTATCGACTTTCGACCTAGTGTTGATGCAAAAACACATCTTGGGCATCCAGCCATTGGATAGTCCTTACAAGATGATTGCAGCCGACATCAACAACTCGAAGTCGATCTCCACACTTGACTTGATCTTGCTGCGCAAACTGATCTTGAATCTGGATACGAAGTTTACGGCTAATACCAGCTGGCGCTTTGTGGATGCGGCTTACCGTTTCCCGAACCCAAGCAACCCTTGGAGTGAAGGCTTCCCTGAGATTGCCAGCATCAATAACTTGACCAGTAAGGTGAACTCCGACTTTGTAGCGGTGAAAATCGGGGATGTCAACGGCAATGCCAGTCCGACATATGCAGCAGCTACCGAGCCACGTAAAGCGGGCAAGTTGGAGCTGAGCACCGAAGAACAACGCATCGAAGGAACACAAGACTACCGAGTAGATATCCGTGCCAAAGATCTGAAAACGATTGAAGGGTACCAGTTTACGCTGGAAATGGATCGTAACAAGGTAGACTTGGTGGACATCGACTACGGCGTAGCCAAGGCTGAAAACTTCGGTATCTTCCAACGCGAAGGCATCATTACCACGAGCTGGAACCGCAAAGGCAACACCGAAAACGACGATGCGATCCTGTTCACTTTGCACTTGCAAGGCAAGGGCGCAGCGAAGTTGAGCGAAGCGTTGACGATCAGCTCGCGCTACACTGCCAATGAAGCCTATAACGAAGGCGGTGATTACCTAAGCGTAGCGATGAGTTACACCAAACCAGTGGTAATCAGTGACCAACCAGAGTTGTTGCAAAACACGCCGAACCCATTTAGCGATCAAACGCAGATTGGTTTCTACTTGCCACAAGCAACCGAAGGCAGCCTGACGATCAGAGACGCGAAGGGATCGATTGTGTACCGCTTGAAAGCCGATTACAACAAAGGTTGGAATCAGGTGACGATCAAACAGAGCGACTTGAAGGCATCAGGTGTGTTGTACTACACCTTGGAGACGCCAGACTTTACCGGCACCAAGAAGATGGTGTTGATGAATAAATGATATTGAGTTTTTTTACATGATAAAAAGCAGGGGCTTGTGGTAGCAAGACCCCTGCTTTTTTATGACATTTTTAAATGACAAGGCTACATTTAGAACTGCTGAAGAGACGCAATTCTGAAGGAAAAACTCCCAAAGAAGTTTAAAAATGAAACCTTTTGATCAAGATAACGTAAAAAATTCTAACTAAAAGTTTATCATATTCCCAAGTAAAAAAAATCTAATTTATTTTTTTAAAACGTTCTAAATCTTCAATATATACTAGTCATAAAATTAGAATAATTGGCGACAACTGTGTCGTCTTTACTCCTTTGTATCCTCAATCCCTTTTCAAAATAAGTAGTATGAACAATTGGTCACAACTCAGTCCATTGCCAAAAATCTCGTTTTTGGTCTTTTTTTTGATGATCGGTTACGCAAACGATTCCTTTGCCCAGCGAAAGAAACATGATGCGATTTCTGTTGATCAAAATAAACCGATCATAGCCGAAGACGGGAGTACTTTCACCCCCGTACTTCAAACAAAAGTAAAGCTCCGGAAAAATATTTTTGAACGCCTACGAGAAAAACTCCACGAAACATTCTCAAAAAAAGAAGAATCGCTGGAAGGAGAAGAAGAGGAAGAAGAAATGCGTACTGACCGCCCAGATCTGGCGGCGGAACAAGAATTTAGAATAACTAAGGATCCACAGATGGGTTACGTTCCTACAGAGCGATTGAAAGCAGTAAGAGAACGGATCAAAGAGTTGAGGGCTCTGAAAATACTAAACCCTACATTACAAAACCCTATTTTACAAACGCCTACCCAACAAAACGGTTCATTACCAACACTTTCCTCAGGGGGAGCAGCTAATTGGTCGGAAAGAGGCCCTTCTAATGTAGGGGGTAGAACCAGGGCAATCATGTTTGACCCCAACGACGCCACCAAGAAAAAAGTTTGGGCTGGTGGAGCAGGTGGTGGTTTGTGGTATACCAATGACATCACCGCCACAACTCCCGTTTGGAACAATGTAAGTGATGTATGGGCTAATATGGCCATTTCCTGTATTGCCTATAACCCCGCAAATACCCAAGAACTATACGTTGGTACTGGCGAAGGCTGGTACAATGGCGATGCCATACGCGGAGCAGGGATATGGAAAAGTAGTAACGGCGGTAGCACTTGGACTCAATTGTCTTCCATAGCAACGGATAATAATTTTGATTACGTTCAAAAAATCGTAGTTACCTCAGGTGGGGTTGTTTTTGCCGCCACACGTAGTAGATTCTGTAACCGTGGCGGTGTCTATAAATCCATCAATGGAGGAACGAGCTGGGCTTTATCATTAGGCACTCAAGGTACTTCATGCGGAGCTTCAAATTGCTCTGCTGCGGATCTTGAAATAGGTTTAGACGGCACAATCTATGCCACACTGGGTATTTTTAACTTGGGCGGCATCTATAAATCAACTGATACAGGCACCACCTGGACGCAGTTGAATACCGGCACCAATGGCTTTCCTACCACGGGTTTTTACCGCATTGAAATATGTGTAGCTCCTTCCGATCCAAATCGCTTGTATGCCATGGCGCATAATTCCTCGACCAATGCGCTTTTAAATATTTATACATCAGGAAACAAAGGAAGCAGCTGGACGACTTGCACTTTGCCCTCATGGGTGGATCAGAGCTGCAGTTCTCCATCAAGTGATATGACGAGAACCCAGGCTTGGTATGATTTGATCATGGCCGTAGACCCAAACAATCCAGCAACATTGATTGTAGGAGGCGTAGACCTCATGAAAAGCACCGATAGCGGCACAACTTGGACGCAAATTTCCAGCTGGGCGGGGGCATGCTCGCGGCAGTACGTGCATGCGGATCAGCACGCGATTGTTTATCAACCTGGATCTTCAACCATTGCCCTTTTTGGCAATGATGGCGGCGTTTATTACACTGCCAATGCCAATGCAACGATTCCTACTATTGCTGGAAAAAATACCGGCTACAATGTTACGCAATTTTACGCCTGTGCAATCCATCCGACGGCCGGCCAGGATTACTATCTCGCTGGTGCTCAGGATAATGGAACACATAAATTTAGTACGCCTGGAATAAATTCAACTTCGCAAGCTTCGGGCGGCGATGGCGCTTTTTGTTTTATCGATCAAACCAATCCAAGTTACCAGATCAGCTCTTATGTGTACAATAATTTTTATCTAACTACTAATAATTGGTCGACTTCAACAACAATCTCTTCGAGTTCTACTGGGGATTTTATCAACCCCGCCGATTATGACGATACCAATCACATCCTGTATTCATCTTACTCAGCTTCTCAAATCCAAAGAGTATCAGGTATTACTGGTACTCGGACTACAGCACAGTTTACAGTTGCTGGAATGACTGCAAAAGCGGGTCATTTGCGGGTGTCGCCTTACGCGCCAACGGGTACAAGCACCTTGTATGTTGGTACTCAGGATTCCAAATTGTTTAAAATAACCAATGCACAAGGCACGCCAACTGTAACCAACATCAGTGGAGCATCCTTTCCTGCTGGAGCAACTATTTCATGTGTTGAAATCGGGGCAACTGAAAACGATCTATTGGTTACGTTTTCCAATTACGGTGTGGTATCGGTTTGGCGAACTACGAACGGTGGAACAACATGGGCAAGTGTAGAAGGCAACCTTCCTGACATGCCGGTACGCTGGGCGCTGTACAATCCGATCAATCGCAGTCAAGCATTACTCGCTACAGAAATGGGGGTTTGGTCAACAACCGACATCACCGTTGCTAGTCCGAGTTGGGTAGCAGACAACACCATTGCCAACGTAAGGGTTGACATGTTACAAATAAGAAATTCCGATAAACAAGTCGCTGCGGCTACCCATGGACGAGGACTTTTTACCGCCAGCATTGCTTGTGAATCGCCATTGATTACTTCTCCTCCTGCTGCGCCTACAGCAACATGTTCGGGTACAGGTACTCAAATTTTAAGTATTGGAGCAACTGGCACAAGCCTAACTTATTCTTGGCGAAGAAATGGGGTAGCCCTTACTGATGGCGGCGTGATCAGTGGTTCAACAACAGCAACCTTAACTTTAACCAATCCTACCACAGGGAATGCGGGAAGTTATGATGTTGTGGTGACCAATTTAGGATGTGCTACTGTTACCCCTCCCGCAGTTACGGTAACGGTTAATGCTATACCAAGCATCACCGCCGCGACAATCGCTGTTCCAGTTTATGCCAGCGGAACTGGTCAAGTAACAACGCTGACCTACAGCGCTGCCAGCAACTTCCCAACCAATTATAGCATCACTTGGAACAATTCACCAAGCAATAGTTTTGCAGCGGTTACCAATGCTGTATTGCCGGCAAGCCCAATTAATATCACGGTACCAGGAGGCACGGCTCCAGGGAATTACTATGGTAGCATCACTGTAACCAATGCTAGTGGATGCGTAAGTAGCTCCACGTTGTTTAGTGTACAAGTATATGCTGTTCCAACGATTACAACAGGAACCGTAAGCACCTCGATATGTGCAGGTGCAGCCGTAAATGTTCCCTATTTTATCACCAGCACTTTTGGAGGAAGCAATGTTTTTACAGCTCAATTGAGTAATGCAAGTGGATCATTCGCTAATCCAACCGCTATTGGCACCTATACTGCAACAACAGGAGGTACCATCAATGCCATCATTCCAGCAAATACTCCGATAGGAACCGGATATCAGATTAGGGTGGTGAGTAGCGCGCCGTCGGTACTAGGAACGCCAAACAGTGGAGCAATATCTATCAATAGTGCGCCTACCGCATTTGCTGGCAACCCGATTGGTATTTGTCAATCTGCTAGTCCAATTGCTATTACCTTAAGCGGTGCTACAATTGGCGGTTTAGCTACTACTGGAACCTGGTCGATAACTTCAGGCGGAGGTACATTAAGTAATACTTCGGCAACCAGTAATCCAGCTAGTGTTACGTATACGCCTGCTGCTAATTTTAGTGGAACTGTAAACTTATTGCTTACAACCGATTCAGGAACAGGTTGTGGTGCAGCTACTTCAACATTAACCATTACCGTTAATGCAATACCTACTGCAACAGCCGGAACTGCTTTAACCGCTTGTCAATCATCATCTCCAACTCCAATTACTTTGAGTGGAGCCAGTGTAGGGGGAAGCGCAACAACTGGGGCTTGGTCAATTACTACTGGCAGCGGTGTTTTGAGTAGCATAGCTCAAACCGCAAATCCAAGTTCTGTAACTTATACCCCAGCCGCCAATGCCAATGAAACGGTGACGTTAACTCTTACCTCTAACGCCGGAACAGGTTGTGCGGCAGCTACGGCAACCAGAACCATCACCATTAATCAATCGCCCACTATCACAGCGGCATCGTCCGCTGCTTCGGTATACGCTAGTTCCAGCAGCCAAACTTCTACTTTGAGTTACAGTGCTGTAACTGGGTCGCCAACAACCTACAGCATAACTTGGAATGCGTCGCCAGCTAACATCTTTATTGCTGTAAATAATGCTGCACTAACTGCAAGTCCGATCAGCTTAAACATTCCAGCCAATACCGCTCCTGGTGTTTATACTGGAACGCTTACCGTAAGCAATGGCTTTGGTTGTTCTAGTGCCGGATCGACATTTTCCGTAACTATCGTTGCGTTACCCACTATTACAACGGGAACAATTGCTACGCCAATTTGTGTAGGTACAACGATCAATGTTCCCTTTACCATCACCAGTACTTTTATCAACGGGAATGTATTTACCGCACAGTTGAGCGATGCCGCTGGCTCTTTTTCAACCCCGACAAATATCGGAACTTTAACGACCACAGCGAGCGGAACAATCGTTGCCACTATCCCTAGCAATCAATCATCGGGTACTGGCTATCGCATTCGAGTGATCAGTATTTCACCAGTAGTTACGGGAACTCAAAACAGCGCAGCACTCACGATCAACGCATTACCAACAGCTAATGCTGGAGGGCCTGATCTTATTTGCCAATCGGCAAGTCCTACTGCCTTAACTTTAAGTGGTGCATCAGTAGGAGGAAGTGCCATTTCTGGAGCATGGTCAATTATTTCAGGCGCTGGAAGTTTAAGTAATACCCTCCAAACAACAAATCCTGCATTAGTGACATACACTCCTGCTGCTAATGCCAAGGGAACCATTTTGTTACAGTTGACAACAAACACTGGAACCGGTTGTACTGTCGCCACAGCTATTAGATCAATTAGCATAGATTCTCTACCAACTATTACAACCGCAGCGAGCGCCACCGCAGTTTGCCAAAGCAGCAGCAGCCAATCAACTGCATTGAACTATAGCGCAACAACTGGATCGCCAGCTACCTATAGCATTAATTGGAGCGCAACGCCAACGAATAGCTTTGCAGCAGTGAGCAATGCAGTTTTATCGGCAAATTCCATCGTTATTGCGGTTCCCGCGAATGCAAACGCAGGCACTTATACTGGCACGATCACTGTGAAAAATGCGAACGGTTGTATAAGTACTGCTAAGACATTTACCGTAACGGTTAACCTTACGCCAAGCATAACCCCTTCGGCGTCAGCAACTGCAGTATACTTCAACGCCAATGCACAAACAACGGCTTTGACTTATACTGCTACAAGCGGTACACCAACCAGCTATAGCATCGTTTGGAACGCAACCCCCAGCAATGGTTTCGTCGCAGTTAATAATGCCGTTTTACCGGTAAGTCCAATTGGTATTTCAGTTCCCGGGGGTACAGCCGCGGGAACCTACACAGGAAGTATCAGTGTTTCAAATTCAGGTGGATGTGTTAGTGCACCAACTAATTTTAGTGTTACAGTTATACCAACTCCAACAATCACTACCGGAAGTGTAAATAATTTAATATGCACCGGTGCGACTATAAATGTTCCATATACGATTAGTAGCACCTTTGCAACTGGCAATATTTTTACCGCACAACTAAGTGATGCCAATGGATCGTTTGCCAATCCTACTGCTATCGGCACGCTGAATAGTTTATTAGCAGGAACCATTCAAGCGGTTATACCTTCTGGTGTAAGTGTAGGGTCAGCTTATTATATAAGAGTGGTCAGTAGCTCACCAGTTGTTATCGGAACGCCAAATTCTGGAACAATAACCATCAATAGTCAACCAACCGCTTTTGCGGGTAATCCAGTTTCGGTTTGTCGCTCAGCATCTCCTAGTGCTATAACACTGAGCGGTGCAACAATTGGAGGAATCGCCACAACTGGAACCTGGTCAATTGTTTCGGGAGGAGGTACTTTGAGTAGCACGTTGCCTACGAATGCTCCGGCAAGTGTGACCTACACGCCAGCCGCCAATTTCAACGGCACGGTTACACTTTTGCTGACTACTGATGTAAGTACTGGTTGTAGTGCCGCAACTTCTACTCGGATTATTACTGTAAATGACCTTCCAAGTGTAATTGCCGGTAGCGACATTAGCGTATGTCAATCGGCAACACCCGCAACCATCACCTTAAGCGGAGCTACTGTAGGCGGAAGCGCCACAACCGGAGCTTGGTCAATTACAGTTGGGGGAGGCACATTGAGTAGCACTTTGCAAACTGCATCTCCAAGCTCGGTAACCTATACGCCTGCTGCCAACGTAAGTGAAACGGTGACACTTACCCTTACCTCCAATGCAGGAGCGGGTTGTGCGGCAGCTACAGCTATCAGAACAATCAATATTAATCCTACGCCGAGTATTACATTGGCTGCAGCCGCGGCTTCAGTGTATTTTAATGCGAATAGTCAATCTACAACGCTAAATTACAACGCAAGTAGCGGATCGCCAACAACCTATAGCATTACCTGGAATGCAACTCCAAGTAACAGTTTTACAGCAGTTACCAATGCTGCTCTACCCGCTACGCCAATAAATATAAGTGTCCCAGCAAACACTCCAGTAGGTACGTATACTGGGGTATTGACGGTGAAAAACGCCAGTGGGTGTACAAGTGTGAGTTCAACATTTACTGTAACGGTTAATGCGGTACCGAGCATTGCTACGGGAACAATTGGAACCCCAATATGTGCCGGTTCATCCATCAATGTACCTTTTACAATAACTGGTACTTATATCAGTGGCAATAGTTTTATCGCCCAGTTGAGTGATGCTACAGGTGCTTTCACGAATCCAACAAACATTGGAACTTTAACGGCCACAACTGGTGGGACAATCGCGGCCAGCATCCCAAGTATTCAAGGATCTGGTACCGCTTACCGCATTCGGGTGATAAGTACTATTCCTGTAGTCAATGGGACGCAAAATGGTGCTACAATCACCATCAATGTATTGCCAACTGCCAATGCCGGTGGACCAAATATCGTTTGCCAAGCTGCCACTCCCACAGCCCTGGTTTTAAGCGGTGCATCAGTAGGGGGGAGCGCCACAACAGCAGCATGGTCAATTTTTTCGGGCGGGGGCACCCTAAGCAGTACCGCTCAAACCGGAACTCCTGCTACGGTAACTTATACCCCAGCCGCTAATGCTACGGGAATAATTACCCTAAGATTGACTTCAAACGCTGGAACGGGTTGTACTGCGGCAATTGCCACTCGAACCATCACGCTAGATCCACTGCCAACGATTACGTCAGCAGCAAGCGCAACGGCAGTTTGCCAAAGCAGTAGCAGCCAGTCAACGGTATTGAGCTATAGCGCTACCACGGGGTCTCCGCTTACCTACAGCATCACATGGAATACGACGCCTGCGAATAGTTTTGTCGCAGTAAGTAATACGGCTTTGCCGGCAAATAGCATAAGTATAGAGATTCCAGCTAATATAGCAGCAGGAACATACACCGGTAATATCACCGTAAAAAATGTCAATGGCTGTTCGAGTATTTCAAAAACGTTTACGATTACGGTCAACGCATTACCGACTATTACAAATGCTACTTCAGCAACTGCGGTGTGTTTCAGTGCCAATTCGCAGACAACGCTGTTGACTTATAGCGCCACTACGGGTACGCCTACCACCTACAGCATTGTTTGGAATGCCACCCCTAGCAACGCATTTGCCGCGGTGAGCAATGCCACATTAACTGCTAGTTCGATTGGAATCGCAGTGCCAGCTGGGACTGCTCCTGGTGTCTACACGGGCACGCTCACGGTGAAAAATGCCATTGGTTGTATGAGTGCAAATAAAACATTTACCATAACTGTAAATGGTTTACCAACAATCACAGCAGCGGCAACAGCAGCTTCGGTATGTCAAAGTACGGCAGCGCAAACCTCGACCTTGAGTTACAGCGCTACTACAGGTACGCCAAATACCTATAGCATCGCCTGGAACAGCACGCCAACGAATACATTTGTTGCCGTAAATAATGCTGCCCTAACCGCTAACACGATCACTATTGCCATCCCTGCAAATACGGCTGCCGGAACTTACACGGGAACGTTAACGGTGAAAAATGCCAACGGCTGTATCAGTAGCACCGGAACCTCGTTCACAATTACCGTTAATCCATTGCCAAGTATCAGCTCGGCAGCAACGGCTAGCGGGGTTTGTCTATCTAGCTCCAGTCAGCTCACAACATTGAGTTATAGCGCGACTACTGCCTCGCCAATCACATATAGTTTAACTTGGAATGCGACACCAGCGAATACTTTTGCAGGGGCAAGCAATATTACGCTACCTGCTAACGCAATAAGTATCACAGTTCCAGCAAATACAGGGGCGGGTACCTATACGGGCAATTTGACGGTAAGAAATGCCAATGGCTGCACTAGTACTTCAAAATCATTTACAGTTGCTGTCAATGCTTTACCGACAATTAATACTGCCGCCGCCGCCGCCGCAGTTTGTTTAAGCGTTAGTGCGCAAACGACAACTTTGACTTATAATGCTTCCACGGGTACACCAACTAGGTATAGCCTTACATGGAATGCAACTCCGGCCAATACCTTTAAAGCTATTGTCGATACTGCGCTTACTACTAGTCCAATCGTTTTGAAAGTTCCCGCAAATACAGCTCCGGGAACTTATACCGGTACAATTAAAGTGAAAAATTCCAATGGATGTGAAAGTATTGCAAGAACCTTTACAATTACGGTAAATGCCTTGATCAGCATTACGGCTGCGGCTACTGCAACCGGGGTATCGGCAAGTACATTCAGCCAAACAACACCGCTTACTTATTCTGCTACCACCGGAACACCCAATACTTACAGCATTACTTGGAATCCGACGCCAGTCAATAGCTTTGCGGCGATCACCAATATTTCGTTGCGATCAAGTCCAATCAGAGTGGTCGTTCCGGCTAATACGCCAGCGGGTACATTTACCGGTAACCTAACAGTGCGAAATACTGGCGGCTGTGTCAGTGCTCCTAATGTTTTTACGGTAACGGTAACTGGTATTGCCGCAATTGCGGCGAATAATAGCGCCGAAATCGGTAATGCAACTGGTTTGTCACTAAACAATGGCATTCCGCCAGTTGATCCAGATAAAGCGGAGTTGTTGCAAAACGTCCCCAATCCATTCCATGATTTGACGCAAATTGGTTTCTATTTGCCAAAATCTACCGATGGTTACCTGACGATTATAGATGAAAAAGGATCAGTGGTGTACCGCCAGAAGGCCACTTATTATCAAGGTTGGAACCAGGTAACGATTAAAAACAATGACCTGAAAGCCGTCGGCCTGTTGTACTATACTTTGGATACGCCCGATTTTTCAGCAACGAAAAAAATGATTTTGCTTCAGAAATAAAAGCAAAATGAGCAACGCATAAAAATTAACTTCCCGATTTTGGGTTTTTGAATAGGAAGTCGAACGGTTTATTTCAAGTGAGCTTCCTATTCAAAAGCCGCTCAAAAAATCGGGAAGTAATTTTTTGCGTCATAAAATAAGTAAGTGAAAAAGAAAAGGGTCAAGCGAATTAACGTTTGACCCTTTCTTTATTGATAAAAAAATTCAAGCAAAAACTTGGACTTATACCTCGCTCAAATTGATCGGCAATTTGCGTAAACGTTTGCCAGTAGCGGCAAAAATGGCATTACACAATGCGGGTGCAACGGGCGGCAAACCAGGTTCGCCTACACCGCCAGGTTTTTCACCGCTGTTGATGATGTGGATGTCCATGATTGGCGCTTCATTGATGCGCATTACTTGGTAGTTGTGGTAGTTCGATTGTTCGGCCATCCCTTTGGAAAAAGTAATGCCTGATTTCATCGCTGCGGTAAGCCCCATCACAATGTTGCCCTCGGTTTGGGCTTTTACATTATCAGGGTTGACGTGATAGCCGCAATCAATTACCGATACCACCTTCTCTATTTTTACCCCGCCAGCTGGATTTTTTGCCACTGTAACGCAGCAGGCGCTGATGCTTTCAAAACTTCTGAAAACCGCAATCCCTTTGCCTTTTCCGGCCGGTAATTGTTCTTTCCAATTGGCTTTTTCGGAAATAACCTCCAACACTTTTTTGAAACGTTCATCGCTCAGCAATTCCAAACGCGCCTCAATGGGATCCTGACCAGCAGCATGCGCTAGTTCATCCATAAAACATTCTTGGCCAAACGCAAAATTGGACGCATAAACCGAACGCCACCACACAATTGGGATGTCGGTCTTGACATTGGTCCAGCTCAATTTCCAGGTTGGAATTTGGTATTTATGGTTTTCAGCACTCAATTCACCGGTAATCCAATCGTCAACTTCAAAGTCGCTAAGGCTTTGGAAAACCTGGCCTTTAATGGATTCGCCGATTGCGTGGTGGTGAAACGCGGCAATTTTTTTGCCATTCACCGCACCTTTCATGGCACTGAGCATACCGGGGCGATAAGGCCCTTGGGTGATGTCGTCTTCGCGAGTCCAAATAACCTTGACTGGTTTTTTCAATTCTTTCGATAAAAAACAGGCCTCTAGCAAAAAGTCGTGGTATGCTTTACGACCGAATGCGCCACCCAAAAGCTGCACGTTAATTTTGATTTGCTCAGGTTTTACTTTCATGTAACCTGCCACATCGCGTAGCGCCCAGTCTGGCCCTTGAATAGGCGCCCAGATTTCGATTTCGCCGTTGTCTTTTACGTGGGCAATGGCATTTTCTGGTTCAATCGGAGCATGTGCCAAAAATGGGGTTTCGTACACCGCTTCCAGCGTTTTTTCAGCATGCGCCAAAGCCTGCGTCATGTCGCCTTTTTCTTCATGATTGATGCCTTCTTTTTTTGCCGCTTCATAAGCTTTAGCAAAATAGGCATCGGTAGTCATGTTCTCGTAGCTAGTATTGTCCCAGGTAATTTTTAGAGCTTTTTTGCCTTTCAGTGCCGCCCACCAATTGGTAGCAATCACGGCCACTGCTTCTGATTTGCGGTGCGGCATGGGGCGCTCGGCCTTCATGACCCGAATCACGCCGGGAATTTTCAGCGCCGCGGCGGCATCAATGGATACGATTTTGCTGTGTACGGCTGGTGCATGCTCGATGGCAGCGTAAACCATACCGGGTACTTCTACATCCAAACCAAAAACCGCTTTTCCGGTCACACGCGAAGGCACGTCTAAGCGTGGATTGGTTTTTCCAATGATTTTAAAATCCTTGGGATCTTTCAGTTTGGGATTTTTGGGGATGGGCAGCTTAGCCGCTTCATCCGCCAATTCGCCGAACGAAAAGCTTTTATCGGTGTTGCGCAAGAGAATGCGTCCGTCTTCAGCGTAGCAATTGCTGATGGAGGTATTCCAACGCTTAGCGGCTACTTCGGTCATCATTTCGCGGGCGGCGGCGCCAGCTTTGCGTAGTGGTTCCCAAAGTTCGCGTACGCTACTGCTGCCGCCAGCGGTTTGACTTCCGTATTTTGCTTTTCCATCCGATTGGATCAATTTCACTTTACTGAGGCTTACTTCCAATTCTTCAGCCAAAAGCGAAGGTACTGCTTGAGTAGATCCTTGCCCCATATCCGGACGCGGGTTAACCAGCGTAATGTTTCCCAAGTTATCGATGATGATAAAGGGATTGATTTCGAGTTGGAAAGCAGCTTCGCCATATTTGGTGAGGCTAAAGTTTTTATCGAGCGCCGAAATGCCCAATACCAAACCCAACCCCGATAAGCTGCTCATTTTGATGAACTCGCGACGACCATTGCTATTGTTTGTCATTTTTTTGCGTGTTGAGGGTTAGGAATTTAATTACCGCCTACTTTACCCGCCTTGGGCATATCAGCGTTTTTTGACAATTCGGCGGCATTATGAATGGCCTTGCGGATGCGATCATAGGTACCGCAACGACACAAATTACCGCTCATCGCAGCATCGATATCGGCATCGGTAGGGACGGGCGTCGTTTTTAACAAGGCCACCGCCGACATGATTTGCCCCGACTGGCAATAGCCGCATTGGGGTACTTGTGCTTCAATCCAGGCTTGTTGCACCGCGTGGAGTTGTACGCCGTCAGAAATGCCTTCAATTGTAGTGATTTTGGCATTTTTTGCAATGGAAGAAACGGGTGCTTGACAAGAGCGGATCGGTTGACCGTTCAAATGGATCGTACAAGCGCCACATTGGGCCATACCGCAACCAAATTTGGTGCCCTTAAGGCCGGCAAAATCGCGGAGAACCCAAAGCATGGGCATGTCGGGGTCGACATCTACCGTTACTTTTTTGCCATTGATGTTTAAATTAAAAACAGCCATACTGGTAATTTTTGGGTGTTTTGCAAGAAGATTTATGCTGAAAAAAGGGAATAACCCTTAGAAGGTGCTTTGAACAGCTAAAAATACAAAATATTGAAAGGATTTTTAGCTTAAAATAAGGGCTATGAAATTAGGTATGCTCCGTCTTATTCCATTGCAATGGGGCCTTAAAATACTCCCAATACGATTTGAATCCGGCGATGATGTGCAAAAACAAATACCGAAAAGCATCCCAAAAAGTGCCTAAAATCGTTTGTTTGATGCCTAACCGGCGGTAGGTTGCCACATTAATGATCCAGGAAGTTAACAAATTAACTGCCAGTAAAGACCACAAAACCGCACTGAAGGCAATTGAAAAAGTATAAGGTAGCACCGCCAGCAACATGTACAGCGCTATGTACAAGTTGTAGAAGGGTAGGAGGGCGGCACAAATCATGCGCAACCAAAAACTCAACCATCCCCGCAGTCCAAATCCACGGGTAAATAACGATTTTCGCAGGTGAACCAATTGTGTTATGAACAAGCCTTTGTTCCAACGCGTCCGTTGATTAATCCAATTGTTGATGTTTTCCGGGCAAGTTTCGGAGGTGTAACTATCTAAAATACGGAGTTGAATACCCTCTTGAACCAGTCGAACGCTCAAATCAGCATCCTCAGTAACGTTAAAAGGATCCCAAGCCCCCGCTTTGACCAGCGCTTTTTTGGCAATAAAAAACGAGTTGCCCCCCAAGCCAAAAGGCAATCCAGCGGTGGATAACTCATACAAATGTTGTTCGTACCATTCGTAGTACTCGCCCGCAAAATTGCGGGTAAGCCAATTCAATTCCAGATTGGAAATTTGAATTTTGGCCTGACAACAGATTTCAGTTGCTGCGGATTGTAGCGACTGAGCGGCTTTGCGCAACTGTTGCGGCTCTGGCCTGCTTTCGGCATCATACACTGTTAAAAACTCTCCGGTAGCAGCCTCCAGCGCATGCAGCAATGCCCTGCCTTTGGTATAAGGCGGTAATTCTTGGATGTATAGTATTTCAAAATGTTGGGGCAACACAATTTGCTGCAAACTGGACTGGGTCAGCTCATCGGTTTCTTCAACAACAATGATGACTTGTACCAATGATTTGGGATAATCCAGTGCATCAATGGCGCGGATGGTTTCGTGAATGACCTCGTTTTCTTGTTTTAAGGGAAAAAGTATACTGAACGTAGGCAAATCCGCAGTATTCAAGTCAATTGCAGTGTCATTTTTTCCCCAAGTGATAAAGTTGTTGTTAATGCGAAAGCTGAGTAGAATGAGGTAATTGAGGATGCCAAAAATAAATACGCCGATGCCCAAAGTCAAGGGTAATAAGATACCTGCTATGGTGAATAGAATCCAAAGCAGCAAGTACCACATCCGTACGGGCAATTTTATTTTCGAAAATGCCGACTTAGTACCTAATATTTTCAATTGTTGCTGGGCGCAATCATCTATTTGTGGAAGTGGTAATACTGCTGTTGATGAAGCCATTTATGTTGCGTTGTGCTAATTGTGTGCCGAAATTACACTTTTCATGGAGTTACCCCAAAACTCGCGCCAAAAGATAGCGATATCCGCTTCTACTTTGAATTCGTTCAGACTTATTTATCTTAGAGCTTATTCAGCATTTTGGTTCGAGGGCGTAGTGAGCTAAAATTCGCCCCAATGAGGCGCGAAAAGCGTGGTACAGTTCCGATTATATCGGAAAGAGTGTAGTCCCGATTCCATCGAGAAGACAGGTCAGCGCTACATGAGCATTTTTGTAATGAAATTGGGGTGAATTTTTCCCATTTGCAGCTCGAAGCAGAAACCTGAATAAGCTCTTGATCAAAAAATACAGCCATGCATCCTTTTTCTGTTGATCCTAATATTGCCTTGGCGGAAACGCTGCCAGCCGAGTTTTATCGCCGCAACGATGTTTTTGAAGCCATGCGCAGCTCCCTTTTTCCTCAATCCTGGCAGTGGATTGAACTGGGTGATCATTTACAAAAAACGGATTCAGTGTTCCCGCTTCAATTGCTTCCAGGGTTTTTATCAGAACCTTTGTTTTTGACCCGTCAAGACGGATCGCTAAAAGCTTTTAGCAATGTTTGTACTCATCGTGGCAATATCTTAGTACATAATCCCGGAGAATACAAAAAACTGGTGTGCAACTACCATGGTCGACGTTTTGATCTGGAGGGAAAAATGGAGTTTATGCCCGAATTTAAAGAAGCAGAGGGTTTTCCGCGCGCCTGCGATCACCTTCCCGTTGTGCCCGCGCTTGGGTGGGAGCAATTTGCTTTTGTGTCTTTAGATCCTGCTTTTGATTTTGCCCCCGTTTTGCAGATCATGCAAGAAAGGGTAGGTTTTATGCCGATCAGTCAGTTTCGCTATGCCCCCGAGCTTTCCCGCGATTATTTGGTCAATGCGCATTGGGCACTGTATTGCGATAACTACCTCGAAGGGTTCCATATCCCTTTTGTGCATCCCGATTTGAATGCGGTATTGGACTATGGCGAATATTACACCGAGCTTTTTGAGCATTGCAACCTCCAAGTGGGCATTGCCGATGCCGCGACGCCTTGTTTTGATTTGCCTAAAAACCATCCTGATTATGGCAAACGCATCGCTGCTTACTATTTTTGGGTGTATCCAAACATGATGTTCAATTTCTACCCTTGGGGCTTGAGCGTAAACCTGGTAAAACCTTTGTCGGTCAAGCAATGCAAGGTATCCTTCATTTTGTATGTCTATGATGAAACTTTGCTCGACAGTGGGGCAGGAGCTGCCCTCGACAAAGTGGAACGCGAGGATGAATTTGTGGTGGAAAATGTGCAGCGCGGATTGCAATCGCGGTTTTATGAGCGGGGGCGATTTTCGCCCAAACGGGAACAAGGCGTACACCATTTTCATCGGTTACTCAGCGAGTGGGCGCTGAAAAACGACCTACAATAGCGCTTACATTTGTCGGCAACAGACATTTCAATGGTTTTCAAGCATCTTTTTAAAGGGCAACTTTGTTGATAAGCAACAAAAAAATGGAAAATCATGCCAGTTTCGTTACATTATTTTGATTTTATTGGCTAACATTACGGGTATTAGCGAAATCGCAGATTTTTTGACTACAAAAACAGATCGTGAAAGAGAAACCAAGCTTGAGCTTTTGGCAAATTTGGAACATGAGTTTCGGGTTTTTAGGTATTCAGTATGGCTTTGGCTTGCAACAGGCCAACATGAGCCCTATTTACCGCTATCTTGGCGCCGACGAAAGCACCATTCCAGGACTTTGGCTAGCGGGTCCATTAACCGGGCTTTTATTGCAACCTATCATTGGAGCCCTTTCTGACCGGAGCTGGTCGGCTAGTTGGGGGCGCCGGCGGCCTTATATATTTGTAGGCGCTATTGCTGGCAGCATCGCTATGATTTTGATGCCCAATTCCAAATCCGTTTTTATGGCTGCCTGTTTGATGTGGCTGCTGGATGCTGGTTTGAACTCTTCTATGGAACCCTTCCGCGCTTTTGTGGGTGATCTATTGAATACCAAACAACGACCAACTGGTTTTGCGGTACAATCTTTTATGGTAGGTTTTGGGCAAACATTAGCCAATCTAATGCCGCTTATTTTGCCCATCATTGGGATCACGATGGCGGTTTCTGGCACCTTTAGCAATGGCATTCCCGATTCGGTTCGATACCCATTTTATATCGGTGCGGCATCCATTTTGATTACCGTTTTCTGGACCATGTATACCACCAAAGAATATCCTCCTGAAAACGAAGATTACAAAATCAAACCGGTTTTTAATGATGAGCAAAAGAAAAGCATCCGATTTTGGCATCTTGCCCTGACGATTGGAGCAGCTTTGATGGCTGCCCTTTTTGCTTTGCGCTTAAGTGGGCCGATATACGCGGTAATCTGGGGTGTTGGCCTAGGTATTTTGCTCTTTGTAATCCTACTTTTACCGGTTTTTAAAGAAATTTTGGCCTCTTTGTCGGAGATGCCCATTGTGATGCGCCAATTGTGGTGGGTGAAGTTCTTTACCTGGTACGGTTTGCCGCTGATGTGGCAATACCTTTCATTGGCGGTTGCAAAATATGCTTTTGACGCTCCGAGCCCCACTGCCAACCCAACTGGTTTTGAAGCGGGAAAAAACTGGGGAAGTCTCTGTTTTGCCATGTTTAGCATCTCCTGTTTTGTGATTTCGATTTTTTTGCCCGCCATTTCCAAACGCATCGGCAGCAGAAGGGGAACGCATGCTTTGTTTTTGACCATTGGCGCAATCGGTTTTTTCTGTACGCTGATTAGTCACGACAAGTGGGTGTACTTTGGAGGTATGACGCTGATTGGTTTGGCTTGGGGTTCTATCATGTCTATGCCTTATTTGATGTTGGCCAATGCGGTGTCGCCAGCACGAATGGGCGTGTACATGGGGATTTTCAACGGATTCATCTGTGTGCCTCAATTCATCGGCATGTTGACGGTTCCGATCTATTACAAAACTCTTTTGGGCGACGATCCGCGTAATGCCTTGATTTTGGCAGGAATATGCATGTTGCTGGCTGCAGCGTCTTGTTTTTTGGTACAAGAAAAACGCAATGAAGCTGATGCAGCTGCCGCTGAAGCCATGCAAATGGGCGGTGGACATTAACTACTATAGAAAATCTTCTACGGTATGAATAGAGTTTTTAGCTAAACCGCCAAATAATAGTTGGTTTGATGAGTTTAGCAAAAAATAAACAACTTTGGTCGATTTTTTTTTAAAAATTTTGTGAGTATTGGTAAAATACTATATTTTGCCCTCATGTTAAGGAAATCTTAATTATTTCCTGGTGTGAAAACGCCAACACAGCAAGTTTTTTTAGATCCTTCATAATAACAGTCGGGTGATTTCTTACAAGAGCGGAGCATTTGCTGCCGCTCTTTTTTATTTTAAGATCCTTTTGACTCAAAAACACCGCTATTCCTTACTTTTGTATTCAGTTGGAGTGGCATTGCGTGATACAGAGCGGCAATTTCAGCTTAAAACCTTTATGCAGCAGGCCATTATAAACATCCTGCAAACTTTGATTCATGATCCAAGCAATAAACATACAGAAGTCATACGGCAATCTTCGGGTACTAAAGGGGGTTGATTTGAAGATTGAGAAAGGTGAAATCGTAACCGTAGTCGGCAAATCGGGTGCTGGAAAGAGTACGCTGCTCCATATTTTGGGTACGCTCGACAAACCCGACTCCGGCCAAATTCTGATCAACAACGAAGAAGTATCCCAATTGTCGACCCGTAAACTGGCGCAATTCCGCAATGCCAATATTGGGTTTGTGTTTCAGTTTCATCATTTGCTGCCCGAGTTTACGGCTATCGAAAATGTTTGTATTCCAGCCTTAATCGGCGGGATTGCTGAAGCCCAAGCCAAGTCCAAAGCCAAAGAGCTGTTGGATTACCTGGGTTTAAGCGAAAGAATGGATCATAAACCTTCGCAACTTTCTGGCGGAGAACAGCAACGTGTAGCAGTTGCTCGCGCTTTGGTCAACCAACCGGCAGTAGTTTTTGCCGATGAGCCATCAGGCAACCTCGATTCGGCTTCCTCCCAAGAATTGCACCAATTACTTTTTTCCCTGCGCAAAGATTTCCAGCAAACCTTTGTGATCGTTACCCACAACAACGAACTGGCTCAAATGAGCGATCGCCGCCTGGAAATGAAGGACGGTCTATTGATAGAAGTTTAACTCCCAATACCGCGTTTATGAAAGCACTTATTCTTGTTGATTTGCAAAATGATTTTTGCGCTGGCGGCGCACTGGAAGTTGCGGAGGGCAACCAGGTGATTCCAATAGCCAACAGCTTGTTGAGTCAATTTGATCTCGTAATCGCTACCCAAGACTGGCACCCCGCAAATCATGGCAGTTTTGCCGCCATGCATCCCTGGCGCAAACCGGGCGCGGTGATTGAACTAAATGGCTTACCGCAAGTGCTTTGGCCTATTCACTGCGTACAAGAAAGTTTTGGCGCCGAGTTTGTCAAAGAACTAGACGCCACAAAAATCTCCAAAGTGTTTGTCAAAGGCACCGATCCAGGAATTGACAGTTACAGCGGTTTTTTTGACAATGGCCACCGCAAATCTACCGGCTTAGGAGAATACCTTAAAGAACAAGGCGTTACAGAACTTTACGTACTGGGTTTAGCCACTGATTATTGTGTAAAATTCACTGTATTGGACGGCTTAGAACTTGGTTTCAAAGTCAACTTGATCGAAGATGCTTGTCGGGGTGTTAATTTACAAGCTGGCGATGTAGCGCTGGCAATAGTGGAAATGGCCGGAAAAGGCGCCACCATTTTGCAATCGACCGAAATTTAAACCGAATCAAATAGTTAAATTTTTGTAAATTATTGGGGCGGAGACAATGATTCGCCCTAGATTTGCGGTAGGGGATAGGGAACTCTTTAACCGATCCAAAACTTGCATAAAATTTTTGACCACCAAATTCCTCTTACATATGACCTTCAAAAAATTAGCCCTATTGCTCTTGGTGTTGGCAACTGCCATCCCGCTTTGGGCTCAGCAGAATTCAGTCTACACCGAGGCTTACCGTTCATTCAAACGCGGTGTTGCTTTATACGAGCAGGGCGTTTTGGCCAAAGCCAAACGTGAATTCCAATACACTATCGACATGATACTGCCACTGAGTGAAACAGAAGCAGAAATGTTGCGTTCCAAAGCGGCATTGTACCACGCCAAATGTTTGGTACAACTCCAACTGAAAGAAGGGGAAACTCGCACCTTGGATTTTATCCGCTCGTTTCACCCGGATCCGGAATACCAACAAGCATTGGTTGACATGGGCGATTATTTTTTCAATGCCCGCAATTACCCAAAAGCGCTGGAGTTTTACAACCAAGTGCCTACCTTGGGAACAACCAAAGGACAACGCACCCAGATGCGTTTTCGTCAAGGTTATGCCAATTTTGCCCAAAAAGAATTTTCATTGGCTAAATCTTATTTTAAAGACGTAGCCCAGGAAGCCGATAGCGATTATTACAACTCAGCAAACTACTATTTGGGTTTATGCTATTTCTTTGAAGGTAATTATGCGGAATCGCAAATGGCCTTGCAAAAAGTAGAAAACAACCCTACTTATCGTAATTACATTCCATCTTATTTGACGCAAATCTTGTTTGCCCAGCGCAAGTTTCAAGATGTGATTCAATACGCAGAACCCAAAATTACCGATAAAAGCCTTCGCGACTTAAAAGACATCCAGCAATTGATTGGTCAGTCGTATTTTGAATTGGGCGATTACAAAAGGGCTTTGCCTTATTTGGAATACTATGCCTCCAATTCTACCAAAATGCGCGAAGAGGAACTCTATCAATTAGGGTTTGCTCAGTATCAATCTGGAAATTATCCCAAGGCGATTCAAACCCTTAAGCCACTTTCTAGTGCTGAAACCGCTATTGGTCAAAATGCGATGTTTTTCTTGGCGGATTGTTATCTAAAAAGCAATCAAAAAGCCAATGCCCTTTCCGCTTTGGGAACCGCCAAGCGTTTGAATTTTGATGCCGCCATCAAAGAAGAAGCTACGTTCAGTCATGCAAAATTGGCCTACGAACTCAACCAAACCCGTGATGCAGTAGCTGATTTGCTCGATATTCAACCTTCTTCCCGCTATTACTCCGACGCCCAGCGTTTGTTGGGGGAAGTATTGTTGAACTACCGGGATTATCAGCAATCTCTGGACATCATTGCCGACATTCGCCGCAAAAACGGCGGGAATTTGAATCCGCAAATGATGGCGACATATCAAAAAGTGGCCGTAAACCGTGGTATCCAGTTGTTGCAAAGCAATGATATGGTTCGTGCGCGCGAGAGCTTTTCGCGTTCGCTCGACAATCCGGTTGATCTACGCACTCAAGCCATCGCCATTTATTGGTTGGGCGAGGCCGCTCACCGCGACAAAAACTACTCAGAAAGTGTTAGCTATATGGATCGCTTTTTGAATCTTTCGCGCTCCTTCACGGATTTACCCGACGAATCATCGGTCAATACCGCCAACTACATCCAAGGGTACAACTACATCAAGTTGAACAATTACGAGCGGGCCAGGACCTTTTTTCAAGCCACTGTAGACGGCATTGCTCGCAATCAACGTAACATCAAAAATGACAAGATCACCAATCAATTGCTGGGAGATGCCACCATGCGTTTGGGCGACTCTTACTTCCGGTTTAATCAATACGATTCGGCTATCCGCTATTACAATGATGCCATCGATAAAAAATATGCCAGCTACGATTACGCGATTTATCAAAAAGCCATCATTGAAGGTCTGCGCGGGCGCAAGACCGAAGAGATCGCTGCACTGGAACGCTTATCGCGCGATTTCCCCAACTCCGAGTTTGCTGATGATGCTTTATTGCGTATCGGACAGGCTTATCAGGAAATCAATCGATTGAACGACGCCATTCCGCCTTTGCAAACCCTGGTAACGCGCTACAAAGGCAAATCGCCATTGACCAACCAAGCTTTGTTGGCTTTGGGTTTGATCAATTACAACTTGGGCAATGTAGACGGCGCCATCAACTACTACAAACAAATTTTTAAAAATAACCCAGACCCCAACGAAGCCAACTTGTCGATGGAGGCCCTAGAAGAAATTTACGTGCGCGACCTCAACCGTCCGGGTGATTATTTTGCTTTTGTAGAAACCGTACCGGGTTACAAACTCGACAACATGAAACGCGACTCGGTCAACTTCCGGGCTGCGGAAATCCGCTATGAAAATGGCGACTATCCAAGCGCAATTGAAGGCTATAGCAATTACATCCGCAGTTTCCCTCAAGGTTTGTATTTGCTGCAAGCGTACTACCACCGCGCGGAAGCTTATGGCGTACAAAAACAGTACAACTTGGCGCTAAAAGATTATGAGTATGTGGTGCAGCAAGGCCCTAGCAAAAGCTATGTAAAAGCCTTGGAAAAAGCGGCCATCATTTCTTACAACTACGCATTAGATTTTAATAAAGCCTACCGCTATTACAGTGATTTGGAAAAAGTAGCGATCAATGAGGAAATGATCTACGAAGCGCAGTTGGGCGCTTTGCGTAGCGCCTATCGTTCGGGTAACACGGCAGCCGTAGGAACTTTGGCAACCAAAGTGGCCAACAACCCACGTGCCACGCCAGCACAGGTAGCTACTGCCAATTTCTACATCGGCAAGCAAGCCTTTGACAACAACGACTTCATCAATGCGGTGCCAGCTTTAAATAAGGTCATCCAGCTCAGCGACAATGAGCAAACTGCCGAAGCCCGCTATTTGATTGCGTTTATCAATTTCAAACAACGCAACCTCGACAAAGCCCAGCAGCTATGTATGGAAGCCAATCAGAAAAGCTCAGCATATCCATTCTGGGTGGCCAATAGCGTGATTTTGCTTTCGGATGTACTGGTAGAAAAAAATGACTTGTACAATGCCAAAGCCGTTCTGGAAGCTTTGCTTGAACACTACAATGAAGATCAGGAACTCGTGAAAAAAGCCAAACAGCGCTTAGCCGACGTGACCAAGAAGATCGATCAAAACAGCATTCTCAACCGGACGCCTGATTCCAATAAAATGGAATTCCAACCCGGTACCGTCATCAAACAAAATGGCAACAATTGATCTGTTTGAAAACCACTCGATTTTTTGGACTTTTTTTTCAATCAGAAATTCAACGTTAAGCACTATGATCAACCTAAAAAATAGCTTTTTAATCTTCAGTATCCTGCTTTGCGCGGTAGTCGCGGTACAAGCCCAAAAAACACTGCCTACCGGTGAAGTAGACATCATCAAGCAATTCAATGCGCGCTTGATTGATGCAGAACGGTATGTATTGCCGCCGCTTTTGCCGTTGCTGGATACTTCCAATCGCAAACAATTTTACAACATCTTGGTACGCCCAATGAACATTTCCTACTTGGCGCCAAAAATTCGTCCCTTGGAGTTTAGAACCCAAGATGCGCAGAAAATTTATAAAGGATATTTGCAGACAGGTTATGGGTTGCCCAATGCCTTTTACCTTGATGGTACCTATGATTTTGTTACTCAGACCAAGATCAACGTTGGCGTAGACATCTATCATTATTCGGCCAATAACTCGCGCTTGGTTGAAAATCAACGTTTTGGTGACACCAAAGTAGCCGTAAATGCTATTTACAACAATGATGCAGGATACTCCATAAATGCTACTTTGGGCTACCAACTCAATAAGCTTTATTTTTACGGCTACAATGAGATTTCATCTAAATTGAGTTATGCGCCCAAAGATGTAGCACAACGTTTCTCTACCTTGTTTGGATCCGCTAAGATTTATAACAGCGAGCGAACAAAGGCAGATTTTAGCTACAGCGCGCAAGGCGATTTTTATGCTTTATCTGATAACTACGCCGCACGTGAAACGGGCTTAAATTTGAATTTTCAGGGTACAAAATGGTTTGAAGAAAAACACCCGTTGACGGTTATTTTGCAAACCGACTTTACTGGCTACCAGGATACGGCTACTCAAAGCTTGAACAACATTTTTTTGAAGCCCAGCTTTACGTTTCACAGCGACCGATTGCGGGCCAAAATTGGCATGGTTGTAGCTTCAAGCAGCGATAAATTCTCCTTGTTTCCAGATTTGGAAATATCGGCAATTGTAGTTGAGAACTTGTTGACTGCATTTGTTGGCGCTGAAGGGGGCTTGCAAAAAAATAACTTCAAATCCTTGACCGATTACAATCCATTTGTTTCCTCGCGCGTACGCATCCGCAACTCTTCTTACAACAACTTTTTTGCCGGTATCAAAGGAGAGTTTCAGGGCATTCAATACCGCGGACAAATTGGCTATAAAAAAGTGGACAACCTAGCCTTGTTTTTGACTACCCGCGATTCAGTGCCTCGTTTTAATGTACTTTACGATACGGCAAAAATCGTAACCATCAGCGGGGAATTGAGTACCAAATTGATGGAAAACTTTGCATTGACAGCCAATTTCACCCAGAATTTTTTCACCCTGAACACCCAAGCCAAACCGTGGCATCTGCCTTCTTTGACGCTTAATGTAGGCGGCGTACTGAGTATGCTTGATGATAAATTGAAAGTTCGTGCCGACTTGTATTTGCAAAACGGCGTACCGGTGAAAGGAACGAAAGGGGAACTCAAAAACTTGAATCCTTTGTACGATCTTAGCTTAGGCGCTCAATATCAATTTACCGAGAACATCGGCGGATTTGTACGTGTCAACAACATGCTGAATAATCAGCGGCAGCGTTGGCAGTATTACTCCGTTTTGCCCATCAACGGCATGGTGGGTTTGACGGCGAGATTTTAACCCTCACCGCAAATTTTTCGAAAGTAAAGGCATTCCAATTTATCGTTGGAGTGCCTTTACTTTTTATGCTTCGCTTGATAACATGGCATTTTTTTGAAATCAGGCCGCTAAAAATTGCCATCTAAACACAAAGCCTTATATTACCCCGGAAATTCTTAGGCAATGGCTGAAATCGCAGTTTTTCCGGGATCTTTTGATCCTATCACCACCGGGCATGTCGATTTGGTGCAACGCGCGTTGCCCTTATTTGATAAAGTAATCGTTGCGGTGGGGGTGAATTCCCAAAAGCAATCCCTCTTCTCTTTGGAGCAGCGTATGGACTGGCTCAAAGTAGTCTTTGCCGATGAACCCAAAGTGGAAGTGGATTACTTTGTAGCATTAACGGCGCACTATTGCCAAAAAATTGGCGCCAGGTACTTGTTACGTGGCTTGCGCAATGCATCAGATTTTGATTACGAAAAAACCATTTCTCAGCTCAACAACATCATCGGCGAAGGGTTGGAAACCATCTTTTTGATCAGTCAGCCAGGATTTTCACACATTAGTTCCACCATCGTGCGCGAAATCATCAAAGGAGGAGGCGACGCTACGCCTTTTTTACCGCCACAAATTGACGTGCCACGTTTATACGATGTGATGGGTAAACCCATGAAATAGTTATTTTGAAAAGCCTTAACCAAAAAATACACCACCATGTCTGACGCATTTTTTAAACTTCCCCAAGTACACAATGAACCGGTTTTTAGTTACGCTCCAGGCTCAGCTGAGCGAGAAACGGTGATGCACGAGTTGCAGCACTTGAAATCGCAAGTGATCGAGGTACCGATGACCATTGGCGGAGAAAAAATAAAAGAAGGCGATCGTTTGCCGATTCATCCTCCACATGAGATCAAACACATTTTGGGGTATTATTACAAAGGCAGCACTCCGCATGTACAAAAAGCGATTAATGCTGCACTGCAAGCCAAACCAGCTTGGGAGGCCACTCCTTGGCAAGATCGCGCCGCCATATTCTTAAAAGCTGCCGACCTATTGAGCGGTCCTTATCGCGCAAAAATGAATGCCGCCACCATGTTGGGGCAGTCTAAAAATATTTATCAGGCTGAAATTGATGCCGTTGCGGAATTGGCGGATTTTTTCCGTTACAACGCTGCTTTTATGGCACAAATTTACCACGAACAACCGCTGAGCGCTCCATTGACCTGGAACCGCATGGAATATCGCCCTTTGGAAGGGTTTGTTTTTGCCTTGACGCCCTTCAACTTCACCTCAATTGCTGGCAACCTACCGGCAGCACCAGCATTGATGGGGAACGTAGTGGTTTGGAAACCAGCGGAAACCCAAATTTATTCCGCGGCGGTAATCATGGACATTTTGGAGGAAGCAGGCTTACCCGCAGGTGTCATCAATTTGCTGATGGTTGACGGACCGGTTGCTGGCGACCTCATCTTCACGCACCCAGATTTCGCGGGTTTACACTTTACTGGCAGCACCAAGGTATTCCAAACACTGTGGACAACCATTGGCAAAAACATCGCCAAATATCGTTCATATCCACGAGTAGTAGGGGAGACCGGCGGTAAAGATTTTGTACTAGCTCACCCAACCGCTGCGGTGGATCCATTGGTGACGGCTTTGGCGCGCGGGGCTTTTGAATTTCAAGGACAAAAATGCTCGGCGGCATCTAGAGCTTATATCCCAGCCAGCATCTGGCCGGAAGTGAAGGAAAAACTGATCGCCATGGTATCCACGTTCAAACAAGGATCGCCAGAAGATTTTAGCAATTTCATCAACGCGGTGATTGATGAGCGGGCTTTTGACAAAATCAGCAGCTACATTGTTTTGGCGCGGGACGCAGCAGATGCAGAAATCATTGTTGGCGGTACTTATGACAAATCGGAAGGGTATTACATTGCGCCTACCGTGGTTGTCACTACCGATCCGAAACACCGCCTGATGCAGGAAGAGATCTTTGGTCCGGTGTTGACGATCTACGTTTATGAAGATAGCCAATGGGCAGAAACCTTAGCATTGGTTAATGATTGTCCGTATGCGTTGACTGGTGCGGTTTTTTCACAAGATCGCAGCGCCATCGTTGAAGCCAATACCGCGTTGCGCCATGCTGCCGGAAACTTTTACATCAATGATAAACCTACTGGAGCGGTAGTTGGTCAACAGCCATTTGGCGGGGCAAGAGCATCGGGCACCAATGACAAAGCCGGTTCGGTTTGGAATTTGTTGCGTTGGGTGTCGCCAAGAGCCATGAAAGAAAACTTCAATCCACCGACGGATTATCGGTATCCGTTTATGGGGTGAGGAGGGATTGATTAAGGTTTTGAAGTAAAATAGCTGAGGAAAACCTTTTCATAATGACAAAACCTGAACACATAGCGTTTTGGATCGCTTCTTCGGCAAAGGATTGGGAAGTAGCTGGGAATCTATTTGAAAAAAACAACTTCCCTCAGGCACTTTTCTTTGGTCATTTAACACTTGAAAAACTATTAAAAGCGCATTGGGTAAAAGACAACACTGAGGATTATCCACCTAGAATTCATAATTTGATTCGACTTTCAAATCAAATACAACTTGAATTTACCCAAGATGATTTACTTTTATTGGACAAAATGAACGATTTTCAGATGGAAGGGCGTTATCCTGACTATCATTTTACGATATACCAAATTTGTACTCTTGAATACACGGAAGAGATTCTATCAGAAGTAAATCGGATCAGGATATGGTTAACCAATCAACTGCCATTGATTTAGCAAAAAATTATGTCAATGCTGTAGAAGCATCAGGTACACATCTTGCTAAAGCATTTTTGTTTGGTTCATTTGCTAGAAATCAGCAACATGAATGGTCAGACATTGATATCGCCCTGATTAGCCAAGACTTTATTGGAGTGAGTGCGGTAGACAAAGAACCTTTTCGGGTTTTGCAATTGCAGCCAGAATACAGTGCTTTAGAAATTCATACCTTTTCCATGCAAAGCCTAAAAGATGGAGATCCTTTTCTACTAAGTATTTTGTCGACTGGGATTGAATTAAACTTTGATCCCCAATAAGAAGCATAATACTACCACATGCGTCGATTCCCTTTTGATTACGTGCTTGAAACGCCGCGACTGTACCTGGTAGCCTGCAACATACCGCTCTACCAAGCCATCTTTGACGGCGATGAAGCAATTGCCGATTACTTGCACGTGAAAGTACAACCCAATTGGAGTGAATTTGGACCCGATCCAACCCTTTCTTCCTATCGGCAAGTGCAACTGGATCCACAAGCCTTTCCTTGGTGGATGTACCTGCCTATTCACCGCGACGACAATCGCTTGCTGGGCGCATGTGGGTACAAAGGAAGACCCAATGCCAAAGGTGGAGTTGAAATCGGCTACGAAATCATCCCTGAGTACCGCAACCAAGGTATAGCCACCGAATTGGCCAAAGCATTAATAGATCATGCTTTTATGGATAATTCGGTGCGATTCGTGCAGGCGCATACGCTCGCACACCTGAACCCCTCGGTAAGCGTACTCAAAAAATGCGGCATGGAATTCGTGGTGGAATTGATTGACCCTGACGAAGGTGAAATCTGGCAATGGCGCACCTTGCGGGAAGATAATTTGGCTAAAAAATACCGGATTGAAGAGTGATGGGGGAGGTCATAAAACAGCCTACAACCTTTCCTCCAACCATTCATCAATCCCTCTTGCCTCTGTGCTGAAATTTACACCAACTCCAGTCAATTTTTTCCCACTATTTCGGTATTTATCTGCGTAACCTTTTTGTTTGATTTGAGCAATCGCCTCAGCAGCAGACTTATTGAATTTGAACTCAAAAATATACACATCACTGGTTGTTTGTACGACTGCATCGGCGCGACCGCGAGCGGAGTGCACCTCACTTTGAGTGTACATACCCAGATAGCTGAATACTAGATGGATCAAGCCGTGATACAAGCCTTCCGATTTTTTGTCAAAAACCTCGCTGGGCAGGTCAGCCAGTAAGCCATCTAAGATTTCGCGGACTTGTGTAAGATTTTCTTGCGTGAAAGCCTGCTTGAGGTTGCGGATGGTCAGTCCGGTATCAGTACGATGTGCATCTTTAGCCAGATCATCAATCAAAAACTGGTACATACTTTGACGAACCTCCTTGTTGGGGTAATCGAGGATCATATCTCCCGTCCAAAGGTCTAGCTCTTTGACCGTCAAATAGCCAGTTTGAAAAAGAATGGAAGTCAAGTCAAGGTTTTCGATATCATATCGCTCAAAGGTGGTGTTATTAGCCGGAGTGTTTTCGACATCGAATATTTCCAATTTGTGCATTTGTGCTATCAAAAACCGTGGGCTTCCCGTAGAAAACCAAAAATTGGTAAACCGTTGTGCCGCAAAAAAGCGCAATACGCCAAATGGGTTGTACACTCGCCTTACTCCATCCCAGGAATAGCCGTTGTACCATTCGCGTATGCTTTCCAGAATCCTTTGACGATCCACTCCAAGTACGGTTTGAACCGCTTGTAAGTGATCTTCAAAATAATGTTCCAACTCTTGTTGGGTATAACCTGTTATAGTTGCATACTGAGAACTAAGGGTGATGTCGTGTAAATTGTTGAGGTGTGAAAAAATAGAAACCTGGGCGAATTTGGAAATTCCAGTAATGAAGACCAATTGCAGGTGTTCATCGGCACTTTTTATTACAGAATAAAAATTGCGGAGGATCTCGCGATTGACTTTGGCTTGCTCGATGGTCTGTTGTTCCTGATAATCGATGATGGGTTTGTCGTATTCATCGATGAGTAGAACCACCTTGCCATAGGCATCATGAAGTTGTTGGATCAGTTCCTTGAATTGACTTTTGTAGTCTGTAGCTTTGAGTACCAAATTATGCCTTTTGGCCAGTAACTTAAGCTCCTGTGAAATTGCGTTTTCCAAGCCAAGTTGCTCGTAACTCATTGCATCAAATGAAAAATGCAAAACCGGATTGCTTTTGCTCCAATCCCATTGATTTTCAATCCATAAACCTGAAAAAAGCTCTTGTCGGCCTTCAAACAAAGACTTAATGGTATTTAAAAGCAGCGATTTGCCAAAGCGGCGTGGACGGGATAGGAAATAAGTTGCACCGGTGGTGACCAATTGATGGATAATCTTGGTTTTGTCCACGTAAATATAATCGCCTTCAATCAGCTTGTCGAAAGCTTGTATGCCGATAGGTAATTTTTCCATGGGCTTAAAGATAGCAATTTTCAGGCTAAATTGTCGATGTAGAACACGGATTGTAGTAGTGTGTGTTTTGATTTTTACAACGAAGTTGGGGGCGACTTTTGCCATTTGTAGCACGAATAAAAAGTCCAAACAGGATCTAAGGTTCTTACTCGGCTACAAAACCGGCCTTATTCTTTTCCAAAACTGAACTTTTAAAGCAGTTTTGGAAAAGAATAGTAGTCATTTTCTTCCAGAATTGACTTTTTTTCTTAGTTTTGGAAGAAAATAAGCACATGAAGATTATTGGTCGACAACGGGAAAAGGTGAGATTAACAGAAATTGTAGAGTCCGATCAGCCTGCTTTTGTCGCCATCTATGGGCGCCGAAGAGTTGGTAAAACCTTCTTAGTTAAGGAGTTTTTTAATCATCAATTCACATTTTACACCACCGGACTAGCCAATGGCGCAACCAAAACACTGCTGCTCAATTTCACCATTGCCCTTAATAATACGTTCGATAAAGAATTCAAAACGCCGGAAAATTGGCTCAGTGCTTTTTCACTGCTTCAAACTGAGCTCTCCAAAGTAAGCGGCCCACGGGTGATTTTCATTGATGAATTACCTTGGTTCGACACCAAAAAGTCTGATTTTTTAACTGGGCTGGAATACTTTTGGAACAGTTGGGCCAGTAGCCAATCAGGTCTCAAACTATTCGTATGTGGCTCGGCTGCAGCCTGGATGATCAATGAACTGATTAGAAACAAAGGCGGCCTGTACAACCGGGTAACCCATCGCATCAAAATTGAGCCCTTTACCCTCCATGAAACGGAACAGTTTTTTCAAACCAGAGATATCCTATTTGACCGCTACCAAATTATTAACTTGTATATGGTCATGGGAGGCATTCCCTACTACCTTGAGCAAGTAAAAAAGGGTTTGAGCGCGGTTCAAAACATTGAAAAAATTTGCTTTGAAGAGACTGGCTTGTTGAACTCGGAATTCAAATTCACTTTTGCCTCCCTCTTTAAAAATGCAGCCCAACACGAACAGATTTTGCGAAAAATCTATGAACTGGGCAGTCGGGCCACCCGAGAAAATCTGATCAAAAAAGCCAATATAACCTCCAGCGGGGATTTGACAAGCAAACTTAACGAATTGGAGGAAAGCGGTTTCCTGAAATCCTATGTGCCATTTGGCGGCAATAAAAACAGGAAAGTTTATGTCATTTCGGACTATTACACCTTATTCTACTTGCGCTTCATTGAAAATATAGGAACCTATGAAACTGGGAATTGGGTCAATCGCATCAACGATCCAGCAGTAAATGTTTGGGCAGGACTGGCTTTTGAACAAATCTGCTGGGATCATGCCCGCAACATCAAAAAAGCCTTGGGAATTAACGGCATTTATAGCGAAACCAGCTCTTGGTACAAAGCGGCAGACTCTACTTCAGGTGGCGCCCAAATCGACCTGATCATCGACCGAAAAGACCGGGTAATCAACCTTTTTGAAATCAAATTTTCGATCAATGCTTACGAGATCACCAAGGCTTATGACCTCGTTTTGCGCAATAAAATCGCTGCGTTTATTCAAAGTACTAAGACGAAAAAGGCAGTGTTTTTGGTGATGCTGACTACGTTTGGGTTAGTAAAAAATGAGTATGCACGTTCGGTGGTGCAGAATGAGTTGAAGATGGATGATTTGTTTGAGGGGTAGGCAATAGAGATAGCGATCGATAGTCGGTATATTCGATATTCACATTGTGTGTGAACTCTCCATTTAGTTACCATCCTGTATTCCTGCCAAAAAACTAGCCGAGGTGTCACTACATAGAACAAGGTGACGCCCAAAATAATAACTCAGCGATTAATAGATTAAGTACGGTCGCTGTCTACCACCTAGCCACCACAAAAAACGCCTTCTTTGGCTGATATTTTTCATCAAAAAGCAGTGGATAATCCTTCCGGCCACGAACGGGAAAGTTATCCAACCAAGAGGACTTGTCGGACAAATTCCAGAAAGTAACGCCGGTGATGGCTTTGCGGTGTTTGCGCAATACTTCAAAGAGCATTTTGTACTGCGCCACCTGCTTGGCTTCGATTTCAGGAGTATATTCGACTTTGCCGGTAAAAGGTTCGGTCTTTCGCTCATGCTCTTTGGGGTGAATAGATACATCCAACTCCGTAACCTGAACTTGTAAACCCAAACTGGCAAATTTGGTGATTGAAGTTTCGAGCTCTTCAGCAGTCGGTTCAGTGAGCGCCCAATGCCCTTGTAGACCGACTCCGTGAATAGGTACTCCTTTTTCCTTCAATCCTTTCACTACTAGATAGATGCGTTCCCGTTTGGCGGCATTTTCGGTATTGTAATCGTTGTAAAAAAGAGTTGCTTTAGGGTCCGCTTCGTGGGCATATTGGAAGGCTTTTTCAATGTATTCCGGGCCAATGATCTCGTAAAACGGTGATTTGCGGTATAGGTCGCTACCATCACCATCAGGTATGGCTTCGTTGACAACATCCCAGGCGTAAATTTTACCTTTGTACCTACCTACCACATCGAAAATATGTTGCTTCAGGCGCGCCAAAAGCACTTCCTTGGTCACCGTGGCGCCAGTAGAATCTTTGAAAAACCAATTTGGCGTTTGATTGTGCCAACAAAGGGTGTGGCCACGCAATTTGAGACCGTGTTGCACGGCAAAATCAGCAATTTTATCCGCTGGTTCCCAGTTATAGCGCTTTTCTTCGGGGTGAATGGGGCCAATTTTCATCGCATTTTCGGGGGTCATGCTGTTGAATTGCGCCAGGATTAGTGCAGATTCCTCCGAGTTATCCATCATGCGCGGATTAACGGCAACACCAATGGGGAAATACTTTTTGTAATAATCCTTGAGTCCCTTGGCGGACTGCGCAAAGGTGATTTGGATGGTTAAAGCAAAAAAGAGGAGGAATAAAGACTTGATTTTCATGATGTTTTTCGTTGGTATATAAATATTTCTAATTCAATTGCCCGCTCGTTTGCAAAATTCACTACAAGGGGTGAAGACTTGGATTAGCAATAGCCTAACATTCTTCAGTAGGTGATAACTATTGCTACCAGTAAAAAAAAATCGTAGCTTTATATTTTAATCAATGCCATCAAATTAACATTTAAAATGGTCAATCTACAAACCATTAAAGCCAAAATTATCCAAAAACTACAGGAAACCAATGAGGAGTGGGTTATCCGTAGTATTCAAAAACTGCTAGATATCGATGATTCCGATGAAACACTTTTCTGGAATGCAGTTTCTTTAAACAACCTAACCCATGCTTATAGTAATGATGAGCCTGATTATGATGGTTATGAAGTAAAAGAGCCTAATGAAGATTACAAGGTATGAAAAGTGGTAATATAGTCTTAATTCCACTGCCTCAATCCGATGGCGCTATCAAACGACGACCAGCATTGTTATTAAAAAAAATGCCACCATTTGATGATTGGTTGCTTTGCGGTATTTCTACCCAATTAAAACAAAAAGTGGAAGGCTTTGACCGGATACTTCAAGAAGACGCTTTTTATTTTCTACAAACTGGTTTACAACACACTTCTTTGATTCGTTTAGGATTTTTAGCAGTGGTTCCAAAAAGTCAGATTGTTGGCAGTATCGGTGAAATACCAGCTGAAATGTTAAAAGAATTATTACAAACTTTAAGTGACTTTATTATTTCGGGAAGATAATCTGGCTAAAAAATATTGAACCGAACCTAAATGAGCAAAACCCACACCTACCAAATCCAACTTCAATGGACGGGCAACCTAGGCAAGGGAACAGCCAATTACCGCGCCTACAGCCGTGACCATGAGCTGCAAGCAACCGGAAAACCCGTCATTCTTGGTTCTTCTGACCCCGCTTTTCGCGGCGATTCTCAGCGCTACAACCCGGAAGAACAATTGGTAGCAGCACTCTCTTCCTGTCACATGTTGTGGTACTTGCACTTGTGTGCGGAGGCGGGAATTGTAGTGGTCGACTATTCAGATGCGGCTACCGGCACGATGCTAGAAACCGAAGATGGCGGGGGGCGTTTTGTGGAGGTGACTTTGCATCCAAAAGTGAGCATTCAGCAGAGCGAAATGACCGAAAAAGCGCTCGCCTTGCACGAGCGCGCGCATGAACTGTGTTTTATCGCCAATTCCGTCAATTTTCCAGTGCTTTGTGAAGGAACCATCGAAGTTCTTTCATAAAAATCGACCGCGTTTGCGTTGGGCTTCTACTTGCAGTAGCGCGGCAACCGATAGGCCATCGGTTATTTCGCCGCGCAAAACCATGTCGATGACTTCATCAAAGGGCAGTTTGCGCACTTGAAGGTCTTCGGTGTCTTCTGGTTCGGCTTCTCCAAACGTTAAATCTTGCGCCAGGTAGGCGATGGCGACTTCGTCTGTGACGGAGTTGGAAGTGTGCATGTCGAGTACATGCGTCCAGCGCAGGGCGGTGATGCCGGTTTCTTCTAGTAATTCTCTTTTGGCAGCATCCAGCGCCAATTCCCCCGAAGGACAACCACCTTCTGGAATTTCCCAAGTATACAAATCTAAAGTGTAGCGGTATTGCCCCACTAGCCAGGTGTTCCAATCGGCATCTATGGGTACAATGCCCACGGCCAGGTTTTTGAAATGCACTACGCCATAAATACCGGGATTGCCCGAGGGGTTGATGACGTCACGATGGGAGATATTGATCCAGGGGTTATCGTAAACCTGTTTGTTGGTTAAAGTTTTCCAGGGATTTTGCATGCGATTGAGGATGAATTAAGCCAAAAAATTCTTCTTCTTGTACGGAAGCTTCCGTAAAAAGATCCGGTAGAGTAGGGGGATTTTTTAAATATACCCTGCCGCCCAATAAGCCAACATACCCACCCACTCTTTGATCAATGCTTCCCATTTGCCCAATACCTCGGGTTGGAACTGGATGATCATCCAAGGAGTGTAGCGCTCTTGCAGGTAATCGGTGCAGTAGTAATCGAGTGGAAAGCCAACTTTGGCAAAACAGGCTTTGGCGCGGCGCATATGCCAAGCAGAGGTGATGAGCAAACAACGCGTTTCGTGTAAGTGGTTTTTTACTAATTGGGCGGTAAATTCCGCATTTTCGTGGGTGTTTCTCGAACGGGTTTCTACCACGATTGCATCTTTAGGCAGATGCATGGTTTGTAAAAAACGCATAGCCTCAGTGGCTTCACTTATTTTTTTTCCAGTAACATTTGCCGACCCACTGGTGATGATGATTTGTTTAATTTTGCCTTTCTCGTACAATTCTAAGGTTTGGGTAAAGCGGTTGGCGCCGGGACCGAAGTGATAACGCCCATCTTGTGGAAAGCCGTTTTGGTTGGAAAAACCACCCAATAAAATCCCGGCATCATAGGGAACTTGCACTTTTTGGGGGGGCAATTCCCAGAGGTAGGCAGCTAAATTAAATAAACCTTTGTTGGAAAATAGCAACAAAACCCATAAAGCCAGCCAGCCACAACGCCGGCGAAACTTCACCCTTCTACCCAATAAACTGCCTATCAATAAAATGAATAGCCAAGAAATGGGCTTGATCCCAAACGCTAACAATTTTGACAATACAAAAAACATGGGATATTAGGTTTTTGGGTTTAGAGCCTGTTCAGGTTTTGGATTCTGGGCTCCATGAGGCAAATTTTATTTCGGGCTTCGTTAAAATTTTCGCCGTATTGCCCACATACGGCTGCAAATTTTGCCTCGCCTGAAATAAAATTAGCTCTCCTTCGCCTCAGATCCAAAATCTGAACAAGCTCTTAAACATCGGTTTTACAAACAACAGAATACTTAAAATGGCCAACTTGGTCCGCTGATGAATTGCTGCCACAAATACCCCAACAAGATCGGTTTTAGCGCATAAATCGTGATCAGCATATAGATGAACCCATAAACGCCGCCCCAAAAGTGGGCATCGTGGGCGATGTTGTCAAATGCCCGGCGCGCCATGTACGAGGAATACAGCAAGTACAATACGCCAAAAACGATGGCCGGTACCGGTGGAAAAAAGAACCAATTCCAAGGATCAAGCAAAACGTAGGAGAAAACAATAGCTGAAGTTGCGCCCGATGCGCCAACTGCCGCATATCCCCGATCTTCCTGATGCTTAAAATAATCTGGAATAGCAGCAACTACAATAGCGGTTAAATATAGGGTGATAAACAAAATTGGCCCCGTTACTACACCAAAAGTTTGTTTGAAAAAAGGCTCGATGACTTGTCCAAACTGGTACAATACCAACATGTTGATCAATAAATGCTCCACACTGGCATGCACAAAACCATGGGTGATGAAGCGAAAATAATCGTGGTTATGCTTGATAGTGTAGGGATGAAACAGCAGCTTGAGCTGCATGTCGTGCTTGTTTAACGCTTGCCACGAGATAAATCCGGTGGCGATGATCAGACTATAGGTAATCGGAAGTTGTTCCATTCGGATGTGGGTGTTGAATTTGCGGGAAAGATAAGGAAATATGCGGAATGAGCAAGGCCATCATTCATTGTGATAGGGCTCGTTGCGCAAGATGGTCATGCTCCGGTAGAGTTGCTCCAGGAAAAAAAGACGTACCATTTGGTGGGAAAAAGTCATCGATGACAACGCCAGTTTGTGATTAGCGCGTTCATAAACGGCATCTGAAAAACCAAAGGCGCCGCCCACTTGAAAGATCAAACGCCGGTAAGGCATCTGAAACCATTGATCCATCTGCTGGGCAAATTGTGTTGAAGTGTATTGTTTGCCGCGCTCGTCGAGGAGGATTAAGCCATCATCGGGTTTCAATTTACTGAGAATGAGTTCCCCTTCGCGAATTTTGAGTTGTTCGGCGCTAATTTTTCCGGCGTCTTTTACATCGGGTAGTAAAAGCGTTTCAAAAGGCAAATAATGGCGCAATCTTTTTTCAAAAATGACCATTCCAGTTTCCAAGTAAGATTCATTGGTTTTGCCAATGTATGCAAAGGTTGTTTTCATGTAGGTGATGAGACACTTTATTGGGGAGGAATAAACCTTCCAGGTCTCGAAGACCTGGAGGGTTTTATAGCCAATCCCCTAAGAGCTATGATTCGCGATCATTACCCGCGCCGATCATGACTTTGATTTCGGGGGTAATTTTTATCTTCAAACGCACCGTTAAACCGCCACCCAATGGGGTATTGATTTTGCGGTACAGCACATACGTCGTTTTAATGCTGGTAAAAACTGACATCAACGAAGGATTGCTGCGGGATTCTTGGAGAATTTGCTCCAGTCTTTCTGGCAAAAAATCTTCGTGTTTGCCCTTCAATTCAGCTTCAAGACAAGGATTGAAACCTACGGTTAAAGCGAAATTCGATACTTCTAGTCCATAGCGTTGTAGTTTGGGAAAAACTTGCAACCACTCGTCAATGAGTTGAAATACTTTTTCCTTTGCGCCATCGCCTAGATTGCTGGCTTGTTCTTTTACCATTTCAGAAGCGTCTGACAATGCTTTTTTGATGCGGTCTATCATGATTACTTTTTGAGTTTGTATTCGGCCCAAGTTGAAGTTTTGCGCAACTAAAGCCTAATTTTTTCGATATAGCGCGCAGAAAATCGTTCAAGGAACGGTTAAACAATAAAGTATCACTTTTGCCTTGCTCTTTCACCGCCACTCTTCCTATCTTTTTCGTTGCAATGCCCCACATTGCGCCTCAAAAGATAGTTGATTGGCAGCAAAATAGCGGCGGCTAAAATGACACTTTATTATTCACCCGTTCCTAAATAAAAGTCTATTTAAAAGATACACTGCCATCGATCTTCGCTTTCCCGCTGATAAAATCCAACATGGGGGATTCGGTGGTTACTGTATTGCCGTCGATTTTTGTGTTGGGTACATTGGTTTTCTTCACCTTACCCGGCAGATTGATGATGGAAGTAAATTTAGCTCCGCCCAAAAACATTTTCATCATTTCCATTTCATCGCCAGCCGGGAGATCGGTATTGCTTTTTGGGGCAGGTAGGCGCTCCAAGCTTTTTTTACCCATTTTGAACCCGGCTAGTGTAGGCATCAAGCCTGGTGGTAACATGCTTTTGGCATCGCCGGTACCTTCTGACAAAACGGTGTTGATGTTTTTTAGTAAAAAATTGATGTCGTCAATGCTGGCAAAATCGAGGTGTACCGTTGAGCCCATTTTGCCCTTAGACTTGCTGACGTTCATGGTCATTTTTACCTTGTCCCAGAAAGCTGGATTGCCAGTTTTGGCTTTGGCCTCAGGCGACAAGCTGTTTTTTAGATAAATCACGGTGTCTTTTTCCATGTTTTCACCCATTCCGCCAGTAATCTTTAGTCCGTTGGATTCTCCTTGTTTGAGTAGATCACCCAGCATGCCCGATTGCAACAAAGAGCTCAAGTCGACAGTGAGGTCATAAGCGCCAGCGCCATTTTTATCAACCGTCATTTCTTCAATAATGTTGATACAGCTAGTAAATAGGGTAGTAGCTGCTATAAAAAATAAGGAAAAAAGGATACGTTTCATTATTCGATTTTTTAAAAGAGTGTTTGGAACAGAAAAATCGTTCCAAGGTTGTTTCGAGTTCTTGTTGATCATGGTGTTGCGTCATGAAAAATCGACTCCAATAGTTTCAGTTCTAACCGAAATCGGGAAAGTATTTCAAAAGTAACCTTTTTTCTAAACCGAAAAACCTGCAAGGAACGGGTGAATAATAAATTGGCATTTTAGCCACCGCTATTTTGCCGCCAATCAACTGTCTTTTGAGGAGCAATGTGGTGCATTGTAACGAAAAAGATAGGAAGAGTGGCGGTGAAAGAGCAAGGATAAAGTGGTAATTTATTGTTCAATCGTTCCTGAACAAAACTATCTTGCTTCAAAATCGTTTGAGTAATCTAAAACCTAATCGAGCAAATAGATGAACGGCATTACTACCTTGGGAGCGCTCAAAGCGAGCGGATATCAACCAAAGACAATCAAAGAAGAGCTGCGCAGCAACTTGATCAAAAAACTCAAAAACCGCGAAACCATTTTCGAAGGCATTTTGGGTTTTGAAGATACCGTGCTACCAGATATTGAACGGGCCATTTTATCGCGTCACAATATTTTGCTATTGGGTTTGCGTGGACAGGCCAAAACGCGTATTGCGCGCTTGTTGGTGCAATTGCTGGACGAGTTCATTCCAGTTGTAGGCGGCAGCGAACTTAATGATGACCCCATGCACCCGATTTCTCGGCAAGCAAAAGACATCATTGCTGAGCATGGCGACAATACCCCCGTAACTTGGATGCACCGCGACGAGCGCTACGTGGAAAAACTGGCTACCCCAGATGTAAGCGTGGCCGACTTGATTGGCGATGTGGATCCCATCAAAGCAGCGACGATGAAATTGCCATATTCTGATGAGCGGGTAATTCACTTCGGTTTGGTGCCCCGCGCACACCGCAGCATCTTTGTGATCAACGAATTACCTGATTTACAAGCACGTATCCAGGTTTCTTTGTTCAATATTTTGCAGGAAGGCGATATCCAAATTCGCGGTTTTAAGTTGCGTTTGCCTTTGGATATTGAATTTTTGTTTACTGCAAACCCAGAAGATTATACCAACCGCGGTAGCATCATTACGCCGTTGAAAGACCGGATTCAAAGTCAAATTTTGACCCACTATCCGAAAACCATCGAGATTGCCCAAAAGATCACCGAGCAAGAAGCGAAACTCGCCCCCGAGCAACGTGAACTCATCGGCGTATCTGACATGGTGAAAGTGATTTTGGAAACCATCTCTTTTGAGGCCCGCGACAGTGAGTTTATCGATGAAAAAAGTGGGGTTTCAGCGCGTTTGAGTATTTCAGGATACGAAAACTTGATGTCTACTGCCGAAAGACGCATGTTGCTGAATGCAGAAAACACAACCACGGTTCGCTTAACCGATTTTTGGGGCATGGTGCCTGCTGTGACTGGAAAAGTGGAGTTGGTGTACGAAGGAGAACAAGAAGGCCCTTACCTGGTAGCTATTAATTTGATGGGCAAGGCATTCAAAAAAATGTTTTTGAGCCATTTCCCGGATCCAGATAAACTACGCAAAGGCCGCGAAAGCGATCCATATGGCACCATTCGTGCTTGGTTCACTGGCGGTAACATAGTAAACCTGCTGAACGATTGCAGCGATAAAGAATACCGCGAAGCCTTGGATAGTGTTGCAGGATTGCGTAAATTGGCTGAATCCGTCACCAAAACCAGCGGCGCCGAATTGTACACCTACATGGAATTGATCTTGCATGGTTTATCTGAATTCAATGCAATCAACAAAGAAGTGTTGGAGTCAAGTTTGTCGTTCCGTGATCTATTGGCCAATATGTTGGGCGATGATCTTTTTGATGAAGATGATTTGAACTAAAAATAAAATTGGGGTGTCGAAAGGAAATCTTTTTTCTCTCGACACTACCATTTTTTTCAGTCCTTTCAAATACCGAGTCTTATGCTGCTGAACATTCACCCTGACAATCCTGAAGAACGCAAAATCGATCAAGTGGTAGCGATTTTGGAAAAAGGCGGTATCGTCATTTATCCAACCGACACCGTCTATGGAATAGGCTGCGACATCAACAACCAAGACGCCATTGAGCGGGTGTGTCGATTGCGCAAACTCAATCCCAAGGATGCTATGATGGCCATTATTTGTAAGGATATCAGTCAGGCGGCGGATTTCACGCAGCAAATGGATAACCCAACCTTCAAGCTACTCAAGCGCAATTTGCCGGGGCCATTTACTTTTGTACTCAATGCCGCGAGCAATGTTCCCAAAATGTTTCGCAACCGCAAACGCACCATCGGTATCCGTATACCCGATCACAAGATTCCATTGCTATTAGTGGAAAAATTGGGCCGACCAATTTTGACCACCTCGCTCAAATCGGACGACGATATCCTGGAATATTTTACCGATCCAGAAGACATTTACCAAGATTTTGAAAAATTGGTTGATGTGGTAATTGACAGCGGCCCTGGAGGTAACAATCCCTCAACTGTGGTCGATTGCACCTTGGATAAACCAGTAGTCATCCGTTTAGGCGCTGGGATTTTGGAGTTTTCCTAACCTCAATTTTGACTGCTTCCTTACTGCGGGACAATAATTTTTTTTACAAGCGGGGATTGCTTATATCTTTGTTCGAGCTTGTTTAAAAGATTAAGTCACAACCGCTGGATTTATGAGGATCTTCTACCGCTTTTTGAGCTTTCTATTGTTTTGCCTGCCCATCATCATCGAGGCGCAGAACGCTACTATTCGAGGCAATGTGCTGAATCACGACAACGGCGAGCCGCTTTCTTTTGCCACAGTGATACTCAAAGACACGAAATATGGCGGCATTACCGACGTGCAAGGTTTTTTTAGCATCCCCAACGTACCGGCAGGTAATTACAAACTGGTGGCATCTTATACTGGTTATGAAACTATAGAAACGGACATCAACGTCAAAGTTGGCGCGGTGCTTTATCAGCGGGTGTTGATCAAACCAGCTGTAGTTGATCTAAAGGAATTTGACGTGTCTTCCCAAAAAGAAAAAGCACGTACTGAGGTTGAAATTTCAAAATTAGCAGTTACCCAAAAACAAATAAAATCCCTGCCTTCGGTTGGCGGGGAAGCAGATATTGCGCAATACCTAACCGTGCTTCCTGGCGTGGTATCATCGGGCGATCAAGGCGGACAACTCTACATTCGCGGTGGATCACCGGTACAAAACAAGATATTGCTGGATGGAATGGTCATCTACAATCCTTTCCATTCCATTGGCTTGTTTTCTGTTTTTGAAACCGAAACCATCCGCAGTGTGGATGTACTAACTGGAGGCTACAATGCGCAATATGGCGGTCGTATTTCAGCAATCGTGGACATCAAAACCCGCGAAGGCAATAAAAAAAGATTATCAGGATTGGTATCGGGTAGCCCTTTTCAAACCAAATTTTTGTTTGAAGGCCCTTTGAAACCCTTGAAAACCGAAGGTGGCGGCAGTGTGTCGTTTATGATCACCGGAAAAAGAAGTTTGATTGATCAGACATCCAAAGTTTTATACCCCAATGCGGTGGACACCAATTTTTATGCCTTTGCCGCTCGCGATACCAATTTGAGTAAAATCAAACCCAATTTGCCTTACAACTACACCGATTTATACGGCAAAATCTCTTTCAACGGTGAAAATGGCAGCAAACTAGATCTGTTTGGTTTTCATTTCAACGATCAATTCAATTTTCTAGGATTAGCCAATCTGAATTGGACCAATTCAGGTGGAGGAGCGCGGTTTACACTTTTGCCTACCAATTCTAATGTGGTAATGAACGGAACTGTTGGATTCAGCAAGTACGACATTTCGTTGAAGGAGTCGGATGGTCGCCCGCGGATGAGCAGCGTCACCAATTACAATGCGAGTTTAAATTTTACGTACTCCGGAATCAAGGAATCACTGGATTACGGGTTTGAAATCATTGGTTTTAACACTGATTTTAGTTTTAAAAATTTAGTGGGCATTAGCTTTGATCAGAAAGATTATACCACGGAGCTGGCTGGTTACGGTAAGTACCGGAAGGAAATTGGCAATTTGGTGATAGAACCAGGATTTAGGGTGCATTACTTTGCCTCTCAATCCAAAATATCCTTAGAACCCAGAATAGGATTGAAATACAATGTAACCGATCACTTTCGTTTGAAAGGTGCGGGAGGTATATACCGACAAAACCTGATCAGTACGGCCAACGACCTGGATGTGGTGAACTTTTTTACTGGCTTTTTGGCCGGACCGGAAGAAACGCTTTACAAACCAGGGACCCAAACTGCCGCCAACAACCGCCTGCAAACTGCTTGGCATGGCGTAGTAGGTGCTGAACTCGATTTTGGCAAAAACATCACCGTCAACATCGAGCCTTATTATAAAAACTTCAGTCAGCTGATCAATATCAACCGCAATAAACTGTACAACAACGATCCCAATTACGTCATTGAAACCGGAAAAGCTTACGGAATCGACTTTACCTTTAAATATGATCGGCCCTATTTTACCGTTTGGGCTACCTACTCGCTTGCTCGCGTTACGCGCAACGACGGCGCCCAGGTGTACCCGACCGTTTTTGACCGTCGGCACAATGCCAACCTATTGGTCACTTATATTATTGGCCAAAAACACAACTGGGAGCTCAGCGGGCGTTTGAATTACGGCTCCGCTTTTCCATTCACTCAAACTCAAGGTTTTTACCAGCAGAACCCTTATACCAACCTGGGTTTAACCGATGTTTTGACCGGGAATTACCCGATTGGAACTTTGTTGTCGAGCACAATCAACGGCGGGCGTTTATCCGATTACCATCGTTTGGATTTATCGATCAAACACCTGATCAAATTTTCTAAGTTTTCTGGCTTGGAGGTGACGGCCAGTGCTACCAATGCGTACAACCGGGAAAACATATTTTACGTAGATCGGGTAACCAATCGGCGGGTACATCAGTTGCCGTTTTTGCCAAGTTTGGGGGCGACGTTGAAGTTTTAAATAAAGAGATAATACACATGAAGCGTGTTAAAACACTTAAAACCTAATATTGGTGAATTAATGTCCTTTCCCAACCATACCATGATATGGGTTAAGTTGGGACATGGAATCATTGAAGTGGATTTTAAGCCTTATTCTGAATTTGAAAACCGCCTTATTTTTTTATCCCCCAATCAACCCATAAAATTTTTATCTGGTGATCTTGAGATTGCGGTTTTAGGTTTTCCAGCTGACTCTATCAAGATTGACAAAGAATACCGGGTATTGTTCAAACATTTGATTGCCTTAGGTTACATCGATTTTTCAGAAGAAAAGCAAGGCTCTTTTGAAGCATTACTAAATGAAATTCCCACCAAAATTCTGGATGTTTCTAAAGAGCAATGGTTTTGGCAAAACCCTTTTGATGCAGAAAAAGAGGAATACACCCTAATCTTTGACCTAAAAGAAGTTATTGATGCCCATTTTACCGAAAAAATGAGTGTAGAACAATTGATTGCGAATGTACAAACCGATCAATACAGCTTACAAAAATTGGTGAAAAGTCGCCTGGGGCTAACAGTGAAAGATCTTGCGCAAAGAAAACTGCTAATTGAAAGTCAAAAAGACATTGCCTATACCGATAAACCCATCCAAGAAGTAGCGTATGATTTAGGCTTCAAAGATCCAGCATATTTCAACCGTTTTTTTAAACAATCTACCCAATTGACACCGGCCGAGTTTAGAGAAAATTTTGGCAACAATGGTACAGATGAATTTATCCAAAATTTACTGCTTTTAATCCGCGATAATTTTAAATCGCAACGTTCAACAGCTTATTATGCCGATAAAACGCATAGCAGTATTCATACGTTAAGCCGAAAAGTAAAGGATAAACTCAACATGACGGTAGGTGATTTGATCCGAACTGAAATCATTAATTCTGCCAAATTGTTGCTGACCTATTTGAGCATTAAAAAAACAGCCTTTGAATTAGGTTTTGAAGAAGCCAACCATTTTTCCGCTTTTTTTAAAAAATACACCGGTCAAACTCCTTCTGATTACCTCGCCAACAAAAAGTACAATTTTTAGTCCATTTCTTGTACCTAAATCAGGCCCTGAGAGGAATAATTTTGTGGTGTTAAAAGATTACATCATCACAACAAACTTATTCCAACATGCAAGTTGCACAACTGTTATCAAAAATGGACGCCCTATTGTCAAAAGGGGAAATTCTCGAAGCCGTAAATCAATTCTTTGCTGATAATGCTTACTCAAAAGATTTTGATGGCTCAATTACCACTACCAAAGCTCAAATGGTGGAGAAAATGACTGGTTTTACTGGCGGCATCAAAACGGTCAACAGCATTACCCTTCATCATGCAGTGGCAGGAGCAGACGTGTCGATGTCTGAGTATACTTTTGATTTTGACATGAAGGATGGCAGCCATATACTTTGGCACGAAATCATTCGTCGCGAATGGAAAGACGATAAAGTAGTGAACGAGCAGTATTTCCAAAATTAAGTTTTAACCCTATCAAAATCAATCACAATGAAAACAATTCAATCTATTGTTTACTCCCTATTTGCATTTTTCCTTATAGCAAGCTCTGCTTTGGCGCAAGGAAACAATGGAAAACTCAACGCTGATGACAGCAAAATAGCGCTGCAAGGCTATAGTCCGGTTTCTTATGTGGATTTGAATTTGGCTCAACGGGGTTTGAAAAATTTCAAATCAGAACACGGTGGTTTGAATTATTATTTCACAACTGCCGATCAAAAAGCAAAATTTGAAGCAAACCCAGCAAAATACCTACCTGAATTTGGAGGCTGGTGTGCTACTGGCATTGCTTTAAATGCTAAGTTTAGAACCGACCCCAATAAGTTTTTGGTACGCAACGGTAAATTGTATCTTTTTTTGAATGACTTGGAAGTGGATGCTCTACAAGTTTGGCAAGGAGATGAAAAAAACATGACTGCCAAGGCTTACGATAATTGGAAAAAAATGTAGTATTGCTTTTAATTATTATAGTTACGTTATCAAATCGGCTTTCTAATCAGTTTAGAAAGCCGATTTTTTTATGTATTTATTCCAAAAATCACCTCTGGGAATTTGACTACCTTCGCAATGGGATCCAATAGTGCATCTCTATCTCAAACCATCAACATGAAAAAGAGCTTACTTTTTGTGGCAATTACCATTTTGTCGACTTTGGCTGTATCGGCACAAAACAATGCCTCCGGCTTTACTTTATTGAAAAAAACGGTTATAGGCGGCGAAGGGGGCTGGGACTACCTTTCGGTTACCCCTGAAGACCGTCGTTTGTACGTTTCCCACGCTACGCAGGTGGAAGTACTCAATGTGGACACCCACGAAAAAATTGGAGTTATTCCCAATACCAAAGGCGTACACGGCATTTGTGCCCTCCCAAAATTGGGCAAGGGCTACATCACTTGCGGAACTACCAAAACGGTGATGGTATTTGACCTTAAAACCCTTAAAATGATCAAAGAAATTCCTGCAGGAGATAAACCAGATGCGGTACTTTACGATGCGTATTCGGAGCAAATTTTTGTCTTCAACAATGGCAGTAAGAATACAACAGTGATTGATCCCAAAACCGACAATGTGGTGAAAACTCTTGACCTGGGCGGCGCTCCTGAAGCGGGAGTTAGCAATGGAAAAGGGTTGGTATACGTAAATTTGGAAGACACCAACCAAATAGTAGCGATCAAAACCAAACCTTTGATCGTCAAAAAACGCTTTTCCTTGGCGCCGGGTGAAACACCGACGGGGCTGGGGTATGATAAAAAGAAGCAAATCCTGTTCAGCTCTTGTCGCAAAACCGCAACAATGGTCATCGTTTCAGCCAAAACGGGCGCGATTATTGGCCAAGTGCCAATTGGGAAAGGGGTTGATGGCGTCGCTTTTGACAACAAATCAAAATTGGCTTTTGCTTCCAATGGCGATGGTACTTTTACCGTGGTGAAAGAAAGCCCAGGAGGAAAATATGCGGTATATGAAACGATAAAAACCGGAGTGGGTGCAAGAACGATTGCTTATGACCCTTCTACCAACCATATTTTTACCATCACCGCTGAGTATGGTCCTATCCCCGCAGCAACAACCGAAAACCCTCGTCCGCGCGCACCCGTGCTGCCTGGGACATTTATGGTGATGGAATTTGGAAAAAAAGGGAAGTGATAACAATGTTTTTCAGTCCGCAAATGATTTTTATCCTTTCAAATATACTTAACGCTGTCAAGTTTTGAGCATGGAAAAATATTAAAATTTGGAGTTTTATTATTATTAACGCTTAAAAATTGGCACTAAGCGATCAAGGTACGCCAATTGGTTTTGGCCTTATGGACAAAAA
>JBBANM010000002.1:0-143099 GCA_040401995.1 Saprospiraceae bacterium
TTGGTGCAAATTTTGACTCATTTTCGCTTGCGAACTAAAAATCCAAACACGCTCTAAAAGAAGTTGGGCTTGGATTTTTATGAGCAAAAAACCCAAACCCAATTTTTTTTACAAAAAAAGTAAAACCATCGCGATCATACACAACCCAATGGTAAGACGTCGGAAAGCGCGATCAGAAAAACGTTTGATCAAAACGATCCCTAAATAAGCGCCCAAAATGATTGCCGGAGCTAAATATAAATTGAGCAGTAAAATATTTGCATCAACGTTGTGCCAGATGAAAATTTGAAAGGGAACCTTCAGCCAATTGATGATAAAATAAAATCCGGCATTGGTGCCGATAAAACTGTCTTTGGGGAGCTGCATCGCTAAAAAGAAAACTGCTGTTGCCGCTCCCGCCAAATTGCCAATCATGGTTGTAACGCCTGCCAATATCCCCATAATCATCGCAAACCACCACTGGGTTGGCACTTTGCTTATACCCCGATACTCTCTCCAAAACATATACAACACCGATCCACCAAAGATGACGCCCATCATTTTTTTGAACACATCATCATTCACCTGCTGTCCCAACCAAGCGCCAATGATGATGCCCACTAAAGTCCATGGCATCAATCGGCGCAATTGCGACCATTGCACATGCCGATTATAGTACCACACCCCAATCGCGTCGGCAATGATCAACATGGGCAACATGATCCCCGTAGAAAGTTTCCCGCCAAACGACCAAGCAACCAAAGGAACTGTAGCCGTCCCGAGATTTGATATGCCTGTTTTTGCCATTCCAATACACAATGCCGCCAAAAAAAGAACACTCCATTGCAGCAGGGTAAGATGAGCTATGTCTAAATGCGTTATCATGCCCAATGATAAGTAAATGGGGCATGATAATTCATATTTTTTGCTTTAAAATTCATACCGAATGCCTTGCTGAATTGAAATGGCTCGCCCTCGAAAACTGGCTGGTGGGAAAGCATCATAATAATAGGAGAAGCCTGATGTGAAGCGCAAATGTTTTTGTAACGCAAAACTCATACTTGTTTGAGTAGAAATGCGATAATCTTTAAACACGTCTGGCCGAGGCTGAAAGTAAGTTGTGGAGGTCAGCTCTGCATTAATTTTTGGAAAACCAAAGGTTAGAGTAAGGTAGGAACTTAAACGTAGTTGCCGAAGAATGACATTGATTTCGCCAGAGCTTTCTTCGTATTCCAGCATCTGCATGACTCCGAAATACGCAGCCTTATGGTTATTGGATTTAAAGATTTTCATCCTGGGGCCAGTCCCAAAAAGCAAGCGTTGTTTTATTCCCAGTAGATAGTTGAATTGAACTTGCCCAAATGCTTCCCAACGGATGAAGTCATTTATTTTTTGAGTGCTTCGTAAATGAAAAAAGCCATTGTGGTCAAAATCCTGATTCTTTGCTTGCGCCCGATCGTAACTGCCTAGGATTAAAAAGATATTGCGCAGATTTTTACTTTTCATTTGCAGCGCCAAAGAAGCACTGGTTTGGAGCAAGGTGATGTTGTTGTTGTTAGTATAGTCTATCAAAAAATTTACATTTCCCGCAAATCGGATGCTGTCGGTTTGCATACGTTGGTTTTCGATATTGACCAACTGAGCTGAAAGATGAAGGAAACAAAGAAGCAAAAAAGTAATGCAGATTAAATTTTTCATGTTCTCGTGTCAAATGAGCTAATCCGGCAAATATCGAAAAGAAATCTAAAAACCTTTGCGAATGATAGGCTTAGAAGCTTGGTTTATCTGTCATCCACAGGTTTTTGATGTGCGCACCCCAACAGGTACTCTTCTCGATAGCTGGAAATTTTAATTGACAAGTTTTTACGAGATCCAAGGCCAGAGGTTCTAATCGGCAACGGTAATTGTCGAGATAAATAATATGACCCCGCGTTATTTCGGAAAGGCAAAGGTATTCGCCAAAGGCATCGGTGTTGTTGTAGGAGTTTTCGAGAAAGGTCAAAACATTAACGGCTATCTTTTTTTTCTTTAATTCAGAAGCCAACTCGCAGATGTCCCAACCAGATTCCCGACAAGTATTTGCTCCGTCGCTGATCAAAAAAATACTTTTGCGGGTGGAATCAATTTTTGAAAATAGCTCCGGACTTTTTACCAACATGCTCAACAAAGGCGTAGTGCCATCGGGGATCAAAAACCGCAATTTGTCGTGGATGTCTTCTCGACTGATCGACCCTGTTTTGTACCAATGATCGGGCACAGTACCACAATTGCCGCCGATGGTGCCTATTCCCAACTGTACTTCAGGTTTTATTTCGGGTAAAATGCGCAAACACAGTTCTTTCATGGCGGTAAATCGATCCGCTCCATAACACACCACTTTTTCCATGACCATTGAGCCAGATATGTCAATCAAAAAAACCAATTCGTCAAATTGATCCAGTTGAAGATCACGGATAATCGTTTGATGCATCTGTATAAAGGTGGGCGAAGATTTGGTGGTGTCCAAAATGGCTCCCAGGCCAGGAGGCAATTCATCCATCAATTGCAAGGTATCCGCTATTTGGCGATAATTGTCAAGCGAAACCTCGTTTTCAGGATTACTTAGTAGCGACTGTGCATAGTAATCTGCAGCTCGCTCCATATCCCGCCGGTGGATGTGGTAATGAGGGGGAAGATCTTCGCGTTGATGCGAATTATTACTCTGGTTGAGCAAAGTTGCATATGCCAAAGCATTGTAAAAAACGCTTAGCAGCTTGGGCTGATTCAGGTTTTTTTGCGACAAAACCGCGCTTCGCAATTGGACAAACGCCTGCCCATAATGCATGGAGTAGAGATAGGACATCCCTGAAAAAAAAGTGCTCAAAGCTAGTTTTTGCGCGCGCTCGGGATCGTGTAGCAAAATGGCTTTGCGTGCAGCGGCAAAAACCGATTGCGCTTGACCCGAATCGCCTAGTCTTCCCAAGCAAAGTCCATACGCCACTCCAAAGTTGTAGTTATTGGGTTGGGCATTGTAGGCATTTTGCAATAAATCTTTGGCCTGTTTATAGCGGCCTTCGCCATATAGCAGCGTTCCGCGGTAATGCCATTCGTAGGCTTGCTGCGGAGAAGTTACTGGTCGGTGGCTCATGCCACATGCCAAAAAACAAATAAATGAAATAATCGGTAGTCCAAATCGGGTGTTCAGCATCATTTAGCGCTCATTCATGCACAAAGGAGAACGGTTTAAGTGCGCTAAATTAGATAAACAAGCAACGAAGAATTAAAAATTTGAAGTGAAAAACGAAGAAACCTCAAAAAAAGCATGGATCTACTTTTTTTGAGGTTTCTGATGAGCGCCTTAAACTAGCCGCGCGAAGTCGAAGAAGGAAAGCTCCGCAATTTTTCTTTTTGTTGTCGATCCCGGATAGCCAGCAAATGATTGGCCAAAGTCATCGATTGGTATTCATCTTGGGCGTGATAATGTGGGGCGCTTCTGCGACGGCGTCTTTCCACAATTTCTTTATCTTCCTTTACCCAAATAATCGATATTACATAAATAGCCCAAAGCACGAGGGTAACCACTGAAAGAATTACCACTAATTGGGCAAACGGAGAAAAGTTATTCCAGCTCATTTCAGATCTTAGATTTATGTTTTGTGCAGAAGCAGTTGCGCCGATCAACAGAAAGGCGGCTGTTATTCCATTTTCTTTTTTCATAACAAATGATTTTTGAGGATGAATCAATCTCCTTCAAAAATAACTTGTCGGGAAAACACTCTCCATCATTTAGAGTGTGTTTGAATTTTTTATTCGCGCCGCAAATGGCCAAAATTCACCCCAACTTCGTTGCAAAAATACTCATGTAGCGCTGACCTGTCCTCGACAGAGTCGGGATACACTTCGTTTTTCGCGCCTCGTTGGTGTAAATTTTGACTCATTTTCGCAAACGAACTAAAAATCCAAACACACTCTTTGATTTTGAGTTCTTTCCAAATATACATTAATAATTTTGAAAAAAGAAAATAATCAAAATAAATCTTCCTAGATAATAAGCGGCCAAACGATAATATCGACCCTACGGTTCTTTTTTTGCCCCTCCCATGTACTGTTGTCGTAAACAGGATTGAGTTCGCCAAAATCTTTGAAGCGGATAAGTTCTGGTCGAAGACCTTTGTTGATGAGTTCCTGAAAAGCCGCTTGGCAGCGTTTTTGGGATAGCCATTGATTATACTCTAGGCTGCCTATATTGTCGGTGTGGCCGTGAATACTAATATCGTGACCATCAACTCCCGGAATTTCATCCAACCATTTGTATAGCGCTTGGATTTGGGCTTCGTCAATATACGACGACCCGCCTCCGAAATAGATGCTAAAAATATAGTGAGGCTGAATCTCCTTGGATTTTTCTTGAGCAATAACCCAATTCAGACTAGTTATTAAAAATAGAAGGGTGATGATGTGTTTCATGCTGAATAAGAGGGTGGTACAGCAGTAATTTCCTCAAAAAATGCCAATAAATCAAGGTAAATCCAGGATTGCGCCAAAAACCTCCAGTTCTGATTACTACATGACAAATTTTAACGCAATAAACTGAGCGATAAAACCTACCAAATATCCGCCATAGAGATCCGATGGCTCATGGGCATCTAATATTAATCGGGAGACGCCGACCAATCCAGCTATTACAATTACGGTTATGAGCAATGCGCTAAGCGTGATTTCTAATATTTGTCCATTGAATAAGGGAATCGAAAAAGAAGCATACTCAGGAAAAGTTGACAGCGTGATATAAATCATGGCCACCAAACCGCCCATCCCGGTAGCGTGTGCGCTTATTTTTGAGAAAATATTGATAAAAAAAGCAACAAACAAAGCAATCGTAGCTCCCAATACAAAACTGGTGTAGATGTTGGGAATCAAGGTATTGGTTAGTAAATTTCTAAATAGCCACAAATAAAAAATGCCGCTGATGATATAAGGTCCGATGCGATCCTGTTTATCAGGAAGTTCAATGGATTTTACCAGCCCCGTAAATCGCAACATCGCTACGGCCATACCCGGTATAAAAAAAGAGGATAAAAAAACTTGCAGTATCAAAATGCGAGAACTGGCCTCTGTCAAATCATGGACCCCAAATAAATAAGGGTTGACCCATAACAGAATCACCAACATATAAGTAATCATCAGTAAAGGATGAAAAATCAAAGAGACGAATCGGGCAAAGTAATACGTCATTAGGTTGAATGTTTTGAAAAAAACCGCCACAAATTAAACAATTACGCCCAACTCCCAGCGTAGGTTAGGCGTGATTGGTCAAATTTTCCTACTTTCGAGCCAATGAATCTTTTTGTCGATGAATGAATTTTTTGATACGTTCCAATTCACGTTAGGCCAACACACCGTCAATGCTTGGCATTTGACCTGGGGTTTAATCATTTTCTTGCTATTACTCATGCTGGATTGGGCATTGATGTCCCGTTTACTTCCTCCTCTTTTTGAACAATTTCAAGTAGAAACTTCCCGGCGTCGACAAGTAACGCGACGGGTTCAGCCTTTTTTTATTTATCTGGCCATTTTAATTTGGGTGGCCATTACAGGTATCGATTTCACTTTTTTTGAAAAAGAAAAGATTTGGATTGGTACTTCCACCCTGCTGCGTGGACTTATCATCTGGCAAGTTGCACGCATCGCAGATATTTTATTGGGAAGGGTTATTGTCCAAAATTTTTTCCGAAAACAAGAAAAAACGGGGCGCTCCATGCTGAGCGGCGGCCTCAATACCCTTCAACGCGATTGGGAAGTAACCAATCGCTACATCAAATCAGTAGTTTATCTTTTTGCTATTTTACTGCTGCTTCGAATTTTTCAGTCTGATTTTATGCTTTTTGAAGGAAAATACGGAAAAACAGTCTACGCCTTTCGGGCTTCCAATATATTATTTGCTGTACTAGCAGTGCTTTTGGCTCGATTGACTACCTGGTTAGCGATTCACTTATTTTTAGTAGATTTTTATCGTCGTCGCAAACTGAACATTGGCTCGCAATATGCCATCAATCGGCTGGTGGTATACCTTATCTACTTTATTACTGGTTTGATTGCGCTGCATGTATTGGGGGTAGACATTACCGTTATTGCTGGAGGTACCGTAGCGCTCTTAGTGGGCGTAGGGATAGGCTTACAGCAAACTTTTAATGATTTTTTCTCCGGTATGTTGCTTTTGTTTGAACGCTCCGTGGAAGTTGGGGATGTTGTTGAAATAGAGGGTTTAGTAGGAAAAGTACGGCGAATTGGTATACGTACTTCTATCGTGCAAACTCAAGACAACCGCAGCGTAATCGTTCCCAATTCAAAATTGGTGATTGATAACGTGACCAACTGGAGTCATGGCGACGATGTAGCTCGTTTTTTTGTTACCGTGGGTGTTGGCTACGAATCAGATGTTGAATTGGTGAAAAAATTATTGATACAATCCGCTCAGCAGCACCCCAAAATTTTATCTTCACCTGAGATCAATGTGTTATTAAAAGAATTTGCTGATTCGGCGCTTATTTTTGAAGTTCATTTCTGGTCAGAGGAATTCATGCGCATCGAAGATGTTCAAAGTGATTTACGTTTTGCGATCATGCGGCTTTTCAAAGAAAACAAGATTAGCATTCCATACCCGCAGCAAGATCTTTGGATCAAAAGTATGCCTAAGGAATAAGCGATTAGTTATTTTTTCTTAAAAGTATGGGGTTTCCCGTTAAACCTAAGTTAAAGCAGATGCAGCCGCCAGAAGATTGCACTAAATTTAGGTTACAATTATTGGTTGGTTTCGTCGAAACAACAACAATTGTAACTTTGGAAGATCTAAATCATCACCATTAATCAGTTTTCAATCATGCAAGCAAAACTTTCTTCCCTGCTCAAGAATGCAACGCTTACCATTGTCCTTTTTTTGACTTTGGCAGTTACCGTAAAAGCTCAACGCATCGCCTCCGTCGATGTTACTAGAGTACTTTCCAGTGTTTCCGATTATAAGGTAGCGGAAGACGAACTGGATAAATTGGCTTCGCGCTGGCGGCAAGAAATTGCGCTAGAGTATGATAAAATTAAAGGATTGTACAACCGATACCAGGCAGAACAAGTCCTTTTAAGTGACGAAGCGCGCAAGCAACGCGAAGACGAAATCATGAACAAAGAAAAGGATGTTCGCGACATGCAACGGGTGCGTTTTGGACCTGAAGGCGAATTGTACAAACGCCGCCAAGAGCTGGTACGCCCCATCCAAGATCGAGTTTATGCTGCAATCGAAACGTATGCAAAAGAGCGTGGGTACGATTTTATTTTTGATAAAGGCGGTTCAGCTGGAATGATTTTTTCCAATCCACAATACGATAAAACCGACGACGTAATCGCCCGCTTGAAATAAAGCTGGAAAATTAAGTCGGAACTATTATCGCAATTGCTGGAATTTTCTGGAAAAACTGTATTTTTGCCCCGCCTATTATCAATTGAGTTAGGATACTTTAAATTTTTAATGGGAAAACCACTGAAAAAGACAACAACAATGAAAAACTGGATGCACGCCGGTGGCTTGGTAATCATCGCACTGCTTATGACGGTAGCCGTTCAGGCTCAAAAGTTTGGCTACATTAATTCTTCTGCACTTTTGGTAGATCTGCCAGAAGTGAAGCAAGCGGAATCTGATCTTGAAGCTTTTTCTAAGCAATTGCAAAAGAAAGGTCAAGACATGGTAGCTAAATTCCAAACGGATGTTCAGGCTTTCCAGAAAAAGGTTGAAGCTGGCGAACTATCTCCGAAGCAACAAGATGAAGAGGAAAAGCGACTAGAAGCTGTTCGCGCAGAGCTTGGTAAATACGAGCAAGACATGACAACGCAAATCCAAACAAAAAGAGAAACGTTGCTCAAACCCATTTACGACAAAGTGAATGAAGCTATTAAAGCTGTTGCTACCGAAGGTGGGTATCAATATGTTTTTGATCAAGGTGTTTTGCTTTATTTTGAAGCAAGTGCCGACATCAGCGCTGCGGTTAAAAAGAAATTGGGCATCTAATTCTTTAGTGCTTTCGATTTTAGAACACAAAAGCATCATCTGGGATATTAGTCTTGGATGATGCTTTTTTATTTGGTGTTATTAAGAGCTTATTTTTAAAACTTGCATTCCATAGGCTTGGTTAAGTGAATTGAAACTGTAAATATTTGATGGTTTTTTGTTCGGCAAGGTGCATTGCTTCATAATGCGTTTTGATAGCTAGCTCGGGAAGCGGCAATGATTTGGTATAAATGTCATCATCGTGATACAGCAATTGGGCATTTGAGTCTTTACTCAACACCCCTAGCGTATATTCGTATAGTCGCAACTCATCCGTTTTAAGATGTACCAAAGCATCTTTTTTTGAAACTTGCCGGTATTTTTCTAAAAAAAATGGAGAGGTAAGACGTTTTACGGATCGCCTGTCGAGGAGAAAAGGATCAGGAAAGGTAATCCAGATTTCGCTGATCTCTTGCGGCTCAAAAAAAAGGTCAATCTGCTCGATGCGGGTACGCAAAAAAGCCACATTGGATAAATTGTTTTTAAGCGCAAAATCCGCCCCTTTCCAAATTCTGGCGCCTTTAATGTCGACTCCAATAAAATTTCGATCGGGGTTCATTTGTGCCAACGCTACGCTGTATTCGCCTCTACCACAAGCCAATTCGAGGGTGATGGGGTGATCATTTTTGAAAAATTCCTGTCCCCATTTTCCTTTCATGTTTACTGAAGCGCCGTTAGCTCCAATCAAAACAGGGTTTTGGACATTAAAATTTTCAAAAACATTAGGGTAACTCAGCAACGCTGCAAACTTCTGTAGCTTATTCAACCTATTCATGGCAACAAAAAATATGTACTCGCTTATCTCTATGGTCAGGGACAAGCATTTTTGCATTGGCATTAAAAATGGCCTCAAAGCTAAGTAAGTACCAATTATTTAACAAATGAAAAATATAACCGTCTTTACGCCGCCGATATTTTTACAATTTCTGCTAAAATTTCTTGCTGGATGCTGTAGCTTTTGTCTTTAGCATACCAACGCTGCACCTGGGTACTCAATTCGTCGTTCCGCTTTTTTTGAACATCAACATCTTTGATTGCGGAAATTTTTGCGAGCTCCTCTATTACAAAAGTTTGGAGTGCTCCCGGGCGAGGGCCCCATTGTCCTAATACTTTTAAAGAAGTGGGGTCCAAAAAAATGACTTTCGGAATGGATCTGGTTTCGTTGGTCAAAAATGCATCCATTAGTTTTGGCTGCTGGTCGCGAAACAATATTTGGAATTGCACATTACTGTTCAACTTTGCCATTTTATTGAGAACTGGTAAAACCTGAGCGGCATCATTGCACCAGCTTTCTGTCAGTACCAGCCAAATCATCGGCATTACTTTAGCCATTTGAACCCGAGTAACAGCCATCATTCTGGCAGTTTTGTCTAGGCGCTCCATACTGATTAGGTTCATCCGGGTAAAATGGATATTCTCTTCTACAGAATCAGGGTTGCGGTGGTGGTATTGGGCTAATAAATCTTCAATAAATTGGGCATAAGCTTCATAGGTAATGCTTTGCTCAATTAGCGCTCTTTTAAGGCTTTGCATGGGAACTTAAGTATTTTTTAGTTACTTGGTCTACTGGGGTATTAATTAAAATAGTACAATATTGCTGCAAATTTGTTTCAAATCTACATCAATATGTACTTTATTGCTGCAAATTGGTCATTTTAATGGCTCAAAAATGTCGATTATTTTTTTCAAGCTTACCTGGTTATCCGGATCGTCAATGGCCATCGTCACAGCTTCTTTTTCTTTTGCTGTAAGATGCAATGAAATAGAAGCCAACATTCGATTTCCTCTACCCGGATGGTAAGTAAAAGAAGCCATTTGAAGTCGCTCTTTTCCAAATAATTGGTAAAGAGCCGCCAAACTATTGTCTTGTTCAAATTTTTGACGGTTCAAAATTTGCCCTACAATGGAAAATGGATTAAGCATGGTACCAATGACTCCTTTTTGGTCACTAGCGGGAATAGGTTCAAATTTATCTGAACTTGTAATCTGTACAATCATTACTCCGCTGGTATGCGCTAAGATCCAATCACTAAACACCTGAATGAATCGGGTGGTCGATGATAGTCCGAAATTATCTAAAAAACCCGCATCCATTACTTCAATTCGGGGATTACTTGGCAAATTGACACTGGGTAAGATAAATGGGAAGGTAGCATTCATCCGTAAAGCAGTCAAAAAACGTAAACTATCGGCACGCTGGTGTTTAAAAAACCGCCCGAAATCTACTGCATCAATCTCCAATTCATCGGTACGGCCAATGGATCCCGGCGAAGCCATCATGAAGGAAACTGGTTGGGGCGAAATAATCAATCGCCGTACATCATTGACAATAGAAGGCGATAAATACATCATGGGGACTAGCGATTTTTGTTCCGCAAGCTGGTAATTTTTCAATGGCTTGTCCATTACCATTTCGGTATTTTCGTTGAGTTTTTTTTCAAACATATACCCTCTATCTCGCGGAAACCGTTGTTGATTGATGCGAATATTACTCCAAGGCCAGAGCACGTCGTTCGCTACCAACGTAAATGCCACCCCATTCAAAATGTCTTTGGAAATAATGTCAATGTGCCGGGGATCGTGTAGTGCAATTTTTTTGCCTTGTTTTTTTTGTAAAGCCAACTCCCGAAAATAAGCCATCCCCAACATTCCTCCTGATGCGCCTGTTATCAGCACGGTGTGTTCAAAAAATTTACCCTTCGTTATTCTATCAATTTGCTGAACTACCTTTATCGCCCAAGTGGCTGATCGCAACCCTCCCCCACTCACACAGATAAAAACCATTTTTGGCTTTTTATTTGGTTCAGTGGCTAGAATTTTTTGCTTCCACCTATTTAAAATTTTGATTGTTAATTTTTTATCTTTTTTTACTTGATCCGGCGTGCAATTTTTTTGAAGTGATGGATAGTTATAGGTAGCCAATTGATGCTGGTAGTCCAAGCCATAGGCACGATTTTTTGGATGAATGGCATCAAATCCGGTCAAGTAATTGATTAAACACAAAAGCAGTAAAATGACGGTCATCCGCCATAAGTGAAACCAATAACTCAAAGCGCCAATAACGGCAATGATTATGCTAAATAAAAAGAATATACTGGCACCCGCCGGAATTTGAAATGCCGGATAATCGATGAGCCAACCTAGTGCGGTCAATACCATCATGGTTGCCAACTGAATGACCAGCGCATTGAGGTGGTTTTGTCGAAATATTTTTTTTAGCGTTTCTGAATTGTAATGTGCTACGCTTCGAACGCGGCGTGGAAGAAAAGATTCATTCAGGTATAAATCTACCCGCCAGCGCACATGATCGGCTTTAGCGTGATCCCAATTTAAAGTACGATAACCTGGCGTGATGTGCGGTAGTAAACTAACCAGCGACGGCTGCCGTTTTTCGTAATAGGAAATATCGTGATTGGTATGATGGAAATACAGCAAGTACAACAAAATCATTGCTAAAAACCCTGTGATGATTCCAGTACAATATTGCGCTACATTGCCGAGACCAGCCTGCATAAAGCGGCCTTGAAACAAAATAATTGAAACAACGTAAAAGACGAAGAATGCCAAGGGAATCAAGAAATTGTTGAGGCAAAACTTGGTAAATGGCTGTGATAGCGTAGCTAAGAATGGAAAATTATGGGCGCAGAGCAAATAAGAAGTCAAATTCCAGGTGAGATAAAAACAGCCAAAAGCTAAGCCTAAAAAAAAGAAACTCCAAAAACTGGTAGCTCCTAAATATTCAGGGTTCAAAAAAAGATACCGAACCCCAAATTTTGCCGCAATATCGCCGTTAATCAGCAAAGCCGTCACCAGCCACATCAACAACAACAGTAAATTGCTGCGTAGATGATAGATGATCAACTGGATGGGAAAAGCAAACCAAAAATAGCTTGGTCTAACTTTTTTTGCCAGCTGTATGAATGGATGCAATTTGGTAACGTACATAAGGTAATCAGTTGAGCTTTTTAAGATAATCGTTTTTAATCTTTATTGCTCTTTTACTTTTTTATACGAAAAGGATTGGGTTTGTATGGCTATTTTTGCAACTACTTTAAAAATTTACGAACGCTATAAAAATTAATGCCCTTATGAATCTTGCAGTTGTAGGAACTGGTTACGTAGGTTTGGTCACCGGAACATGTTTTGCCGAAACAGGAAACAATGTCATCTGTGTTGATATCGACGAAAAAAAAGTGGAACGCATGCGCAATGGCGAAGTTCCCATTTATGAACCTGGATTGGAGTTGCTCTTTGAGCGAAACGCCCGTCAGGGTCGTTTGACGTTTACTACTAATCTAAAGGAAGCGGTAGACCATGCCAGCATTATTTTCTTAGCGCTCCCAACCCCTCCCGGAGAAGATGGATCAGCTGATTTGTCCTATATCATGGGGGCGGCAAAAGACCTTTCCTTGCTGATCAAGGACTACAAAGTTATTGTTGATAAAAGTACGGTTCCAGTGGGTACTGCTGAAAAAGTGCACAAAGCTATTGCTGAAAACCTTAGCAGTGATTTATTTGATGTGGTGTCCAATCCTGAATTTTTGCGCGAAGGTGTTGCCGTTGAGGATTTCCTAAAACCCGACCGGGTAGTAATCGGCGCCTCTAGTGATCGGGCGCGCAAATCGATGCGCCAATTGTATGAACCATTTGTACGCCAAGGTAACCCCATCATTTTTATGGATGAGCGGTCGGCCGAAATGACCAAATATGCTGCCAACTCTTACTTGGCTACACGTATTTCTTTTATGAACGAGATTGCTAACCTTTGCGAAAAAGTAAATGCCAACGTAGACATGGTGCGCATGGGTATGGGTAGCGACTCCCGCATTGGCAAACGCTTCCTATTCCCGGGTATCGGCTACGGCGGAAGTTGTTTTCCAAAGGATGTTCAAGCATTGGCAAAAACAGCAGGTGAGTTTGAATACGATTTCAAAATTCTCCATTCTGTAATGAAAGTCAATGACGAGCAGCGCCTAATTTTGGGAAAAAAAGTACTGGAGCATTTCAATGGAGATGTGGCTGGAAAAACCATCGCCATCTGGGGCTTGGCTTTCAAACCCAATACCGATGATATTCGGGAAGCGCCTGCTTTGTATACCATTGACATCTTGCTTGATGCCGGCGCCAAAATCAATGTCTTTGACCCCGAGGCCATGGATAATGTTAAAAAAATCTATGGTGATCGCATTCAGTATGCGCAAGATCAATATGAGGCGCTCATCAATGCCGATGCCCTGGCCATTGCAACAGAATGGAGTTTGTTCCGTACCCCTAGTTTTCAAGTAATGAAAGAACTGCTCAACAACCATGTTATTGTGGATGGCCGTAACTTATACGACTTAGAAGACATGGCCGAGCGCGGTTTCAATTACTACAGCATTGGTAGGGATACGGTAGCAAAATAACCTTGTATTAGAAAAGTCTGCTTATATTAAAGTTCCTTTTTTACCGTTGAGTAAAAGTTCTGGGTTAAGAAAATATTCTTACTCCAGTTTTACGGTAAAAAGGGAATTTTTTTTGAATCAAAAATTGTTGTGCCTTATGAAAAGTCAACACCGCGTAGTTTTTTTCTTAGCACTCAATCTGTTATTCGGCTTACAGAGTTGCAAAAACACTTCCGAAAATACACAAAAAGCAAAACCTATAGTTGGTCAAGATTCACTTTCTGGCTTCACCAATAAAGGTGTTGAGATAGATGATTCACTTGATGCTAACGCCGTTGAAGATGTTGAAAAAAAAGATGACGATGGCAATACCCTCCGTTTTAGCCAGCACCGTTTAGATCATACTTTTGAAGGGAAATTTGAAAAAATAGCGGCAAATGGAAAAAAAATGGAAGAAGCCAATTATGTAGGCGGCAAATACGATGGCAATCGGATCTTGTATTATGAAGTGGGTGATACACAAATCGTAGAGACTTACCAGTTGGGTAGTTTTGAGGGGCGGTATAAATTATTTTACCCCAATGGAAAATTAAAAATGACTGGCTTTTACCGCAATAATTCCATGAACGGCTTGTGGTATCAATATTTTGAAACCGGTGAATTGCGAGAAGAAGTTACCTTTAAGGATAACAATGAAAACGGTTCTTTCAAAGAATTTCATAAAAATGGCGTGGTCAGTGTAGAGGGCAATTACAAAAATGGTGATAAGGAACAAGGTCCATTAAAGCTTTACAATGAAGCTGGCGAACTGATTAAAATAATGGAATGTAACCAAGGTGTTTGTCGAACTGTTTGGCCAGCCAAAAAACAAAAAAATAAATAATCCATGTGGATTAAATCGCTACCCTCGATAATTGTATTGGCTTTTAGCTATTCTTCACTGATGGCTCAAATCAGTGGCGGCCGAACAACCTACGCTTTTTTGCGGCTTCCGGTTAGTGCTCGTATTTCTGGGTTGGGGGGTAATCTCATCACGGTTATGGATGATGATGTCAATCTTGCCGCAGCAAATCCAGCATTGCTAAACCCAGCTATGCACCAGCAAATTGCTTTTAATTATGGCTTGATTTCAGGAGGAGTTGACAATGGCTATGTGGCCTTTGGGCAAAAAATCGGCAATAAAGGAACAACAATGCATGCTGGTATTCAGTATACCCATTATGGCGATTTGCAACAAACAAACGAATTTTTTCAGGTGGAGGGCGTTTTCAAAGCCAATGAATATGCCATGATTGCCGGTATTGCCCATCCCGTATATGATCGTTTGCAATTGGGCGCAAATTTAAAAGTAATCTCCTCACAATTAGGCGCCTACAACTCCTTTGGACTTGCTGCCGATTTAGCAGCCGTTTATCGCGATACCGCTAAAAGGCTAACTTTCAGTTTAGTCATGCGCAATACCGGAATGCAATTGAGCACGTATAGCCCGGGTATGAATCGCGAACCATTGCCGTTTGATTTTCAGTTGGGTTTATCCAAAAGACTAAAACATCTCCCTTTTCGGTTTTCTTTGATTTATGAAAACTTGCAACGTTGGAATTTGCTTTACAATGACCCGAACCAAGAAAATGGAACCTTGTTTCTGGGAGATAAGCCAAGCAAAAAAAGTCAGATCGGGTTATTTGCGGATAACTTATTCCGCCATTTTGTATTCAATGGCGAATTACTCATTGGGGCACGCGATAACTTCCGCTTAAGACTAGGCTACAACCACCGCTTGCGACAAGAATTGCTGGTTCAGGGTTTTGGTGGATTGGCCGGTTTTTCGTTTGGACTAGGGTTAAAAGTAAATCGATTTAGAATTGACATTAGCCGAAGTACTTATCATGTAGCCGGCGGACAAACCCAATTTAGCATTTCCACCAATTTCAAGGAATTCAGGAAATAACTGCATTTCCAAACAAGGGTTCGACGTAATATTTTCCGGTAATGCCGCTCGGGGTTGCCTTTTTTATTTATACATTTGTGCTTCAATAATTTGGGGAACCATTTCCCTTTTGCTCTCCCCTAACCAAAGCGGTTTTTTGTTCAGGAACCACCACTTTACCACAAAATAACCTGAACCACTGGCATCCACAATTCCATTTACTTGCGGGTGCTCTGTATTTTTATTGAAGTTGATGTGATCAAAACCTAAACAAATAAAAGCATTAATGGCATGAAAGTATTGAAGTTTGGGGGTTCATCGGTTGCCACCCCAGATCGGATTAAGAGCATAGTTGCTATTCTTAAAACTTATGCAGCAGAACCCGATCCATTTACTGTTGTTTTTTCGGCATTTGGCGGAGTGACCGACTCGCTAATCGCCATGGGTAAAAAAGCGGCCGAAGGCGATGAACAATATTTCGAGTTGTTTGAAACTTTTAGTCGCCGTCACCTGGATGCTGTTCAAGATCTGCTTCAAGATCCATACATCGAACAAGTGCTTCCCGAGCTTCAGAACAACCATGAAGTTTTAAAAAATTTGCTCTATGGTGTTTTTTTGGTCCGCGAAGCTTCTTCCCGAACGATGGATTACGTACTCAGTTTTGGCGAGCGCAATTCAGCATTTATCATTGCTGCGGTATTGCGTCAGGCGGGTCTTGCAGCAAGCTATTTAGATGCCCGAAAGATAATCAAAACGGACAAATCCTTTGGCTCGGCCAAAGTTGACTTGCAAACGACTTATGACAAAATAGCCAAATACTACAGTAAAAATACTGATATTCAAGTAGTTACGGGTTTTGTTTCTTCAGCAAAAGGCGGACTTACTACTACGCTTGGCCGAGGAGGCTCTGATTACACGGCTGCGATTTTGGCTGCAGGTTTAGATGCCAGCGTTGTAGAAATTTGGACTGATGTGGATGGTGTTTTAACTGCCGATCCAAGAAAAGTCAAAAAGGCTTTCACAATTCCCACCATGACTTATGCGGAAGCTATGGAAATGTCGCACTTTGGCGCCAAAGTGATTTACCCGCCTACCCTTCAGCCGGCTTTGGCCAAACAGATTCCGCTTTTAATCAAAAATACTTTTAACCCCACTTTTCCGGGTACAATAGTAAGTGCTCAGTCTGCTGCTGGAAATACTCCGATCAAAGGGATTTCATCGATTAGTCATATTGCGCTCCTCACATTACAAGGCAGCGGGCTATTTGGCGTTCCAGGAATTGCCGGCCGATTATTCGGTTCACTTGCTCAGGCAAAAATAAACATCATTCTTATTACCCAGGGTTCATCGGAGCACTCCATCAGTTTTGCGGTTCAACCCGAGCATGCACTCAAAGCTAAAAAAGTAGTGGAAGCCGCTTTTGAATTTGAAATGCAATCTGTGTTGGTGGATCCCGTAAAAATTGAACCCGATCTTGCGGTAGTTGCGGTTATTGGAGAACACATGCGTTTTCAACCTGGTATCGCGGGGCGCTTATTCCAAGCCCTAGGAAAAAACGGCATCAATGTCGTTGCCATTGCCCAGGGTTCTTCGGAGCTTAACATTTCGGTGGTTGTAAACCGAAGCGATGAATCAAAAGCATTAAATTCGTTGCATGAATCTTTTTTCTTATCTGACACCAGCGTTTTGCATCTTTTCATTACTGGCGTAGGCTTGATTGGAAATGCCTTATTGCAACAAATCCAAAATCAAGCGGCGTTTTTGAAAAAAGATCAAGCGATTGAAATTAAGGTGGTAGGGTTAGCAAATAGTCGGAAAATGCTTTTTGATGAAAACGGCATCGACTTAGCGAATTGGAAAAATGAGCTTAACGAAAGTAAACACCCAATGTCGCCGGCTGATTTCGTGGAAAGAATGAAGCATCTAAACTTATCCAATACCATTTTTGTGGACAATACCGCGAGCGAGGAGATTTCTGGTTTTTATGATACTATTCTGGATGCCAGCATTTCCATTTCCACGCCTAATAAGATTGCAACTTCTTCGGAGTTCCTACAGTATTTGCGCTTGAAAAATATTGCCAAACAACGCGGGGTGCAATTTTTATACGAAACTAATGTGGGCGCTGGGCTCCCAGTGATTTCAACGCTCAACGACTTAATCATCAGCGGCGACCAAATTCTGAAAATTGAAGGCGTGCTTTCTGGTTCGCTTTCTTTCATTTTTAACAACTTCAAAGCTGGCGTTTCTTTTAGTGAAATTGTAAAAAAAGCAGGCGAGCTTGGCTATACCGAGCCTGACCCTCGTATCGATTTGAATGGAATCGATGTGCGTAGAAAACTTATCATTTTGGCACGCGAAACCGGTCTGCCGTTAGAAGCCAAAGACGTACTTATCGAAGCTGTTCTTCCCGAAGATTGTCAAAAGGCAGCAACAATTCCTGCCTTTTTTGAAGCGCTCGAAAAAGCGGATAATTATTTTACCGAAAAGGCGGAAGCAGCGGCGGCGGAAGGAAAAGTCTTGCGCATGGTTGCTAAATTGGAAAAAGGGGTGGCAAGCATAGGCCTACAGTCAGTAGATTCTACCCATCCATTTTACCAATTAAGCGGTAGCGACAACATGATCATTTTCACTACCGAGCGATACAAAGAACGCCCTTTGGTGGTACGCGGCCCCGGCGCTGGTGCTGAAGTTACAGCTGCAGGAGTTTTTTCAGAGATCATCAAGATTGGAAACTATTTAAGTTGATTCATCAAGCAAAGGATTACAAACATGCTTACAGAAATAAAAGTATTTGCCCCGGCATCCGTGGCAAATGTTGCGGTAGGATTTGACATTCTGGGTTTCGCATTGGACAAACCCGGTGATGAAATCATCGTTCGCTTTCGCGATGAACCAGGTTTGATCATTACTAAAATCACTGGTGAAGGGGGGAAACTGCCACTAGAAGTTGAAAAAAATACGGCTGGTTTTGCCGCACAGCGTTTATTAGAACATTTGAACGAAACACACCGCGGTATTGAAATGGAGATTCACAAAAAAATGCCTTTTTGCAGCGGTTTGGGATCAAGTGCAGCCAGTGCAGTGGGCGGTGTTATGGCGGTTAATGAACTACTGGGACGTCCACTTGAAAAAATTGATTTGCTCCCTTTCGCTGTTTTAGGAGAGCAAATTGCTGATGGCGCTTACCATGCGGATAATGTTGCCCCTTCCCTTCTGGGTGGGATCGTATTAATTCGTAACAACCAAGAATTAGATGTTCATCGGTTGCATATACCCGAGGGATTATTTGCTGCGGTTTTGTACCCTGAAGTAGAAGTTCTCACTCGCGATGCGCGTAAAATTTTAAGTAAAGACGTTTCCTTGGAAAAAGTAATCGAGCAAAGTGGTAATCTTGCCGGTTTTGTACTTGGGCTTTACAACGGCGATTTGGGTTTGATTTCTCGTTCATTGCACGATGTAATCATTGAGCCACAGCGGGCGCAATTAATTCCCCATTTTTTTGATACCAAAAAAGCAGCGGTAGATGCGGGCGCGCTAGGTTGTAGTATCTCAGGAGCAGGGCCTTCCATTTTTGCCTTGTGTAGCAGCAAAGAGATAGCGCAAAAAGTGGGTAAAGAAATGGAAAAAATCTACGTTTCTGCTCAAATCAATTGTCAGCTTTTTATTTCAAAAATCAATGAAGCGGGCGCAACCAATATCACCAGTACTACACCTCACGAACTAAGTGTGGGTTAAAGTTTCCTGTTTGATTTTTCATTTTTCACGAAGTTTACGCCATGATTTTATACAGCACAAAAAACAGATCCAACGAAGCCAGTTTGAAAGAGGCCGTTATGAAAGGGCTGCCGGATGACAATGGTTTATACATGCCTGAAGTAATACCAACGCTGCCGGCTAGTTTTTTGAATAACCTTAGCAATTTTAGCTTTGAAGAAATCAGCTATCGGGTAAGTTCTGCTATTTTAGGCGGCGCTATTCCTGAGGAAGAATTGATGAACATTATACAAAATGCCATCAATTTCCCTGCCCCCGTGGTAAAGTTGGATGACCAAAAATACATCCTTGAGCTTTTTCATGGACCTTCTTTGGCGTTCAAAGATTTCGGCGCGCGCTTTATGGCGCAATTGATGAGCTATTTCAACCGCGGAGAAGACAAAGAATTGACCATTCTTGTGGCTACATCCGGTGACACCGGCGGGGCAGTTGCCGCTGGATTTTATCAAACTCCAGGAATTCGGGTCATTATTTTGTATCCTTCAGGAAAGGTGAGTCACCTTCAGGAAAAACAATTGACTACTTTAGGTAAAAATATTTTTGCCCTTGAAATAGATGGAAACTTTGATGATTGCCAACACTTGGTGAAAACTGCTTTTTTGGATACTGAGCTCAATCAAAAGCTTCGGCTTAGCTCGGCCAATTCTATTAATATCGCTCGACTCATCCCTCAGTCTTTTTATTATTTCGAAGCATTCAAACAACTTCCAACGGGGGGTGACCCTATTGTTTTTTCAATCCCCAGCGGCAACTTTGGCAATCTTACTGCCGGTTTGTTTGCAAAAAAAATGGGATTGCCGATCCATCATTTCATTGCCGCCACCAATGCCAACGATGTTGTTCCAGCATATTTGAGTACGGGGGAATACCATCCGCGTCCTTCTGTCCCTACCCTTTCTAATGCCATGGACGTTGGGAATCCTTCTAATTTTGCAAGGATGCTTGATCTTCATCCAGACACCGATGATTGTTCCACGTGGAACAATATGCAAAATCAAATTAGCGGATATGCTTTTGATGATAAAACCACTGCTCAAGCGATGGAAGAGATCTACGAAAAGTATGGCTATACTATCGATCCACATGGTGCAGTTGGCTTTCTTGCCCTCAAGGAGTACCAATTAGCAAACCCAAATACACGAGGCATTATCTTAGAAACTGCTCATCCCGCAAAATTCATTGACGATGTCCAATCCATTTTGGGCCATCAAATTGAAATACCTGAAAAACTAGCTATTCTAGCTGATCGCAAAAAAGAAGCGACTCCAATGCCTGTTTCTTTTTCCGCATTCAAAGAATGGTTGTTGGCGCTTTAAGAGCTTCCAAGTTTTTCAGTCATCGAAAGCAAAATGTTCCACGTGGAACATTTTGCTTCTTTATTTATTCGCTCATTGGTATTTGATCCAAAAATCCACATTTCAAGCCCAACCTTTACCCGGAATAAATGTTTTTTCCACGTTCGATTTAGTAATTTTGAACATCAAAAGTTGTTCATCAACTACTTCAAACCTTATTTTAAGAAACGGGTGAATAATAAAGTGTCATTTTAGCCGCCGGTATTTTGCTGCCAATCGACTATCTTTTGAGGCGCAATGTGGGGCATTGCAACGAAAAAGATAGGAAAAGTGGCGGTGAAAGAGCAAGGTAAAAATGATACTTTATTGTTTACCCGTTCCTAAGACACTGTTTTTCCCAAGCAAAACAACTTAAACTACAATAAATTTATGTTGGATTATCACAACCCAAACCTCAAATTAACCCTTTCCGAAGCCACGGCTATAGAAGGAAAAGTCTTCTGGCGAAGCCCATCTAATATTGCCATCGTCAAATATTGGGGGAAGTATGGCAAGCAAATGCCACAAAATCCTTCTATCAGTTTTACTTTACAGAATGCAGTCTCCGAAACCAGCATCACTTTTCATGCTAAAACAGATAAAAATTCCACCCACCCTATCTCGCTTGATTTTTTTTTCAATGAAAAACCCCGCCCTGATTTTGCTGCTAAAATCGTAAAATATTTAGGCAGTCTGCAAACAGAAAACATCCTTCCCTTTCTTTCCCAATTGCACTTTACTATTCATTCCACAAATACATTTCCTCATTCCGCTGGTATTGCTTCTTCAGCTTCTAGCATGAGTGCGTTAGCTCTTTGTTTGTGTTCTATCGAGCAACAAATATTAGGGGGATTAACCGATGAAAGCGCTTTTTTTCAGAAGGCATCATTCCTGGCCAGATTGGGTTCGGGCAGCGCCTGTCGTTCGGTTTATCCTATTATGGGTTGGTGGGGCGAAATGGATGAGATGGAAACTTCCTCCGATTTATATGCAGTTCCCTGCGCAGAGTGGGTACACCCAATTTTTCATACGTTTCATGATGATATTCTAATTGTCAGTCGCGGCGAAAAAAGTGTATCCAGTCGAGCCGGGCACCAATTGATGGAAGGTAACATTTACGCTGCTCCTCGCTATCAACAAGCACGCGACAACATGATCGCGCTCAAAAAAATTCTAGAAACTGGTGACATCACCGCCTTTGGTCAAATCGCCGAAAGTGAGGCTTTGACTCTACACGCGCTGATGATGACCTCTCAACCTCCTTATATTTTAATTCAACCTGGCACCCTTAGCATCATTGAGCATATACGAAATTTCAGGGAAGACACTGGGTTGCCAGTCTATTTTAGTTTAGATGCTGGCCCGAATATTCATCTTTTGTATCCCGACGAGATCAAGCCAGTAATCAAAGAGTTTATCGATTTAGAACTTCGAGCCTTCTGTCAAGATGGATTGATCATTGAAGACCAAGTGGGAAAAGGTCCGAGCCGTGATTAAAAAAATCATTCATGCTTTTAATAATTGGGCTGTTTTGAACTTGAGATTATTCAGGTCACGTTTTTTCACTAAGAAAAATGTACTCCCCCATCTACCCATCACCACAAATCCGGAGTATAGCAAAATGCTCATGGGGTTAATGAATTTCAAAGTACCCTTAATCAGTGTCGAGAAATTACACAGGAAAATCAATAAAGTCCATATCTTTGACACCAGAAGTAAAGTAGAGTTTGAGGTAAGTCGTCTTCCCAATGCCTTGCATTTAGGTTTTGAAGATTTTAACCAAACACTCTTATCTGAAATTCCCAAAAATGCTGAATTGGTGTTATATTGTTCAGTCGGTTACCGCAGTGAGCAGATCGGCGAAAAATTAATTCAACTCGGTTTTTTCAACACCTATAACCTTTACGGCGGTATTTTTGAATGGGCCAATCAAGGACTTCCATTGGTAAATCCTACCGAACAACCCACCCATTGTATCCATACTTATAATCAAACTTGGAGCAAATGGGTAGATAATAAAGAAGTTAAAAAGACCTGGTAAAGAAGTATTCATAAATTCAAAATTTATTCGCGATGACGGATCTTTTTTCAAAATTGTTGGAACACCGCGGTCCGCTTGGACAATATGCTGAAGTAGCGCATGGTTATTTTGCTTTTCCCAAACTGTCGGGTGAAATCGGCAGCCGGATGATCTTTCAAGGAAAAGAAAGAATTGTTTGGAGTTTGAACAACTATCTGGGTTTGGCCAACCATCCTGAAATTCGCAAAGCCGATGCCGATGCTGCAGCTGAATGGGGAATGGCCTACCCAATGGGCGCTCGCATCATGTCGGGTGAAAGTAATTACCATGAACAACTCGAGCAAGAGTTGGCAACCTTCGTTGGCAAAGAAAAAGGGCTATTGCTCAACTTTGGCTACCAAGGTATCCTTTCTATCATCGACACCCTACTCGGTCGTCATGATGTGGTGGTTTACGATAAAGACAGCCATGCCTGTATATACGATGGCGTACGCTTGCATTTAGGCAAACGTTTTCCATTTGAACACAACGATTTCGAAAGTTTCAAAAAGCAAATCGAACGGGCAACTGAAGCAGCCAACCAAAGTGGCGGCGGCGTCTTGGTAATTTCTGAAGGCGTATTCGGTATGCGTGGAAACCAAGGTATTCTTAAAGAGATCGCATCACTCAAAGAACAATACGGATTCCGATTCTTGGTAGATGATGCGCATGGTTTTGGTATGCTCGGCAAAACTGGCGCTGGAGCTTGTGAAGAGCAAGGCGTAACCGATAAGGTGGATGTATACTTTAGTACTTTCGCCAAGTCTATGGCTACCATTGGTGCATTTACTGCTGGTGATAAGGATATCATCAACTACCTTCGCTACAACATGCGTTCGCAGTTGTTTGCAAAAACAGTTCCAATGCCCATCGTTATTGGTGCATTGAAGCGTTTGGAATTACTCCGTGGTCGACCAGAGTTGCGCCAAAAACTGTGGCACATTGTCAACTTGTTGCAAACGGGATTGCGCGCGCAAGGCCTCGACTTAGGAAGCACCAACTCTTGCGTAACGCCGGTATACTTGAAATGCACAGTTGAGGAAACAGGCCACTTGGTACACGATATGCGTGAAAATCACGGCATCTTCTGCTCAGTCGTAATGTTCCCAATGATTCCAAAAGGAATGATACTTTTGCGTTTAATTCCTACTGCCGACCATACTGAAGAGGATGTGGAAAAAACTTTGGAAGCTTTCAAAAGCATGAAGCAAAAACTCGATGCTGGCGAATACCAAAAAGAATTGGAAATTATTGCTCAAATGTAATTTTTTTATAATACAAAATGGCGGGTTAGGGCATTGTCTCTAACTCGCCATTTTTTTTTCAGCTTTAGATTAATTATTTTTTCTTCTTGCCTAGGAAAGTCCAACTCAAATATAAAACAACACCAAGGGTGAACACACCAAAAATAAGTTGTGGCCAAGTAGCATTTTTATCGGCAAATTGACCAATCCGATTGATTGCACTCCAAATATTATTTAGGCCAAGAAAAATAGTAACCCCAACGATTAAGATGGTGAAAAAGTTGGTCAAAAATCCATTGGCATATTTTTCACCTAGCAAGGCAACATTGTTGGCAGCAAATAGTAAAAAAATGGTGATGACCGGAAGCAAAACTCCATTTATCGCTTGCGCTAAAATAATAGCAGGAATAGGTGGCAAATTCATCAATCCGAAAACCAGCCCAATACCTAATACCAAAATCCAAACGCCTCGGTATTTACTTGCGTTGGTCTGCCAAGCAGGGTCGCCAGCACCAAACAAACTCTGTCCGGTAATTGCCGCTGCCCAAGGCGCGGTAATCGCCGAGCTCATCCCGGCAGCAAACAACCCTAAACCAAACAATACAATTGCCCATCGACCCAATACCGCTGTAAGTGAGGTCGCCAATGCTTCATAAGAGTAAGCACCTTGAACTGACACTCCTGCTGCCAATATGGCAATTGATATGACACCTCCGATAAATACAGCTAAGGCAATCCCTACCCGCATCTCGTGAATATTTTGATCTTGCCCAATCCCCGATCCCAAGAAAAGATTATAAGGCACAATCGTTGTACCGATCAATCCAATAATGAGCAAATTAGACCCCTCTGGAAAAGCGGGCCAAACCAAATTTTTCATCCACTCCACTCCCGATACCGGCAACTGGCAAGCAACATAAATAAAAGCAATACCCATCACCGCTACCATGATGCTAAGCGCTCGCGAAAGGAAAGTAAAATTTCCGACCCAGAGTAAGGCCCCACAAAGAAGACCTAAAATCAGCGTAACTAACGTGCGGGACACCGAAGTAAAAAAGATGATTCCCGATACGGCGCCAATTAAGTTACCGGCCTGATAAGCAGCACAGCCAAAAACGACTGCAATAAACACCAGCCATTTTAATTGTAATCCTCGCTTGCCATCACCGTATTGAAGTGCTATAATCTGCCCTAAGTTTTTTCCCGATGCTATTGTTAGTCGTGCCGCTGTTTCCTGAAGTAAAATTGTTCCCAGCGTAGAGAACGTTAGCGTCCATACCAATTGCAAGCGAAATTGTGCGCCAGCCTGCGAGGCAGTTGTAACCGTACCTGGCCCAATGAAAGCTGCCGAAAGTACCGACCAAAATAACATACTGGTGAACCCCTGCCGAAAAGATAAGCGCTTAGCCATAAAACTAGATTTTTTTGTAAAATAGGTAATCGGATTGTTCTTAGGTGGCCTTCACCGAAAATCTTTATCTTTCGAATAAAAAATTCATGAAACAGCTTGTTCTTTGGGTATTGCTGATTGGTGTTGGCAATTTATGCTGCAGCTCCGTAGCACTGGAAAAACCTACCTTTGAATTCGAATCCACGATTGCCAGGATCCTGGCCGATTCAAACTGGGTTGATATTATAAAAATAGATTCTACCATTAAGTTAGATCTTCGCTACGCATCTACCAATAATTTTGTCAAAGAAAAAATGTACGAATGCGGGCATTGTTTTTTGCGTAAAATAGTAGCTGAAGCTGCGGTAAAAGCACATAAATCCTTGAAATCCAAAGGATACGGTGGTTTAAAAATGTACGATTGCTATCGTCCGCAATCCATACAGTGGCGTTTGTGGAAAAAAGTACCCGACGATCGTTATGTAGCCGACCCTCGGAAGGGTTCAATGCACAATCGCGGAGCTGCTTTAGATCTTACGGTAGTGGACAAAACCGGAAAAGAACTAGACATGGGAACACCTTTTGATTTTTTTGGCCCCGAAGCCTATCCTACTTATACCAAACACAGCCCCCAAATTTTAGCCAATCGCAAAGCGCTACAAGACGCTATGTTTGAGCAAAATTTTCGGATCGCAACTACCGAATGGTGGCATTTTTCCTATGTTCCCATGAAATTTCCTATTTCAGACTTTCAATGGCCTTGCAAATAAGGATTAATCCTCTGGTTTGGCTGGAAAATGCTAAAATCCTGAAAAAAAAGCCAAACAAACTCTTATTTTGTTCCGTTATTAGTTGACTTGTTATTATACAAAGAAATCACGAATGGCCCAGCTTGAATTTAAATCTGACGTTGAAGCAGTAGATGCTTTAGCACAGTCTTACCGGGATCTGAGAAAAGAAATTGGCAAGGTAATCGTTGGTCAAGACGATGTAGTGAAGTCAGTGATCATTGCCTTATTTAGCAATGGCCACAGCTTACTAGTTGGCGTACCTGGATTGGCAAAAACCTTGTTGGTAAGCACGATTGCCGATGTTTTAGACTTGGATTTTAAACGTATTCAATTTACGCCCGACTTGATGCCTTCTGACATCATCGGATCGGAGATTTTGAATGAAGATCGCCAATTCCGATTCAATCGTGGTCCGCTTTTTTCCAATATCGTTTTGGCCGACGAGATCAACCGTACTCCGCCCAAAACGCAGTCGGCACTTTTGGAAGCAATGCAAGAACGTTCGGTAACCGTGAGTGGAACACCTCATTTGTTGCCTACCCCATTTTTTGTATTGGCTACCCAAAACCCAATTGAACAAGAAGGTACTTACCCTTTGCCTGAAGCACAACTTGACCGCTTCATGTTCAACATCCCGCTCGACTACCCATCTTACGACGAAGAAGTGGAAGTGGTACGTGGTACTACCTCCAATCAAAAAATTGAATTGAGCCATGTTGTAACGGGGGATCAAATTTTAGCGTATCAACAATTGATCCGTAAAATACCGATTGCCGACAATGTACTTAAGTATGCGGTAACCTTGGCGACCAAAACTCGCCCCAATACTCCGATGGCAACAGATATGGTCAACAACTATATTTCTTGGGGTGCAGGACCGCGAGCTTCGCAGTATTTGGTACTTGGCGCCAAGTGCCACGCTGCCATCAGTGGAAAATATTCTCCGGATATTGAGGATGTTCAAGCAGTTGCCAATTACGTTTTGCGTCACCGCATCGTTCGCAACTACAAAGCGGAAGCGGAAGGTATCAATGAAGAAAAAGTAATCAAGAGTCTGTTTTAAGGAACGGGTGAACAATATACTTGTCAAACTTTTTTTCTTTTGCAAAAAACGACCTAGAGTGTTAAATTCTCGGTCGTTTTTTTTTCGCCAAAAAAATATGCGCAACACGCTAAGCTTGTGGATTGGGTTATCGATTCTTCTTTTTTTGGGACCCATGGGTTGCAAAAATGAGGTCAAAGAATTGCCCGCGGCAACTGGAAATTTGAGCGAGCTATTAGTGATAGCCGATAGTAGTTGGCAAAAAGGAATTCCAGGAGAATTGGTTAAAAAATATTTTGGTGCGCCGTTTCCTGGAATTGAAACCGATCCATCAACACCGCTTTTCGATTTGCATTTTGTTACGCCCGCTCAGTTTTTAAATGCTACCGATCTTCGTACCCAACGCAATTGCTTAGTCTTACTTCCACAAGAATCATCAGCAAACTCTCTGATTTTTCAAGCTTTAAAATACCGCCTATCTCCTACCCAAAAAAAGACTTTGCAAGATTCCAATGTGGTGGCAGCACACAACCTATGGTCGGATCACCAATTGGTATTGTTCATTACAGCCAAAGATCCCACAGATTTTGCAAGCTACTGGAATCGATATTTACCCGCTCTTTTCCAAAAACTTAAAAGAAACGATGCCTACTTGGTGGAGCAAAAAATAGCCGCTGAAGAACCTGAGTCTAAAATTGAAAATACCATTCGTCAGCAATTGAACATCAATTTGACAATTCCCAATGGTTTTGAGCTTGTTCAAGAAAAAGACTCGATCATCTGGTTGCATCGCCAATTGCCAATGGGTGGTAACTGTTGGATTTTATTGAGAACAATGAACAGTTTCTCCTGGCCAGAAAATAATCCACAAGTGAAAGCCACTTTTTTAAGCTTGTTAAAAAACACGCTTGCTCCATCTGCACTCTCGCCAGATGGTCATTTAAATATTTCCGATCAACAAATAGTGAATGGGCAAGTTGAAAAAAAAGACCCCCATTTTTTAAGCTATGGAAAATGGCAAGCAAGCACCGAATCGACCGATCAAAAAGGAAGTTTTCACGGACAGCTCATTCAATTAAATGGCTACAATAAAAAATCTTTTCTGGCCGCCACTTTTATTCAAGGTACAGGGGAATTCCAGCGCGAATGGATGCTGACCAGCGAATTGATATTTTCCAAAATTAATGCTTCCGCACGGCCTTAAAAAAAGCGAAAACCAAATCCCACCGGATTGATTTTCGCTTTTATCACTAATCATATAAAAATTTTCCTGCTTACTTCACCATTTCCAAGCTGCGGTTGAAAAAGGCAGTCAACTCGGCGCCTTTCAACATACCTTGGTTGAGCAATGCCAATTGGTACAAGTATTTCGCAAGATCTTCTTTTTGTTTCTCGTCTTCCAATTTGAGCAATTTACTCGCAATCAACTCATGATTGGTATTGATAACCACCTGGTACATATCTGGGAAGTTGCCCATCTGCAATCCTTGCATAGACTGCATCTCTTTCATCCGCCGCATGAACTCAGGGCGCGTTACGATAACTGGAAAATCTTGTGGCGACAACGCTTGGGTCTGAACGGTTCCTTCAGCAGTATTCACTACTTTTTGGAATACATCTTTGACCGACTGCGTTGCTTCTTCACTTAGAACCGATTCAGCCTTGTCTTCTTTTTGAATCAGATTGCTAATGGTTTCTGCGTCCACCCGCACAAAGCTGATGTTGCCCAATTTGTATTCCAACTGCTGAATGAAGTGGTTGTCGATCACCTGATCCATTACCAATACATCATAACCATTGGCTTTACAAGCTTCGATTTGGCTGTGGTGAATTTCCGGCATATGGGTGTACAACACGATTACTCTACCGTTTTTATCGGTTTGGTTGGTTTTGATTTTTTCGATGTATTCCTCAATTGGCTTCAACTCGCCATCCGTATTTTTTACCAAAGCATAAGAAAGTGCTTTATCGTAAAATTTATCATCGGAGAGCATGCCATATTTGACAAACACACCCAAATCATCCCATTTTGATTCAAAGTCCGCTTTATCAGCTTTGTACAAATCGCCGAGTTTATCAGCTACTTTTTTGGTGATGTAGCCGGTAATTTTTTTGACATGGGCATCTGCTTGCAAATAACTACGAGAAACGTTCAACGGAATATCGGGTGAATCGATGACCCCATGCAACAAAGTCAAAAACTCCGGTACTATGTCTTTTACGTTATCCGTTACATAAACCTGGTTGGAGTAAAGCTGGATCTTATTGCGTTGTACTTCCATGGCATTACCCAATTTAGGAAAGTACAGGATACCCGTGAGGTTAAAAGGAAAATCGATATTGAGATGAATCCAAAAAAGTGGGGTTTCAAAACTTTGTGGATACAATTCGCTATAGAACTTCCGATAATCTTCGTCCGTTAGTTCAGAAGGTTGTTTTTTCCAAGCCGGGTTTGGGTTATTGATGATGTTGTCCACTTCCACCTCTTCGGTAGTTTTTGCGTCATCATCATCTGTATCATTGGTAATCGTTTCCTTCTTTGTACCAAACTTGATGGGAATTGGAAGAAACTTACAGTACTTTTCTAGCAATTCCTCAATACGAGAATCTTCTAAAAATTCAAGACTGTCTTCAGCAATGTGCAAAACGATGTCCGTTCCACGATCTTGCTTGTCATTGACATCCAAGGTATACTCGGGGTTGCCATCGCAAGTCCAGGTTACTGCTTGCGAGTCAGTTTGGTAAGATTTGGTGATCACCTCTACTTTGGAGGCCACCATAAATGCCGAATAAAAACCCAAACCAAAATGGCCAATGATGTTGGCTTCATCTTTGTATTTATCCAAAAATTCTTGTGCGCTTGAAAAGGCAACTTGGTTGAGGTATTTTTTTACCTCTTCCTCGGTCATCCCGATGCCTTTATCGCGAATGGTCAAGGTTTTTTCATCCGCGTTGAGCAAAATTTCAATGGTCGTATCGCCAATTTCTCCGGCTACCTCGCCACGACGGGCAAAGGTGTGGAGTTTGGTTGTTGCATCAACAGCGTTGGAAACCAATTCGCGAAGAAAAATCTCATGGTCAGAGTACAAGAACCGTTTGATGATTGGAAAAATGTTTTCCGTTTGTACTGCAATGTTTCCCTTTTGCATAACCTCGTGATTTTTTCTTTGATTTTTGAGTAATCCCTTAAGATAAACTGGTTAGGGATTTTTGTTTTTGAAATATTGAATACCGTTATTTTTCAGCGATATTCCAGGTTTTTTATGGCAAACAACATGCCACCCCAATGCTGCTGTCATTTTGACACAAAAAAAATGAAGATATAGAAAAATTTATCCACTATCGACTTGACTTATTGGAGATAAACCCTTTATTTTGTACACGAGAGTTTAAAGCTAGTAATTCAAAAAGAGCTTACCAACACGGGCAGTTTTCCTACTGCTTATTTCCTGCTATTCTACGTACCATAAAATTTAATTGAACACTGTTGCCGATTAGCAACTGACTTGGTTCAACGTGTCTATTTCTTTCCATTGATTTGGAATAGAAAGAAATCAACTGTACACGCAACTAAATGCGGTGAACTGAACGACCATATTTTGGGGGGACGCTTGGTCCGGATGTTCACCGCGCTTTTTGTTTTTTGCAAAAAGTACAAAGAAGTAAACCTGAATGGATTTTATGTGCCGGTTCCAATTATTGAAAAATAAGGAACCGGCATTTTTATTTCTAGCTAGAAGCTTAAGTAGGACCCACACCCAACTCGACTTGTTTTATTTTTTATCCACCTTTATCCGCTCCGTGCGATTGGCCAATTCCCATGCTGTATAAAAAACCAGCTGCCCAATTTTTGCCATTTTCTCAAAATTGATCTTATCTACAGTATCGGTTGTGCGGTGATAATCAGCATGTGTACCATTAAAGTAAAAAATTGCCGGAATCCCTTTTTTGGCAAAATTGTAATGATCGGAACGGTAATAGTAACGATTGGGATCACTCTCGGCATTGTAAGTATAATCCAACTCTAGGTGGGTATACTTGGCATTGGCTTGTTCATTGATTTGGTGCAATTCGCTGCTAAGTCGATCAGCACCAATGATGTAGATGTATTCTGGATTACTTTCGTGTTTGCTATCTACCCTACCTACCATATCTACATTGACATCGGCCACCGTTTGCGCCAATGGAAAAATAGGATTTTCAGAGTAATACAATGACCCCAACAACCCTTTTTCTTCACCAGAAACCCACATGCATAATACACTACGGCGCGGGCCCACTCCTGCTTTTTTGGCTTCTACTATTGCTTGGCAAACCTCCAAAATAGTTGAGGTGCCCGAACCATTATCATCCGCTCCAAAATAAACCGATCCGCCGCGGGTACCTAGGTGATCATAGTGGGCTGTAACCAAAACCACTTCGTTTTTCACCGTTGGGTCAACACCTTCAATGTATCCAAGAACATTAGCGCCCTCCAATTGAGAGGTTTGCTTTTTTTCAGAAAATTGAAGATTGCAAGGGAAAGACAAAGATTTGCTTTTGCCTTTTTTATCAATTTTATCCCGTGTTTTGATCACTTTAGGAGCTGCTTCGCCAAAAAGCTGGCGAGCCACTTCTGATGAGAGGAAAAAATTAGAGACGTAGTTCGCATCGGCGTTTTCATCTTTTCCAATTTCCAAACGGCTACTCAAAATGACTTTGCGCGCATCCTGCACATTTTGCTTGAAGTTGCGATCGATGATTAGAATAGCTGCAGCACCGTTATCTTTAGCTAGTTTGACTTTTTTCCGCCAATTCGTACTCCAATCAGATGGTGTTTTGGTTCCTGTGATATAAGAATTGTCGTTGTGGCGAGGTTCTCCGTCAAACACCACCAATAATTTTCCTTTTACGTCAGCCCCTTGGTAATCGCTGTATTTAGGATCATCAATTCCGTACCCCAAAAAAGTAGCTTCTTTAAATGTTTGGCTGTTTTCGGTTAAATTAGTACCTGGGTAACCATAAAAATCGAATAAATGCCGAAGTGGTTTTCCATCGATTTCCATTTCAACTTTCGACCAGCTTTGTGAAATAAAATTGATGGTTTGCAAGTAACCTTTGTTTTCTCCGATTGGCGGCAAACCCAATTTTGCCATTTGATCTGCCAAATATTGAGCAGCTTTTTTTTGGCCAGGCGTACCCGTTTCTCGGCCTTCAAAATTTTCGGAAGCAATAGTTGTTAAATGCTGTCGCAAATCTTCCACGGTGATGGTGGCAGCAAAAACACTAGGCGATACCTGAGCTGTTTGTGCTAGAGCAATGTTTAGCGTTGTGGCGCTTACCAAAAAAATAAGGATGAATAATTTTTTCATTGATTGATGGTAATTTTATTAACTCGATTGGCATGACGCCCGCCTTCAAAGTCGGTATTCAAAAATGCTTCAACAATAGCCAATGCCTGCTCTTGGGTGGTGTACCTTACCGGAATAGCCAACACATTGGCGTTATTGTGCTGGCGGGCAAGTACGGCAATTTCCTTCATCCAACACAGCGCAGCACGAATACCTTGATGTTTGTTGGCGGTGATGGCAACACCATTTCCACTTCCACATAATACAATTCCTAACTCCACTTTTCCTTGCTCCACATCATTTGCAACAGGGTGAACAAAATCAGGATAGTCAACTGAATCCAATGAATTCGTGCCATAATCGGTCAACTTTATTCCTTTGCTAGAAAGAAACGCAATAATCGATTCTTTGTGCGGAAAACCGGCATGATCACAGCCAATGGCAATAGTACTTATTTTCATCTTAACAGCTAAAATGGGTATTGAAAATTCGCGCAAATATGCGCTTAGAACAAAAATAGCAGATTTTTCTCCTATTTTTTGGGAAGGAACAAAGTCTACAAAAAAAATCACCGCAGTTTGCTCTTGATTGTTGGTAACTTTCAATCAAGAACAAACTGCGGTGATCACGGAAAAGACAAGATTAGAATCAAGTCTTATTTTATCCTTTACTTGTTCATTACTGCGTTGGCGGAATCGGTTGTTGAATGTTTTCAACACCCGTTGTCCGATACGGCTTAAACATTTTATTAAGTTCCGCTAAAAACTTTTCGTCTTTATATTGAGCAGCGTCGCGCAACAAGAAGTCCATTGTGCGGGTGTTCAACTCTTTCTGTGTTTGATAGCTCGTTTGAATCACATCAGGATCTTGATCTTGCAAAAACTTCAAATACTGAGCTGTCTCTTTTGCCAAAATTTGCATGATCGGTTTCGCCTTTTGATAAACACCAGCCTGAAAATACACATCTAGCATGTAGTAGGTGCGGTAATCATAAGGGAAGTTCATGTGTGGGAACCGCTTGAAATATTCATCGATCATGGCAATCGCTTTTTTGTTATCGCCAGCTTCCAAAAAAGCTCCCGCCGCCCGGCGAATGCTCAATTGTAAACTCTGAATGCTTGGGCCGTAGCTATTGTCGACATACAATTTTTCCTTATCAAAATTACCCCACTTGAATTTCTTGATAACATTGTTGAAAAACAAATCGGTGTTTACCTTTCCAGATCCGATTACTCCAAAGCTTGGATCGCTCTTCCCGCGAGTAGGCACGATGCGCAGCGCGAGGCCTTCCAATTGTAAAAAGTCGTCCATACCAAAAAACTGGTTGGGTTGAACGGTTACCGCAAAGTAAATCGGGCGATCCCAAATGTTGGAAGCGATGATATCCAACACTGCGATATCGTCTTTAACCAACATGTCTTCTGTAAAATTGAGTGGAATTGCGGAAACTAAGCTGGTGTCGCTGGCGTTGGCCAATCCTGATCTCAATACCTTTCCTTTATCAACCGGAATAAAAACCTGTTTTGTAGGTAAGTAGCTTTCCGTTTCGCGGCCACCTTGCAAAGGCAACGGGTGGTTTTCGCCGATGAAGCGAACAAATTCTTGAACCGACATTGGACGGTCAGGGCCGCCTTGGTTGTAGTACATCACCTGGTTACGCTTACTTCCACGGTATGACTCTTCGGAAATGCTCAATTTGATTGCTGGAGAGTCGTTGATTTTGCGACGCAACAAATTGATGTACCAATCCACCGCAATCAAACTAAGGTTGATGACCCGCACATCGCGGCGAATGTTTTCCACTTCTTGTGCATACCACAGTGGATAAGTATCATTATCGCCGTAGGTGAAAATGATGGCATTGGGCGCGCAAGAATTGAGGAAATTGGAAGCATAGTCGCGTGATGCATAATGACCGTTGCGACTATGATCATCAAAGTTTTGGAAACCCATGATTAGCGGCGCCGACAAAACAATCAATGTTGCCAAAACACCGCCAACTGTACCACTCAATTTGATACGAGTGCTTAATATATCGTAAAGGGCAATTACCCCAAATCCAATCCAGATACAAAAAGTAAAGAAAGAACCTGCCAATACATAATCACGTTCGCGGGGTTCATTGGGTGGTTGATTGGAGTAAACGATGATACCTATACCGGTGATTACAAACAAACCCAACAAACCAATAAAATCGTTGCGACGGCGGTTGAAATGGAATACCAGACCCAACAAACCAAAAAGCAATGGCAGCATAAAATAGGTATTGCGGGCTTGAGTGTTTTTCATCGTATCAGGCATATTTGCCAAATTGCCAAGTCGGCTATCGATAAATGGAATTCCGGAAATCCAGTTTCCACTTGACTTATCCCAAGAATAGTAGCCCTGATCACCGTTTTGGCGACCAGCAAAGTTCCACATAAAATAGCGCCAGTACATCCAATTGATTTGATAACGCACAAAGAAACTTAGGTTATCAAAAGCATTGGGACGCCCAACGGGTAATGCGGCATTCGGATCCAGTCCCATCCAGCGCTGGTAGAGCTGTGGCCGACCTTGCGAACCATCTGCCATACGCGGAAACATGACTTTATCTTTGTCGTCATACACATAATCCAACTGTTGATCCACAATCTCGTAATGATTACCCACCCGACCCCAACGGTCTTCCGTTTTGTAATCAATCGGTTTTCCAGTAAAGTTAGGTCCACGCAACAACGGGCGATCACCATATTGTTCGCGGTTGAGGTAAGGCAATAAACGCATAGCATCGCTAGGCGTGTTCATGTTGACTGGTGTATCCGCGATGGCGCGGGTTACCACTACACCATAGGTAGAAACCGAGATCACCAATAAAGCCAAGGCCATTACCACATTTTGGATCGTAGGATTCCCGGTATTTTTTGCATACCGCAATCCAAAATAAACGATAGCTGCTATGGTGATAATGGTAGGAATTAAACCAGAATGAAAAGGAAGACCAAAACTGTTGACCATTAATTTTTCATAAAAAGCCCACATGCCAGGTACCCCGGTAATGATAAAAAACTGTACCAACCCAATGATCACCACCCCGGCAACAGCGGCGAGCGCCATCCCCAAGAATGTAGTATTGGGATAGCGTTTGAAGTAGAAAAACAAGGCCAAAGCTGGGAAAGTAAGAATACTCAATAAGTGTACCCCAATTGAAAGCCCAGCCATATAAACTGCAAAAATCAACCAACGATCATTTTGAGGATCATTTGGCAAGTCGTACCATTTCACGATGGCCCACAAAGTAAGCGCAGTGAAAAAAGTAGACATAGCATATACTTCACCTTCCACCGCAGAAAACCAGATGGAAGTACAAAAAGCCGTAGCCAAACCAGAAACGAGACCAGCTCCGAAAAGTGCCAAGTTTTGACCAGCATCTGGTTCTTCGCCTTGTCCAACCAAAGAAATTTTGCCTAGGATCATCGTCGTTAAAGCGATGAACATAGCAGCAAATGCCGAACAAATACCCGACATAAGGTTGACAGCGAAGGCTATATCTGATGGGTTTTTAGAAAACAAAGTAGCTACCCAAGCAAACATCCGACCAACCAATAAAAACAAAGGGGCGCCAGGAGGGTGAACCACTTGTAATTTGAACGCGCCTAAAATAAATTCGCCACAGTCCCACAAACTGCCCGTCCGTTCTGCAGAAAAGTAATAAACGATTGTCGCAACCGCGAAAACCAACCATCCGGCAATATTGCTTGTTAATTTAAATGATCGCATGTACCTTGAGTTTAAATCCAAAGGAACGGTTGGATGATAAATTACCACTTTATCCTTGCTCTTTCACTGCCACTCTTCCCATCTTTTTCGTTACAATGTACCCACATTGCGCCTCAAAAGATAGTCGATTGGCAGCTAAATAGCGGCGGCTAAAATGTCAATTTATTATCCACCCGTTCCTTATTTTTCAGAGTGTTAATCCGTTATTCGGAAGAACTGCAAATCTAAGAAAATATTGTAAAGATCTTTGCGGCTTTCGTCTTAATAATGCGAGGAACTGAAGGTCAAAAAAACAATGAAAACCTCTTATTTTATGACATTGACAATGCATTAGGAGGTAATTTGAATTTTTGCCTTTCCAATTTCCGCTTAACTTTGCAAAAAATTTCGGCTATGACAAAAACGCTTTTTACTATATTCATGCTTTACCTAGCCTATCGTTTTTTCTTTGCTCGCCCAGGCGTACTCCAACGCCCAGGAACCAATGAAAAGATTCATCAAAATACCAATCCTACTTACAAACAAAATCCCCCCAGTAAACACACTGACGAGTACATTGATTATGAAGAAATTGAATGAACAGGACAGCGCCGACAATTCCGCGCAACGTATTGGAAGTTGGGTGCTTTACAAAAACAACCAGCTCATTGCTTTTAATAAACCTGGCGGAATTCCAGTGCAAAGTGATAAAACAGGTGATAAAACCCTGTTGCAACTCGCCGAAATTTATGCTAAGTCAACGGTGTTTTTAGCCCATCGCATTGACCGACCCGCCAGCGGAGTGGTGCTTTTTGCCAAAACAAAAACAGCTTTAGCGGCCATCAACGAGCAATTCCGCAATCGGCAGGTGCAAAAAATTTATTTGGCCGTGGTGGCCAATCTTCCACCCGAACCTGCGGGGACTTTGGAACATTATGTGACCAAAAATGGGCAAATCAATCGCTCCATCGCCAGTGAAGAAGCCACTGAAGACGCTCAACTAGCCACGCTCAAATACCGACACATTGCCAGCAGCGAGCGGTATCATTTGTTGGAGATTGAGTTGATCACCGGTAGACATCACCAAATTCGGGCGCAATTGGCCGCGGTAGGTTGTCCCATCAAAGGCGATGTAAAATATGGCGCTCGTCGCAGCAATCGCGATCGTTCCATTCACTTACATGCTTGGCAACTCAAATTTTTACACCCGGTTTCCAATGAAAAAGTTACCATTGTAGCTCCATTTCCGGTTGATCCAGTTTGGCAGGCATTTGAAGATCTGAATCTGGAAGTTTAGCAAGCAGTACTAATTTTTAACATGATCGAACACATTACCCAATATTTCCCGAAACTAGATGCTACACAACTTCAACAATTGGAGCAGCTGGGCAGTCTTTACCGGGAGTGGAATGAGAAAATCAATTTGATTTCTCGCAAAGACATTGACGCCTTATATGAACACCATATACTGCATTCTCTTGGAATTGCCAAAGTGATCCAATTCAAACCCGGCGCTGATATTATGGATTTGGGGACAGGCGGTGGGTTGCCAGGAATTCCTTTGGCCATCGTTTTTCCGGAAACCCAATTTTTGATGGTTGACGGAACTGGAAAAAAAATTACTGCTACCCAAGGCATTATTGATTCCCTGGGGCTAAAAAATGCGGAGGCTCGACACATTCGGGCTGAAGAAGTAAAACAGCAATTTGATTTTGTGGTCTGCAGAGCGGTAGCTTCTTTAGACAAACTGGCCATGTGGAGTTTTCCTTTACTGAAAAAAAAAGAGCAACATGGACTACCCAATGGTTTGATCACCCTAAAAGGAGGCAAACTCAAGGAAGAGATCGAATTACTACCCAAAGGAACTTACACCCAATTGTACCCCTTAACCAAATATTTTAAAGATCCTTATTACGAAGAGAAATATGCGGTTTACGTACAAGCTTAAGCGCCTGTTTGTTTACCTTTGTAGTAAGAGTATGTTTTGATTTTTTATTCGCGCTGCAAATGGCCAAAATTCACCCCAACTTCATTGCGAAAATACTCATGTAGCGCTGCTATACTCCGTTTTTCGCGCTTCGTTGGTGCAAATTTTGTCTCACTACGCTTGCGAACTAAAAATCAAAACACACCCTAAGCAATAATTTGAACAGAAGCACAAGTCCAAACTTGTTCTTTTTTTTACCTAATAACCATTAATCCTTTTCGCCATGTCTTTTGAAATCGAAGGTAAACTCACCAAAAAATACGAAACCGAAAATAAATCTGGATCTTTCCAGGCTAGGGAATTTGTCATTGAAATTGAAAGCGGCAATTATCCGCAATTTGTTAAATTTCAATTGGTTCAAGATCGCTGTAACTTGATTGATGATTATCAGGAAGGACAAGGTATTAAGGTACATTTCGATCTTCGTGGCCGGGAGTGGCAGGGCAAATATTTCACGAACTTGAATGCCTGGCGAATTGAGCGCCCAGCTGCCGCTGCCGCTAATTCTTCCATGCCGCCAGCAGGGAACGACACCTTCCCATCGGCTAGCGATGAACCCAATAACATGGGTGATGTAGATGATCTACCGTTTTAAATAAAATAGACTTAGAGCTTGTTCAGATTTCGGCTTCTGGGCTCCTTGAGGCAAAATCTTTACAAGCTTTTAATCATTAGAGGAATGGACACTTTTTGAAGAAAGTGTCCATTCCATCATCTCTATTTATTCGCCAACCGATCCTAGAATTTGTTCGGCGTGGCTCTTCGTTTCTACTTTAGAAAAGATTTTTTCAATCACACCTGCTTCGTTGATCACAAATGTGGTGCGGAGCACACCTTCATAGGTACGTCCGTACATCTGCTTCTCGCCCCATACACCATAAGCTTTGAGTAATTCTTGCTCGGTATCAGGAATCAAAGGGAATTGCAATTGGTATTTTTCTTTGAATTTGGTGTGTTTTTTGGCTGTATCCGGGCTAACGCCAAGGATTTCGTATCCTTTTTCCCGCAATAAAGTATAGTTATCCCGTAGGTTACAGTTTTCTGCGGTACAGCCCGGGGTGTCATCTTTGGGGTAAAAAAATAAAATCAGCTTTTTGCCGGCATAGTCTGCCAAAGAAACTGTTGCGCCCGATTCGATGTGCGCACTAAAAGCTGGAGCTTTATCGCCTTCTTTCAACATAGACATGGTAAATAAGGTATTGATTCAAGTTCGGAACAATTATCTATCCGCTATGTTCTCCCTATCGTTTAAAATCTTTCTCCCAGATCCGTCGATTTCCCTTTGAATCCCATACGGCCAATTTGAAATGGTGATCACCTGGCGGTATAATATCATCAAACCGATAAGCAATACGCGCTCTTTTTTCATCATAAGACATCAATACCCAGTGGTTGTCAATTTCGGCGCGGTATTGCAAATCGGGCGTAAACCCGCCAGTACCAAAATTATCACTGATTACAAATCCAAAACCAGAGGATTTGCTCATGTCAGGTAAAAATCTTTCCGGAACAACCCGTGGCGGTACGGTGTCGATCATAATGGCATAATCGCCAAGCATGCGTGTTTGCGCTACCAGCAATCCGTTTTTCCACACTCCGCCATAATTGGTTGCTCGACCGGAATTACCGAGTCCAGCAACAAAGGCTTTGTTTTTCAATGAATCGGGTAAACGAGTAGGTCGAATGCCCAAAGTGAAAAAATCGTGCACCGGTACCCGACTGTTGTGCAAAGTATGCACCCTTGAAAATACTGCTGGATTAGACGGGGTTGAAGCACCATATAAAAAATAGCAATCTTCATAAAAAGTACCTTTTGGAAAATCCACTTGTACATCAACATTGTCAATGGCATTGCTTTGCAAATAAGGAAGCACATAATTGTAAACAGGTTCGGTAGTAGTAGCTACTTGATCAACTGGTTCATTTACCCGTTTGATCCAAAAAATTCCCTTGGCGGTATTTCCAGCAACATCACTCACTGCAAAGCTGACTTTTTTGGTTTGCCCTTTTTCCAAGTTGATCATACCCCGATTAACAACTTGCTCGTACATAGAAAGCGAGTTTCCGGGCAGTAAAAAACAGCGATGGTAGTAAGAGCCATGACTTACCCGCTCGGCATAATCAAGATGGGCATTGATATAGCGCGTTTCTTTGAATACCACCGCTTCAGTTCTAAAACGGTAATGATCCTGATCGTCAACTTTCATTTGAAGCTCATAGATACCGTTTTGATTGGCAGAACCATTCATATGATCGTAGGTCTTTAGGGCAACCCCCACTTGAGCATCATTCAATTTAATGGTATCCCCAATCGCCAAACGATATTCTCCGGTTCTTGCCTTAAGGGTAGTTTTTTTTCCGCTGGTGATTCCAAATTTATCATTGAGCGTATACAACTTAATTTCATACAACTGCGGCGCCACATTATCGATTACCCTTAATCCAAATAAAAGAGGGTTAATGGGTTTATCGTTGATTGTTTCGCGGATTTCAAAATGGAGGTGGGGACCAAAGGAATGCCCAGTTGTACCCATTTTAGCAATTTCCTCGCCTTTACGTACCCTAAACTTACCAGGCGGTGGCGTTAAATCTACCACAAAACTCTCCTGAGCGTATTGCGCTGCGCGTACGTAAGCCGCTATTTCCGGTGAAAATTCATTTAAATGCCCATATACTGTGGTAAACCCATTGGGGTGATTGAGGTACAACACATTACCATAACCATCAGGATTCACGGATATGCGAGCTACTTCGCCAATCCCCGCAGCGTAAATAGGAACCCCTATCCCGCCTTTAATATCGATGCCGGTGTGAAAATGATCTGGTCGGAGTTCGCCAAACGTACCAGATAATAGCATGGGTTGACGAGGTACTGGTTCGTCAAAAAAATCTTGCGGGAAGCGGTTATTATCTGGCCCAATGAAAGCTAAAAACGAAAAAAAAGTTGCGAAAATTAAGAACCGGATCGTCATCATTTGCAGGTGTGATTTGTGATAAAAAATAATCCGGCAGATTAAAAAAAGGACACTAGGAACAAAAGAATTTATAATTCTGACCAACTTCCGACTAAAGTGGGTTCGGTTTCATTTTTTTCCAATAGTTCTAAAAAATCAATCCGCGGAATGGGGCGTGCGCCTAGGCTACCAAGATATTCCGTTTCTTGTTGGCAATCGATTAAATTAAAACCTAAGTTGATCAATTTTTGAACAAGGGTGATAAATCCAAATTTGGAAGCATTGCTAACATGGCTAAACATGGATTCGCCAAAAAAAACTTTTCCAAGTGATAAGCCATACAAACCGCCCACCAAATTGGCTCCATCCCAAACTTCTACCGAGTGCGCATACCCCAATTGATGTAAACGCACATAAGCTTTCAGCATGTCTGTGGTGATCCAAGTTTCTCCAGATTGGCCTTCCCGATAAGTTTTTTGGCAATTGCGCATTACCTGTTCAAACTGTTGATCAAGCGTTACTTTAAATTTTCCTTGATTGAAATAAGGCCGCATACTTTTGGAAACCTTCAATTCATTTGGAAAAAGCACAAACCGCGGATCGGGCGACCACCATAAAATCGGATCTTCCTCATTGAACCAAGGAAAAATGCCATTTTGATAAGCCGTAAGCAACCGCTCAGGAGACAAATCTCCGCCTACAGCCAATATGCCTTGCCAATTGGCGAGATAAGCAGGTGGAAAATCCAGGGAGTCTTCACTTAATCTGTAAACTGGCATAAATTTCCAAAAAAGTTTTCCACAAAGTTACCAACATTATACTTTTTCAGTATTCCTTTTCAATTGATAGTTGAGAAAAAGAACCACCGATAACAATATCAATGCGCCGGCTTGGTGAAAAACGCCAAGCCCTACAGGTATGGTACCCAAGGAGTTAATGAGGGTCAAAATGCCAAGAACAACTTGCATTAACAACACGCCTACAAATAGATATAAACCCACTCGAAAAGGGGGGGTAATAGCGGTTCTTAACCCCCTAAAGAAATACCATAACCCCATGATAAACAAGAGATAAGCTACGGTTCGGTGTAAAGTTTGCACGAGGGCGGGCATAAACACATTTTGATCGTAATATACCATGTTATCCACATTCCATTGGGTAGATTTCAACAATACCGAAGGGATCATTGCTCCTCCCATATCTGGCCAAGTGGGATAAGCCAGAGCAGCCTTCATGCCCGACATCACACCGCCTAAAATGATTTGGATAGCCAGTACAACGGCCAAAGTAAAGCCCCACTTTTTCAACCAAACACTGTGGATAACTTGTGGATAAACTTGAACCGTCGTTAATAAAGTCCAGAAAAGGTAACTATATAAAATGAGCGCTAGCGACAAATGCATTGTCAGTTTATAAGCATTTACCCAGGGGCGATTGATTAATCCGCTAGCCACCATGATCCAACCAAAGGAAGCAACTATCGCTGCCAGCAATACAACTATCCCTAAACGGCGCAGAAGCGATCGATCGATCCACCCTTTGCGGTAGAAATACAAAAATGGCAACAAGAATACAAAACCCATAGTACGTGCCCACAGACGGTGGAAATATTCCCAGAAAAAGATGAATTGGAACTCTCCCATGCTCATCCCTTTGTTAATCTTGTGGTATTGCGGTGTTTCCTTGTACAGCTCGAAGGCCTCGTCCCATTGCTGAGCGCTGAGCGGAGGAATGGATCCGGTTACGATTTCCCACTTGGTGATCGACAACCCAGAACCCGTCAATCGGGTTATCCCGCCAATGACGACTTGCATGAAGATCATAAAAACCCCAACCGCCAACCAAATCTGAACTGCACGTGGGTAATGCTTTTCAGTTTTAGTAATCGATTGATATTCAATTGCTGATGCGCTGTTCATTTTTTTCCTTGTGTTTTTTTTAAACCTTGGATTTCAAAGATACGCTCTTTTCCGTTCAGGATGCAGCATTTTCGGAAGGGCGTTTTCTTTATTGATAATGGTTTTAAATAAATTTTAAAATTAAATAAACACCATCATCATCAGTGCTGTGGATATGTGGAGAAAAAAATTGACTTTTTCTATGTTAACCAGATGTTAAGACTAGCTTCTATTTTATGCACACTCGATTAACATCGCAGGTTGTTATTGATGAGGTGTTTAGGGATTCTATGAACATCGTGTGGGTAACTTGTCAACAGAATAACTTTTTTAACTCGCTTCGTGGAAAACACGTTGGGAATCGGTTTAAATTGGTACGATTAAGCGTGTAGAACTTTTTGAGATTGGGGAAAAATAGTTTTCCAGCCGCGTCGTGTTTGCGGGTGTTTAAAACTTGGTGCTCTATCCACAAGTTATTAGTTTTATGGTGTTGGTAAACATAGGGGTTAAAAGACTGATAATCATAGCTTCATTTGTTTTGCCTAAAAAGGCTTGTGGAAAACTTTTTTGCTCAACATTCATTTCAAACCAATTTGAAAAATGTGTGGTCGGTACTCTTTTTCTGCCAACAAGGCCAAAATCAAAGCCCAATTTCCTCAGCTCGAGGTACCAGAGGATTTACTGGTTAACTACAACATAGCGCCTACCCAGCAGGCTTACATAGTGACCAATACAACGCCTACTCAATTGCAAAGTTTTCATTGGGGTCTTGTTCCTTTTTGGTCAAAAGACCGGAAGAGCCAATCCAAAATGATCAATGCGCGTGCAGAAACTGCAGCTGAAAAACCGTCTTTTAGAACACCGCTTCGTCAGCACAGATGTTGGGTGTTAGCGGATGGGTTTTATGAATGGAAAAAAGATGGATCGCAAAAAATCCCCTACCATATATATAGGTCGAACGCTGAAATCTTGGTAATGGCTGGAATTTGGGAAATTTGGCGCGAAAATGGGGTCGACTACCCTACTTTTTCGATTCTAACTACCGCACCTAATCAAGAAATGGCCAGTATTCACGATCGAATGCCCCTTGTTTTGACCGATGCGGCTCAACAACAAATGTGGTTGAGTGAATTAACCACTGAGGATGTCAATTTTTTTCTGCACCAACCTATGAACGATGGGATTTTGAGCAAGTATCCGGTATCCAGTTTGGTGAATGCCGTGAAAAACAACGGATCGGAATTACAACAGCCCATTTAATAAGCGATAATGCAGAAAATTTATCTTTGCGGAGAGTGTGTTTAGATTTTTAGTTCGCAGGCGTAGTGAGTCAAAATTTGCACCAACGAGGCGTGGAAAACGTTGAAAAGTTCCGATGATATCGGAAAGAGTGTATCCCGACTTTGTCGGGACAGGTCAGCGCTACATGAGTATTTTTACAACGAAGTTGGGGTGAATTTTGGCCATTTGCAGCGCGAACTGAAAATCTAAACACACTCTAAATAAAAACACAAAGCATGAGAACCGTCATCCAGCGGGTTAGTGAAGCTTCCGTTACCATTGATGGCGCCATGAAATCCTCGATCCAAGCCGGATTGTTGATTTTACTGGGCATCGAAGATGAAGACAATACCGAAGACATAGAGTGGCTTTGCAACAAAATTGCCAACCTCCGAATCTTTAACGACGACCAAGGTGTGATGAACCGCTCGGTGATCGAAATCAACGGTGAATTGTTGGTGGTAAGCCAATTTACCTTGCATGCAAGTACCAAAAAAGGCAATCGCCCTTCTTACTTACGCGCTTCAAAACCTGATATTGCCATCCCGCTTTATGAAGCTTTTGTACAGCGTTTGGCAATCATAGCCCAACGGCCCGTTCAAACCGGTGAATTTGGAGCGGATATGAAAGTGCGCCTACTCAACGATGGTCCGGTCACCATACTCATGGATACTAAAAACAAAGAATAATGGAGCTTAAAACTGCACAAACGCTGGTGGATGAATGGATCAACACCATTGGCATCCGCTATTACAATGAGTTGACCAACATGGCTATTCTTACGGAAGAAGTAGGCGAGGTTGCGCGCTTGATGGCGCGTATATATGGCGAACAATCGTTCAAACAACCAGAGATGGCGCTTACTGCTAAAAATGATTTGGCTGATGAGATGGCCGATGTATTGTTTGTGTTGATTTGTCTGGCCAATCAGACTGGGATAGATTTGACAGATGCCCTGGTCAAAAATTTGGATAAAAAAACCAAGCGGGATGCGGATCGGCATGCCAACAACGAGAAACTAAAGTAGGGGAACAATTGCCCTATTCTGGTGGTTGGTTTTTGTTTTTCCAATAGGCTGAAGACTCCACCTGATCCTCTTTAAACATCCGCGCCGCAAAAACCAGACTGATCAACAAAGTAACAATAGCTAGTAAAATCAACCCATCATAAATTTCCTGGAGGATAAAAAAATCGTACAGTCCGTGTACAAAAATGGCCGATCCCAGGCCATAGAACATCAAAACGTTGTGTTTTTTAGGATCTGGATTAAATTTGGCTTTGCTTACGTAATACCCCATAATGGTAGCGCAAATGGCATGTACAGGTACGGCGGTGAGTCCGCGCAAGGCAGTGGTAGGAATATCAAACTGAAAAGCATACAACAAATTTTCTAAAGTAGCAAAACCCATCCCAATCATGACCGAATACACAATTCCATCCATAGGGTCGTTGAAAAAAGATTGTCGGTAAGGGAAAATGACCAAGGCCAAGAATTTAAAAATCTCTTCCGAACATGACACCAGTATAAAAGCCGTAAACAAGGCAAATGGCCATTTTGACGTATCATCCAGCCCCCAGTGATAAGCAGCTTGTTGAATCTTTAAGACCGGAAAAGTGATGATCAAACCCAGTGCAAAACACAAAGTAAGAGGCAGCCATTTTTCTCGTTCATAGCGATCCGCCCGATAAATCAAAAGGGCTAACAAGATGGTGGGCAGTATTGCCAAAATGTATTGAACAATGATCATAATCTACCTAGTTCGGTCAGCAAAAAGTTAGAACACACAGAAATTCAAGACTTAAGATTGTGCCACCAACCACACAAAGATGCTTAATCCCTAGCAGAAATGGAAATTTGAATCGATGTAGGTCACTACCTTTCTGCATTCCCACTTTCTTTTCTATCTTTAACAATTATGAATCGATCGAATTGGCTTATAACCCTTTTGTCAAGGCTTAAAATTTTTTTTCGAAACATATTGCATCGTATGCCGGAGTATTCTGAAATCCAAAAACAATTGTCCAATATTGAAGGATTGGAGAAGGAATTGCACTTGAAACAGCTGCAAATCAACCGGCTATTGAGCATCACCCAAGCCATCAACAACAACGTTTCCGCTGCTGAACTTTACAGCATGTACAGTTCATTTTTGGGTTGGGAATTAGGGGTGAAAAAAATGGCGCTTTATGTAAACGAGGAAGATCAATCTTGGATCTGCGCTGCTTCGCTTAATATCCCTGAAGCGCTACTGACAGAAGACATCTCTACTTTTCTTCCCAACTATACCAGGTTGCGCAATTTAGAGGAAAATGTGCACCCCCTTATTAAGCATTTTGACGTAGTGATCCCCGTGCGCCATAAAGAATTGGCGATTGCATATGTCTTCATTGGTGGATTCAATGAGGAAGAAGACATGTACAACAAAATTCAGCTCATCACTACGATTACCAATGTCATCTCGGTAGCCATAGAAAATAAGCGGCTCTTTAAGCGGCAGATAGAACAAGAACGCTTGCGTCAGGAAATGGATTTGGCTGGGGAAGTGCAGCGCATGCTCATCCCCAAACAATTGCCTTTTACCACCAATTATGAGCTGGCCAGTATCTACCGGCCCGTGATGAGTGTAGGGGGTGATTATTTCGATTTTATTGAGTTTGCCGGCGGAAAAATTGTGTTTTGCATTGGTGATTTTACCGGGAAAGGATTAGCTGCGGCATTGCTTATGGCTAATTTTCGCGCCAATTTTCACACCCTGATCAACAAACGCACGGCACTCGACGAGTTCATCCGCGATCTTAACCAATCAGTCAACTTGATAACCCTAGGTGATCGATTCATCACTTTTTTTATCGCCGAATACGACCTCAACTCGCGTCAACTGCAATACGTAAATGCCGGTCATAACCCACCCTTATTGGTAACCAAAAACGGCATGATCCAGTTGGATAAGGGGTGTATTATGCTGGGTTCTTATGCAAAGATTAAAGACATTGAGATAGGAAACTGTACTATTGACCCTGATGACGAAGCCATCATCCTAGCTTATACCGACGGACTTACCGATATCCGTAACCCTAAAGGCGAATCATTCACTGAAGAGATGTTGGAAAAATTTGCGATGGAACACCATCAGTTCAACGCTACCCAATTCAACCAAGCATTACAACTTTATTTGGATAAATTTCGGGATGAAGAAGCTTATCTCGATGATTTCACCGTTCTTACTTGTAAACTTTATGCAGGCGCTTCTCAAAACTAAGCAACCCTTTTTTATGTTTTAGTCCTGTATTTATGGATGTCTTTCGATTAAATTCGGTTTCTGTTAAATTAGACAGGAACTTGCCTCTGTAACTTTTTTTGTTATTTTAACTATTTAGAGGTTATTCAGATCCAAAACCTGAACAAGCTCTTAAAGCAAGAACTACAATTGATTAAGATGAAGGATAAAAATCTTGCCGGAATATTGGCGCTTTTTTTTGGTTGGGCTGGCGTTCATCGTTTTTATCTTGGACAAGTTGGGCTTGGAATTCTATACATTTTTATGATGCCAATTGCCGTAATTGTCAGCTTTATTGACGCCATCGTTTTCTTTGCAATGGCTCCTGATAATTTCAACATCAAGTACAATAAGGAGTATTTTAAAACGGTACGCGTCAATCGCAAAGGAGAAAAAATCACGGATCGCGATCGTCAAAAAAATAACCGCCAAGCTCCACCCCGCAACAACCAAGCGCCTTACCAAATGACCGGTAACGCTACTACCAAACAACAGGAGCTGAAAAAAAGCGGAATTGAAAAATATAAGGACTATGATTATGACGGCGCCATTGAGGACTTTACCAAGGCGCTAGAGTTGGATCCTCGTGATATTTCCATCCATTTTAACCTTGCTTGTACTTATTCGTTAAACGAAAATGCCGAACGCGCCTTTTACCATCTTGATAAAGCCGTTGCATTAGGGTTCAATGATTTCAAAAAAATTAAAGAGCATGATGCGTTGGCGTTTTTGCGCATACAAGATGGCTTTGAAGTATTTGAAAAAAATAATTTCCGATTGCCCGCAGGCGTCGCGTCCACCACGCCGCAAATAAATAAAGTGGAACTGCCTCCTGAAGACCATTCCCCTTTGTTGGAACAGCTAAAAAAATTAAACGATCTTCGCCAAAGAGGTTTATTGACGGAGGAAGAATTTGACATCCACAAGAAAAAACTAATCAACTAGCATGATTGCAGAAAGCTTGATTTCAACCAGTATCATCCCCTTGCAAACCTCTGATTCCGGCGAAGTTGCACTTGAAATGATGGAAGAGTTTTTCGTTCGTCATTTGCCGATCGTCAACAATCAGGAATTGCTGGGAGTGGTATCGGAAGAGGATATCCTCAACTTCGACGCCACCGAACCCGTTGGATCATATAGTCTTTCGCTTTCTAGGCCTTATGTGCACCACAACGATCATATCTATGAGATCATGCGCTTGATCGCCAATATGGATCTCACCATTATTCCAGTAGTAGACGAAGAAAACAATTACTTGGGAGTGGTTACGCTAGAAGATGCGTTGAAGTTTTTTGCAAAAACCGTAGCTTTTTCAGAATCTGGAAGCATCATCGTCTTGGAAGTGACCAAACGCGATTATTCGCTTTCCAATATTGCCCGAATCGCCGAATCAGAAAATGTAGTTATCCTCAGTGTGTTTATTACTTCACATCCCGATTCAAATCGCTTGGATGTTACGCTAAAGCTCAATAGTCAAAACTCGCGAAATCTACTTGCTTCTTTTGAGCGACACAACTATTTGGTGAAAGCATCTTTTAATGAGGTGGAGTACCTGGATTCATTAAAAGAACGCTATGAAGGATTGATGACTTATCTGAATATCTAATCGAGTACTTACCACCTTTTTTATCCAGCATGGCTTGTCTTAATTTAGTACCTTGACTTCGTAATTATCATGAACGAAGCCACCGTATGCGCTGGATTATTTTTCTCGGATTGATGTTGTTTTCTGTTGTTGCTACTATGGCCATTGACCCATTTGTAGTGATTGATAGCATTACCATAAAAGGCAATAAAAAAAGTAGAGCAACCATAATTTTGCGCGAATTGCCTTTCAAAACTGGCGATACGGTTACACTCAATCAATTGCCCAGCAAAGTGGAATGGGGCAAACAGCAAATTTTGAACACCAGTCTTTTTAAATCAGCTTCCATAACTTACAAAAACTGGGAAGGCGCTACCAATCATATTCAGCTTTTGATTGAAGTAGAAGAGATGTGGTACATTTATCCCATTCCATTATTTGAATTAGCAGATCGAAATTTTAATGTTTGGTGGGTAGATCACAAAGCTTCCTTATCACGACTCAATTATGGGATTGATTTTGTTCACCAGAATCTAACCGGGAATGGCGACCACGTACAAATGATGGTTTCGCAAGGTTATACCCGAGTCTACAAAATGAGCTATCGGAAACCCTACATCAATCGCGAACAAACCCTAGGTTTAAAAACCAATTTTCAGTATCTATTCAACAAAGAAGTTAATTACATAACCGAAAAAAATAAGCAAATTTTTTACAAAACGGCTGAAGGGCAGGGTTTTGCCTATAAACGACTGAGCGCCAGTATTTCGTTAACTTACCGCGCCCATTTGCGCCATATCCATACCTTTCATTTGGAATACAATCGCAACCAAATAGCCGACCCTATTGCCCAGGAGCTCAACCCCAATTTTTTTCTGAATGGAAAAACGGTCCAACAATACCTAACCGCCTCCTACAGCTACTCATACGATCGGAGGGATGTACGCCCGTACCCCCAAAATGGCAAATACATTTATTTTTCCATTGAAAAAAAAGGACTTGGATTGTGGTCTAAGGATAGGAATGCTTTGACCGCTTTTGGAGAATACAGCCAATTTTATCCCATTGGAGAACGGATCAACTTTGCATTGACCGCAAAAGCCAAATACTCCCTCATTCGTAATCAACAACCTTACAACGACAATCGCGCATTGGGATTCAACAATTACAACCTCATTGGTTATGAATACTATATTGCTGATGGTTTGGATATCGGGATATTGAGTACTCGATTGCGATTTAAATTGTTCAAAAGCCAGATTAATTTTGGTAAATTGATGCCCATTCACGATCTGCGAAAAATGCCCCTTCGATTTTATTTTTCCATCAACTCTGAAGTGGGTTATGTGAACAACCCCTATGCTGAGAGCGACAATAATTTCACCAATCGCTTGCTCTGGGGCAGAGGAATTGGTTTGGATGGCGTGTTTTTCTACGATAAGTTATTCCGCTTTGAGTACAGTTATAACCACTTGGGGCGGAAGGGAATTTATTTTTCTTACAAGATGAATCTTTAATGCAAATAGTAATTTACTCCTACGCGCTCAAAGATGTTGATGTTCCATATATCCAAAAACTTTTTGACGCGCTCCACGATGAGGATTTTACCATTTATGTGTATGGTCCTTACCTGGAATTGCTTGAAGGCAAGGTGAACTTCCGCAAAAACGTGGGTGTTTTTGAAAGCTACATCGATTTTACGTTAAAAAAATTTGATCTCATGATCGCCCTTGGCGGTGACGGCACCATTCTCAATGCGGCCACCTACGTGCGCGATTCCAACGTGCCCATCCTCGGCATCAATATGGGGCGTTTGGGATTTTTGGCCAGTGTAGAGAAAAAAAGGATTCGCGAGGCCGTTACCTTACTGAAAAAAGGCCGTTACTCGTTAGAAGAAAGGGGATTGCTATACCTTGAATCCAACCTACCTCTTTTTGGCGATACCCGTTTTGCCTTGAATGATTTTACCATCCTCAAACGGGATACCTCCTCGATGATTACCATTCATACATTTATCAATGGCGCTTATCTAAGTTCTTATTGGGCAGATGGGATTATTGTGGCAACGCCTACTGGTTCAACCGGCTATTCGCTGAGTTGTGGCGGACCAATTATTTTTCCAAACTCTGGAAACTTTGTAATTACCCCAGTTGCGCCACACAACCTCAACATCCGACCAGTGGTAATTTCTGATGATTCGATTATTTCATTTGAAGTAGAAGGGCGGGCAGAGAACTTTTTATGCACCCTCGATTCGCGTTTTGCTACCATTACGGCAAGTCACCAATTGGCGGTACGCAAAAATGATTTCACCATCAAACTCGTCTTGTTGGAAGATGTTGGTTTTATGGATACTATTCGCAATAAATTGGCGTGGGGTATGGATACCCGCAACTGATGACCTTGCGATCATCAGTTGCCAGGAATTCCTGTTATTAGCGTTCTAAGGAGTTTCTTTAATTTGGGATTATCAAATTAATGCGTTCTCAACTCACGCTTTAGAATTTTACCAGTAGCACTCATCGGCAACGCTGGAATAAACTCAATTGATCGAGGATATTTGTAGGCTGCAATACGCGCTTTTGTCCATTCAATGATTTCCTGTTCACTCGCTGAAGTGCCTTCTTTAAGCACCACAAAAGCTTTTATGTCTTCGCCAAATTCATCGCTGGGTACCCCAACTACCGCTACCATAGAAATGGCTTCATGCTGAATCATCAATTCCTCCAACTCCCGAGGGTAAACATTCAAACCGCCGCGGATGATCATATCCTTGGTACGATCGACGATAAAATAAAACCCATCTTCGTCTATGATCGCAATATCCCCGGAATGAAGCCAGCCATTTTTAATCGTTTCGGCAGTAGCTTCAGGTTTTTTGTAGTAACCTTTCATCACATTGTGACCGCGGTAAAGCAATTCTCCTTTTTCTCCCACGGGCACCTCAATGCCATGAATGTCTACTAATTTGACTGCTACCCCCCAAACCGGCTTGCCAATACTCCCGGCTTTTCGTTCTGCCAAAGAGTGGTTAAAAGTAACTACAGGCGCACCTTCTGACATGCCATAGCCTTCAATGATGGCTACATTAAATCGAGTTTCAAAATCTTTCAATACCTGAACCGGTAAAGATGCACCCCCAGATACACAAATCCGCAATTGCTGCGCGATGGCGTCAAAATCAACAGTGGGTTCGGTGTAATGCAGCAAGCCCCAATACATGGTGGGCACGCCGGCAAAAACGGTCACTTTGTGCTTACTCATCAGCGCAAAAGCCGCTGCCGCATCAAAACGAGGCAACAAAACACTAGTAGCGCCCTTGTAAACACCGGCATTCATCAATACCGTCATGGCAAAAATATGGAACAGAGGCAGTACGATAAGCTGGGTGTCTTCAGGCGTTGTTTGTACCAAATTGGAAGATAAAATGGCATTAAACGCCAGGTTGGAATGAGTAAGTTCCGCACCCTTGGGTTTCCCAGTAGTACCTGATGTGTAAACAATCACTGCCGTATCTTCAGCACCGGAAGCATAGGTTTCAAATTGACCGGCTTGATCAGCCATCAGATGTCCCAGCGTAGAAACCCCAATAATGGCCGAAGCATCGGTAAGCTGCGGCATAATGAGGTAAAAATCGATCGGATGGGACAATTCTTGTACCGCGGTGTGCCCGGTTTGTCCCATAGGTAAATCAGCAGTGCCTGAAAAACAAAAATAGGCTTTGGCGTCGCTATCGGTAAGGTGATAAATGATTTCATCTTTTTTTAGCAACACACTCAAAGGCACCACAACCGCGCCGACTTTTAAGATGCCAAAATAAATGATGGGAAAATAAGGCAAATTAAGACAGCTGATGGCTACTTTATCTCCAGGCTGGATGCCTTTGCTTTTTAAACCATTTGCCACTTGATTGGCCAAATGGTCAACTTGCGCATACGAAAGCGCAGTTTCACCAAAAATAAATGCTGTTTTGCTAGGGTAGCGACGGGCGCTATCTTCCAATAGCAAAGATAAATTGAGCATAGTTGAATGTCTTAATTTGGCAAATAGGCTGATAAAAAATATTTACTGCGGAATTTAGGAACAATTCACAATAATAAATACATTTCACCAACCTATTTCAAATCTTAATTCAACAGCTGCTCATGATGGCAAAATCGTTGAAAGAAACATTAATGCAGCAAACTCAATTTTGCTTTTTTCAACTGCGCATTCACATCATTCAAGCTTTTTTGTAGGTCGTCCCATTTGCTCATCAGGGTGTCAAAATCATTTTGAGCCGTTTTCGCCGCGCTTACCGTTTGGGTGGTAGGCGGGAAATCGGTGTCAATCAAAATGCCCATCAACCCAGATAAAGATCGAGATTCCCGACTCAAATTGGGGGTTACCGTTTGGCTATCCAAATCGCTTAGTTTTTGTTCCAGCGTTTTAAGTACCGCCGGCAACGACGGTCCTTTGGCCAATGGGGTAATCGCGGCAATTTGTTTCTTTAATTCCCCAATTGCTTTTTTGGTTTTGTCGATTTTTTTCAACCCATCATAACACATCATCGAGATATGGTGCTGTAATTGGAGATGCGCAGTGCTGGTTTTTAACCGAGGATCTATTTTTACGGTAAAAGTTTTTGATAGGGTTTGACTGCCCAACGTAAGTTTTACGGTATATTTTCCCGGCATCGCCCAAGGAGAAGTAGCATCTGGCGCGGTATTTTGGTAAATGGCCGCGATGGGATAAGCCGCAGGCGTTTCCAATGGCGCGTAATGCAAATCCCACAAAAACCGATGGTGCCCCGCTGCTCCCGACAAAATTTGTTGGGGACGAATCCAGTACAAAGGGATATTGACCTCGGGAATTGAGTATGGATTATCTTGGGTAGAAAACTTACGTACCAAATTTCCTTCCTCATCAAAAATCTCTAAAGTAGCCTCGCTCGGCGTGCTGAGGTAATAATCAATGATTGCGCCATCGGGTGGATTTTGCCCGGCTGGTTCTTCTTGAGGCAAAGGCGTATCCGTATTCAGGTTCCAGCGGATGCGGTAGGTGCTTTGCGGCTCAAAAAGGATTGCTTTTTGAGTAGTTACTTGAGCAGTCAATTGGCGCAATAGAGTGATGTTATCCAAAATCCAAAAAGAACGGCCGTGGGTACCTACTACCAAATCATCGTCTTTGATCACCAAATCGCGGATCGAAGTAGCGGGCATATTGAGGCGCAATGTTTGCCAATGATCGCCATTGTCAAAAGATACTTGTACGAATCGCTCCGAACCAGCAAACAAAAGCCCTTTGCGAATGGGGTCTTCACGTACGGCATTGATGGGGTCGTTGGCCAAACCCGTTACGATTTCTTTCCAAGTTTTCCCCCCATCAGTAGTTCGGAAAATATGGGGACGCGGATCGTCGCAACGAATGCGGTTAACCGCTGCGTAAGCCGTCATGGGATCAAAATGACTGGCATCAATCAAGGATACTTTACTCCAGGAGGTAATCTCAGGAGGCGTCACATTAGTCCATGTTTTCCCACCATCTTTGGTGATGTGGATCAAACCATCGTCGGTACCTGCCCAAATGATGTTGCTGTCTAAAGGCGAAGGCGCAACAGTATAGATCACCCCGCGACGAGGCATGGTTTTCATATTGTCTTTGGTAAAAACACCCACGCTGCTTGGGACGTCATAGCTTTCTCGGGTCAAATCAGGACTAATAACCTCCCATGAGTTGCCGCCATCTTGAGTTTTGAAAAGCACGTTGCCAGCAAAAAACAGCGTTTTGGGATTGATTGGAGAAAACAAAACTGGCGCAGTGCGAATAAATCGGTATTTCCCGCTGCGCACCGCTTCAGGAGCGATGTTTTGTACCTGTCCACTGCGTTTGTCGTATTTGGTAATCTTACCACCGTAGATGATATTGGGATCGAGAGGGTCGGCGGCAATGTAGCCATATTCTTCAACACCTACTGGGTGCCATTCGCGGAAAGTGACCTGACCATCATTCCCGCGGGAAGCAATACCTACCGATCCACTTTCTTGCTGTCCGCCATACACATTGTATGGAAAAGCATTATCCGTGCTGACGTGGTAAAACTGCGCAGTAGGCTGGTTATACCAAGAACTGAAGGTTTCACCGCCGTTTACGGTAACGATGGCGCCTTGGTCGAGTACCAGCAGCATAATTTTTGGATCATTGGGGTTTATCCAAATTCGGTGGTAATCATCACCGCCGGGCGCGCCGCGAATCCCTTTCCAGGTGGCGCCTCCATCGGTCGATTTCCAGGTCACCACATTGGCGCTGTAAACAATGTTGGCGTCTTTAGGGTCGGTTTTTATTTCGGCAAAATCACTGCCCCGCCCCCAAAAACGTGGATCAGGATTCACGAGGGTCCACGATTCGCCGGCGTCATTACTCCTGTAAACGCCCCCTTTTTTTTCCGAATCTACTGTAGCATACAATCGATTGGGATCACTGAGCGCTACGCAAAAACCCATTCGACCTAATCCGTCTTCGTAAGTAGGTAAACCTTTGCTTAGCTTTTTCCAAGTATTACCGCCATCAGTTGATTTGTACAATCCACTTTCTGGACCCTGGAAAGCGCCATTTTCCCAAGGACCTTGACGAGCAGCCCATAGGTCGGCGTAAATGGTATTTGGATTTTTTGGATCAATGACCACTTGAATGGCGCCGGTATTTTCATTGATATAGAGCACCCGATCCCAGGTTTTGCCGCCATCGAGGGTGCGGTATACGCCACGTTCGGTATTTGGGCCATAAGGGTGACCAAGTACCGCCACAAAAACGCGATTTTCATTTTGTGGGTCAATGCTAAGATTGCCAATTTGCTGCCCGTCGCGTAAACCGATGTGTTGCCATGTTTTTCCGGCATCAACCGATTTGTACATGCCATCGCCCACCGAAAGATCGGGTCTTTGAATACCCTCACCGCTGGCCACATATACCACATTAGGATTGGAAGGCGCTACGCCTACGTCGCCAATAGAACCGGTGGGTTGGTCGTCAAAAATAGGGAACCAGGTGCGGCCATAATCGGTCGTTTTCCAAACGCCGCCATTGTTGACGCCGATATAAAAAACGTTGGGTTGCTGGGGTACGCCCACTCCGCCCACGGTACGCCCGGCGCGATGGGGGCCAATCATACGCCATTTGATGCCTGAAAAAAATACAGGATCATAGTTTTGCGCATGCAAGGAAGTCACAAACGACAAGAGAGCTATCAAAACGTATAACCCTAAAAGTCGAGAAGGTGCAAATTTTTTCATATATCCAGATTGATTTTTCAATAAGTAATGCTTCCACCCAGAGGAAAGTAGAGCGGTCAAAAATTCCGCATCAGCTCCACCAAATCATATACATCCTCAAAGCTATTGTACATTGGCGCTGGGGCAATGCGGATCACACCGCCGCCATCTGCAGTCAGGTTGTTTTCTCGCCAATCGCAGATCACGCCATTCGCTGCGAGATAATCAAACAGTTTTTTTCCATCCGGACCCGTCAAAAAAGAGAGTTGTGCGCCGCGTTGATTGGGGTCGCGCGGAGTGATAAAGCGGTATTGGCTCCCTTGTTCGTTGAGTTCATCGATCAATTGTTCCAAATAAGCGGTTAGTTGTATACTCTTTGCCCGCAAAGCAGGTATGGTGGCTTGCAAAAACAGGTCGTGACTGGGTAACATCGGGGCGAAAGCAAAAATCGGTGCATTGCTCAGTTGCCAACCTTCAGCCCCGGGGATGGGGATAAAGGTTTTTTCCATCAAAAAACGCCGTGCTTCATCATGTCCCCACCAGCCAGCAAAGCGTGGTAAACTAGGGTCATTGCCATGTTTTTCATGTACAAAAGCGCCGGCTAGCGATCCGGGGCCAGAATTGAGATATTTATAGGTACACCAAACCGCAAAATCAGCTCCCCAATCATGGAGCTGTAGTGGAATATTCCCAGCGGCATGGGCCAAGTCAAAACCCACCATCGCTCCTACGGCATGTCCGGCTTTGGTGATTTCCGCCATATCGTAGACTTGACCGGTAAAATAATTTAGCCCGCTAAACATCACCAAAGCGATGCTTTCACCGTGTGTTTTAATGGTGTCTAGGATGTCTTCCGGGCGAAGCAAAAACTCGCCGGGTCTGGGAGCCACTTCAACAATGGCTTCCTCAGGAGTAAATCCATGCCATTTTACCTGACTTTCCACAGCGTACTGGTCGGAAGGAAAAGCGCCCGCTTCCATGATGATTTTAAATCTTTTTGCGGTAGGCCGGTAAAAAGAAACCATCATCAAATGCAGATTCACGGTAAGGGTATTCATCAAAATCACTTCTGATTCCTTCGCCCCGACAATGTGTGCAGATTGAGGCGCCAGTGCTTTGTGAAACTTTGTCCAGGGGATATCGCCATGAAAATGGCCCTCTACACCGAGTTCCTGCCAGCGGTCAAGCTCATGTACGAGCGCTGCACGTACGCCGCGCGGCTGCAAGCCAAGAGAATTTCCACAAAAATAGAGGCCGTTTTTTCCAGCATGTTGCGGAAAAAGAAACTCGGATCTCAGGTAATGCAACGGATCGGCAGCATCCATTTCAAGAGCATAGCTCCGGCTCTCGAGCAATGGTATTTGGTTTTGTAACATGGTTATGGACAATTTTAAAATAAACTTCCTTGTCGAGCAAAGCTTAAAGGGTTTTCCAATTCAAGCAGTGCTCGTTTCATATCTAAGCCATAAAAATAGCCTTGCAGGTCGCCACTTTTGGCAATACAACGGTGACAAGGTACAATAATGGCGATGGGATTGTTGGCATTGGCTTGCCCAACAGCTCTTACTGCCGCAGGATTATGAAGCGCTTCGGCAATAGCTAAATAGCTGGTGGTATGGCCGTAGGGGATTTTCAATAGTTCTTTCCAGACCAAAGCGTTGAATGCGGGTGCGCCGGCAAAATCCAATTCCAGATCAAAAGCAGTGCGTTCCTTGCGAAAATATTCCGTCAGTTGTTGAACCGCGTTGGCCAATTCAGGGGGTACGGGTTCTGCCGGACAAGGATCCAGTTGTACGCGCTTTACGGAAGTGAGCCCTCGCTCGCTTCCTTCAATGGCAAAACAGCCAAAAGAGGTAGAAACATGCGTTTTTACTAACATTAATTATAATCCTTTTTTTGTCGAAACAAGTTACTAAAAAAAACTTGTGGAGAATAATTTGCATTAATGAATAAATATTCAGTATTTTTATGCCATGGCTCGCGATAAGGACGACAAGAAGATCGAAGCAATTTATGCTGCAACGTTACAAATAGTACTTCAATCTGGATTCAGCGGATTGAAAATGCCCAATATTGCCAAAGCAGCAGGAATGGCTACCGGAACGCTGTACATCTATTTTAAAAGCAAGGAAGATCTGGTCAATACGTTGTATTTGCATCTGAAAAGCCGGAAAATGAAGGGCTTATTTAGTCAGTACGACCCCAGCGCGCCGTTTCGTGCTTGTTTCAAGCAGTTGTGGTACGCTTATTTTCAACTCAACCTAGTGAATCTTCAGGAAGCGGTTTTTTTAGAACAATACTTCCGGTCTCCTTATCTTCAAGAAGAGGTGAAAAAACAGGAAAAGCAACTGTTTCAGCCCATTTATGACTTATTGGAGCGGGGAAAAAAAGAGCAAATCATCAAGAATTTGGACAGCGAATTGCTGCTTTTGCAATTGACCGGGCCAATTCACGAAATGACCAAGTTGAGCTACAGTGAAGCTTTTGAAATTACCGAACAGGTTTTGGAAAAAGCATTTTTGATGGCTTGGGATGGCTTGAAGCTGTAAGATTGCTACGAGAGAAGCAAATTTTTTTACCATTTAAATGAATAAATATTCACCACAATGAAAAAAACGATTTTAATAACGGGGGCATCATCTGGAATTGGTAAAGCCGTGGCCGAATATTTTTCTACTCAAGGCTGGAATGTTGCCGCAACCATGCGTAGCCCAGAGAAAGAAACGGAGCTAGCAAAATTGGCTGGTGTAAAATGTTACCGCTTGGATGTTACTGACAATGCTTCCATTGATGCTGCCATTCAAAATGCAGTAACTGATTTTGGGGCTATCGACGTATTGGTCAACAATGCGGGTTATGGTGTTGATGGCGTTTTTGAAGCAATGACGGACGAGGTCATCCAGCGGCAATTTGATACCAATGTTTTTGGCTTGATGCGGGTAACTCGCGCCATCATCCCCTATTTTCGGCAACGCGGCGGCGGCACGATCATCCAAATCGCCTCCATGGGCGGTCGATTGGCATTCCCCCTCTTCAGTATTTACCACGGTACCAAATGGGCGGTGGAAGGTTTTTCAGAATCGCTGCATTATGAATTGCGCCCTTTTGGCATTAAAATGCGGATTATAGAACCAGGCGCTATCAAGACTGAATTTTACGGTCGTAGCAGAGAATTTGTGATGCGCGACGATCTTGGTGACTACAAAACTTACGTGGATAAAATCACGAAAGTAAGCGCCGATGCCGGTGAAAAAGGTGAGCCGCCCATTAAAGTGGCCCAAGCGGTGATGAAAGCAGCAACCGATACCGGAAATAAATTGCGCTACCCTGTTGGAGCGCCGGCTCCGATGTTGTTGTGGTTGCGCAAGCGCATACCCGACACTTGGTTCTTTGGAATTGTACGTAGTCAAATGGAAAAATAATCCTAAAGCCATGAAATCATTTTTCAAAATTTTGCAGCGCATCGGATTGGTGCTAGCCATTTTGCTGGTTCTTATTTTGGTGGTTCTTCGGTTGCGGTATGGTGGCGGAAAGCTGTACCCCGACACCTCAGGTAAAGCAGAACTACCCACCGCTGCTTTGGAAGCCTTTTTCCACTATGACGAACCCATTGGCAATGTGGCGGCATCCAGAGATACCGGCTCAAGCACCCGGGTGTTTTTCACTGTACACCCTGAATCTCATCCAACCGGATTTAAGCTTTTGGAAATAAAAAACGGTAAAGCAGTTCCTTATCCCAGTGCGGAGGATCAAAAGCTATTCAACACCGTTTTGGGTGTTTTTTGTGATGCCCAAAACCGTTTGTGGACCATCGATCATGGCAACCACGCTACCCAAGCTGTAAAACTGTTGGCTTTTGATCTAAAAACCAATCGACTGGTACAGGAGTATACTTTCCCAAAATCAGTAGCAGAAATGGGGTCTTTTTTCAATGACCTCAGCGTTTCGCCGGATGGAAAATATGTGTTTGTTGCCGATGTTAGTTTTTGGCGAAAATCACCTTCCTTGGTGGTATACGATGTGGAAAAAAAGCAAAGCCGCAGTCTGCTTGATGGGCATCCATCGGTTACTTCCCAGCGGTATGTTCCTGTGAATCAAATCAAGAAAATGCGTTTTGTGGGCGGTTTATTGGATCTGATGCCTGGCATTGATGGCTTAGATGTGGATCGGCAAAACAAATACGTCTACTATGCAGCGATGAGTCATGAAGGGTTGTACCGCATACCGGTAGCGGCCTGTGTGAATTTCAGTTTGTCGCCAGCGGAAATTGCTGCTAAAGTAGAACGCGTTAGCTCCAAACCATTAAGCGACGGCATTCGACTTGACTCGCTGGGCAACGTCTTGATTACCGATATTGAACACCAAGGAATTGCCCGAGTATCACCACAAGGAAAATTGAGCACTTTGATACGCGATTCGCGGATTCGCTGGGCTGATGGATTGAGTTTGGCAGGGGATGGTTATTGGTACCTAGCCGATAGTGATATTCCCGATCAGATGTTGCAAAGCAAGGCGCATATTGCTGCGCACCGACCTTATTATATTTTTCGCTTCAAAAATTAAAGAAAAAAAAACGCCCGTCGGATTAGTTTCCAACGGGCGTTTTTTTGAAAAGTGATTACAACTCAAACTTAATCCCCTGCGCTAAAGGCACGGTGGAACTATAATTGATGGTATTCGTTTGTCGGCGCATGTAAGCTTTCCAGGAATCGGAGCCGCTTTCACGACCACCGCCAGTTTCTTTTTCGCCGCCAAAAGCGCCGCCAATTTCGGCGCCACTGGTACCAATATTGACATTCGCAATACCGCAATCAGAACCCTGAGTAGAGAGAAACTGCTCCGCTTCCTGCATGTTATTTGTCATGATAGCTGAAGATAATCCTTGCGGTACGCCATTCTGAATAGCAATAGCCTCCTCAAGTGTATTGTATTTGAGCAAGTACAAAATCGGTGCAAAAGTTTCGTGGCGCACAATGGCCGAATCGTGACCTACTTCGGCGATACAGGGTTTTACATAGCAACCGCTTTCGTAATCAGCGCCAGTAATTACACCGCCTTCCACTACAAAGCTTCCGCCCTCGGCCTTGATTTTTGTAATAGAATCTAAATATTTGTTGGCCGCATCTTGGTCAATTAGCGGTCCTACGTGGATGTGCTCATCCAGTGGATTGCCAATCCGGAGCTGCCCGTAAGCTTTGGCCAATTTTTGCTTCACCACTTCATAAACACTCTCGTGTACAATGAGTCGGCGGGTTGAAGTACAACGCTGTCCGGCAGTACCCACTGCGCCAAACAACGCGCCAGTGAGCACAATGTCCATGTTGGCGCTTGGCGTAATGATGATGGCGTTGTTGCCGCCCAATTCAAGGATGCTCTTGCCCATGCGCGCGGCCACGGTTGCGCCTACAAGGCGACCCATACGTGTGCTGCCAGTGGCTGAGACCAAGGGTACGCGGGTATCTTGAGAAAGAAACTCGCCAACCCGGTAGTTGCCATTGATGACAGAGGATACGCCTTCTGGGACGTCATTTTCGCGTAATACTTTTTGCAAAATATTTTGGCAGGCAATGGCACAAAGCGGCGTTTTTTCGGATGGTTTCCAGATACATACGTCACCGCAAACCAAGGCAATCATGGCATTCCAAGACCAAACTGCTACTGGGAAATTGAAGGCAGAGATTATGCCTACAATGCCCAGCGGATGCCATTGCTCGTACATACGGTGAAAAGGCCGCTCAGAATGCATGGTAAGGCCGTATAATTGACGAGAAAGACCCACCGCAAAATCGCAGATGTCGATCATTTCTTGTACTTCGCCAAAACCCTCTTGTAGGCTTTTACCCATCTCGTAAGATACCAAGCGACCCAGCGCGTCTTTGTGTTTGCGCAATTCTTCGCCGTATAGTCGTACAATTTCGCCGCGTTTTGGAGCGGGGATGGTGCGCCAAATTTGGAAAGCTGTTTGTGCTTGAGCAACGATCTGCTCGTACTCCCGACGAGTAGTGATGCTAACGCTGCCGATAAAAGCTCCGTCTACTGGAGAGTGGGAAGCAATGTAATCGCCAGAATCAGCCGACGAAAGCAGACCAGTGCTGGAGCCGTTGTTTTTTTCTTGTAAGCCAAGAGTATTCAAAAAATCTTTGGTCATGGTTGAGGGCTTATGAGAACTGAAAATTAGGATAGTGTTTTTTGATCAGTACTAGCTGTTCAAAAGCTGTTTTACCGTTTCAGATATGGCTTTTCCATCGGCTTTTCCGGCAAATTTTTTGGAAGCTACCCCCATTACTTTACCAAGGTCTTTTACAGATGTGGCGCCTGTTTCAGCAATGATTTCTTTGAGTGCGGCAGTCAACTCTTCGGCGCTCATTTGCTGAGGCAGGTAGCGTTCGATGATGCTGATCTCTTCGCGTTCCACTTGAGCCAGTTCCGTACGGTTTTCTTTTTCATAAATTTCCAAAGATTCCCGGCGTTGTTTTACCAATTTTTGGAGAATTTGGATCTCTTTCTCTTCATTGATCGCTTGTCCGCTACCATCTGTTTTGACCAACAGAATAGCGGCTTTCACCGCGCGAATGCCCCGCAATGCTGCTTTATCTTGGGCTTTCATGGCCTCCTTGAGGTCATTCATGATTTTTTCTTCCAATGTCATATTCGGTAAAATATTTGCGGCAAAATTATGGCTTTTTTAGGATATAATCATGGCCAATGAGTTCATACTGTAAATCCTGACAAGGGTTTCGAAAAATTGAGCTTTCTACTTAACTTGCACCCCATGGCTACTAATGAAACGTACACCATCCGCATTGCCCAATTTGAAGGGCCTTTTGATCTCCTGCTCTTTTTCATTGAGCGGGACGAGCTGGATATTCACGACATTCCAATTGCGCAGATTACTGATGATTTTCTGAGCTATATCCATCAAATGGAGAAGCTTAACATTGATTTGGCCAGTGAATTCATTTTGGTTGCCGCCACGCTTTGTCGCATCAAAGCCAAAATGATTTTGCCCCGCAAACCCATCGACGCTGCTGGAAATGAAATTGATCCGCGCGATGAATTGGTACAGCGACTCTTAGAGTACAAGCGCTACAAAAGCGTGTTGGATGAAATGCAGCAGTTGGAAGAACAGCGTTCGGTGCAGGAGGGTAGAGGAAATATTACCAAAGAACTACAACAAATTGCCACCAAAGCTTTGGTGGACACAGAGTTGGAATCGCTGACGCTGTTTCGCTTGCTCAAGGCTTTTGAGGGCGTAATGAATCGCTTGGATCAGACCAAACCTAGGGCGATTCACCAAATTGCTAATTTTAGCTACACCATCGAAGACCAACAACATCGTATCTTTTCGATCATAGCCAATGGAAAAAGGGCGGCTTTTGAAACCGTTTTTTTGGAGTGTCGCGATCGCATCCATGCCATTGTTACTTTTTTGGCCATGTTGGAACTCATCAATTTGGATAAAATTCAAATCATTCAGGGCGGCGGGGTGAATAATTTTTGGCTCGAAGAATTACCCGAATTGATGGCCGAAGATGCAGCTCCGGAAGAATTGACGGAAGAAAATCCCCTGCCTTTTTCGGACTCGGAAGAAGAGTAATTTGCTTGCAAAAAATATCCCCTGGTAATTCATGCGAACTACCAGGGGACAGAAAGCGACTTTAGATTGCAGGAAAGAAAACTAAGAAATACATAGACCGCAATAAGCGTATCTTGATGCATCAAAATTGCTGCTTAATGATAAACTGATGATTAACAAACGGTTAATTTTAGATTAAATTCCGAGCAAAGATTTCAAAACGGGGGTAACCAAAGCGGCACGTTCCTGATCAAATGGAGTTTCCCAAAGTGCTGGCGCAGCTCGTTCCCCCTTTGCCAAGCGCATCAGTTGTGCTCTTTCGGATGCCGTAAATTGGGAAAACGTTCGCCTCATGATGGGTAAGGCTTCCCGAAAACGTTCAAATTCCAGCCCGCTTACCCAATCATTAAGCAGCAACCACAAGGATGGGGTTTGGATCAGCAATTGTCCATTGCCATACAAAAAACCCTCCAACCAATTGGCGGCAGCGCTGATTTCGGCGCCTTTTGAGATGGCAGCATACAAATGCGTAGCCGTTTCTACTTCCTCTAACATCGATTTGTCAAAAAGCAAACGGGTACAAAAACCTTGGAGTAGAGGGTGGCCATGTTCCAAATTTAAGGCTTCCATTAGCGCGCTTTCCCATAAACGGCTTTGTTCGGGATCGTAAAGCAACGCAATGGCTTGATTGGCTTCAAAAGTCAATCGGAACAATTCCCGAGCGGGATCTTCATCAATTTGTGAAATGGCCTGAGGGTAGCCGGCAACGATCCGCGGCAATAGCTCTCGCAGCAAATGCTCCACTACGCCGCCATCGGTTTGACGCACATTGCCGTAGCGCACAATTTGTACCAGCGGCGGCAAGGCTGCCAAAAGCAAAAAAATATCTTTGGTTTGGGCGCTAAGATCTTGCAATTTCTTCACCATCGGGCCAATCGCTTCCGGGATATCCGCCTTGAGCATTTGGCCAAAACGCTCCAATAACTCGGGCAGCTGCTGGGTATTTTCGGTGAGGTGTAGGGCATAATGTAGCACCGCTTCGCGCAGCGTATTGCCCCACATCCCCATTTCAATCAGCCGTATGATGTATTCCGGGTCCCAGGGATGCAACAGCCACCATTCATGAAAACTACCTTGGGCTTTTTTTTCCACTGGAATCAAATTGCCCCAGCGGATATCCAGGATATTTAATCGGTGTAAAAGATGACTGGCTAGGGCATTGCCGGGTTTGCGCAAATCAAATTCTTTGCGCACTTCTTTGACGCCGCTTTGATAGTCTTTTTTCAAACCAGCCGATTGCACCGCGCTTTCAAAATCCTTTTGCAAGGGAATGGCCGCAATGCCAGTGGGTACGCGACCTCTTTTTTCCCCTACAATCAATTCTTGGCGGATCAGTTGCAAGGGCGCTTCATCGCCTTGACAAAAAATAGCCAGCACGGCCTCCTCCAGATCGGCAATGCCTGGAGCGTCCAATCCGCGCAGTGTAGCCAAGGTATCAGCTAAGCGGGTAGCTTCCATCACATGCGCGGCCGAAGCATCCAAATCTTTTTTGCGAAAAAGCTCAGCCACGCGCGCCAGCCAGCGCACGCTCCGCTCATGAGGGTTGTCAAAAAGCAATTCATACCAAGCCGGAGAAAGGATCCCTGCCGCGTAACCCGATTGATGGGCCAAACGCTGGTAACTCCATGGAATCCAAGTAGCGAGGGTCTTTATTTTTTTTAAGCCTTTGAGCAAAGCATTGTCGTTTTTGGGAGAAAATCGATCCAATTCTTCCAAAACGGGTCCATGCCAAGCGCCACAAACCACAGCAATTCGTTGAAAACCTTCTTTCTGAGCCTGGCGCAGCGTTTTGCGCATATAGGCTTCACGCAACAAAGTCTCTTTGCTTTCCGGGCGGGGTTGAAATGTTTTTTGTGACGAAGGAGTATCGTTGGTGCTGGATTCCCGGAGAGCGGATATCATCTCCAATATGGCTTCAAAAACAGCATCGTCCTCGGGAATTTCCTCGAAAGTACGTTCCCACCACCGTTCGCTATCTGAAAAACCGGCCAATTGAGCCATGAACCGTAGGGGGTCACGGCGTAGGGCAGCTGCTTCCGGGTCGGTAGGGGATTCGAGATTTAAAGTCAAATTGGATTGCTCCAGCTCGCGCAGCGCATAATGGATGCCCAAAGGCAAATCCATAGCCCTTACTGGTATTTGTTGCGCTTGGGCATAAAGGAGCGCTTGCCACTCAGGCGAAAAACGTGCAAAAGGCAAAAAACTGGCCTGGCGTAGGTCTTTGGGGTTATATATCAACAAAGCCACTGGCGGATCCATTCCTACCTGACTGACCCAGCGCAAAGCATCTTCCGCATCTTCGGGGCATTCGATAAGCAAGCAATCTGGCGTCCATGCCGTCAGGGCGCGTAGCAAGCGTGTTGCGGATCCAGGGCCATGATGGCGAATTCCAAATACCTTTACGTTTTTCATGGATTGCAGGAGCTTTGGGTAGAAATATTTATACCAAGTCTTTGCAAGCGCGGTAGAGGTCTTTCCAGTCGTCGCGGGTTTTGACGATGGTTTCAAGGTATTCCTGCCAAACGGGTTGATCTTGTAATGGATCTTTAATGATGGCGCCAATCAAGCTAGCGGCGAGGTCGTGCGCGCGCAAGTGTCCATCGCTGAAATGGACAGCCAGGGTTTGCCCGCTATTGATCACCGATATGGCTTCGGCAGTGCTCAACGTACTGGTCGGAGATTTGAGTTTTTGTTTGCCATCTTCGGTTTTTCCACTGCGCAACTCCCTAAAAATGGTGACCAAGCGGCGAATTTCTTCAACTGGCGCCGGTTGGCTAGGCAATTCGAGCGATTTGCCCAATTGACTGACCCGGGTTTGGACAATAGTGACTTCTTCTTCCAAACTGGCGGGCAGCGGCATTACTACCGTATTGAATCGGCGTCGCAACGCACTGGAGAGTTCATTTACCCCTTTGTCGCGATCGTTGGCGGTTGCAATAACGTTGAACCCCCTTATTGCTTGGATCTCGGTATTTAATTCTGGGACGGGTAGTATTTTTTCCGATAAAATAGTGATCAATGTATCCTGAACATCCGAAGGAATACGGGTCAACTCTTCCACGCGTACCAGTTTTCCATGCATCATCCCATGCATGATAGGGCTAGGGGTCATGGCTTTTTCACTGGGTCCTTCAGCGATGAGGCGGGCATAATTCCAGCCATAACGCAGGGCATCCTCACTCAAACCGGCCGATCCTTGAACCAATAAAGCCGAATTGCCGCTAATGGCTGCAGCCAGGTGTTCGGCAACCCAAGTTTTAGCCGTACCGGGTACACCAAGTAGCAGCAAAGCCCGATCGGTAGCCAGGGTAGCAACCGCAACTTCCATAATGCGTTGCTGACCATAATATTTAGGAGAAATAAGGGTGCCATCAGGTAGTTCACCCCCCATCAAGTAAGTCACTACTGCCCAAGGCGACAATTGCCAATTGGTAGGGCGAAAACGATCATCGCTGGCACGCAGTGCGGTTAATTCTTCGGCGTATAGATCCTCCGCATGGGGACGAAGTATTTCAGTCATGTTTAATCGTTAGGGGTGAAAAAATTATTCAGCACAGCCTTTAAAAACCGTTCCATCAATGATTACCTCTGCGGAGTAAGGGAATTTGGTATCCGACATGCCGTCGCTGCAGGGGCCGGCAGTGATTTTGATTTTTAGGGTGCTGTTTTTGCCAGCAATAGAAGTAGAGGTTTCAAAAACGGTGACTTCCCCTTCTTTTGATGGCGCATTATAAGGGTATTTGGTGGGTTGTTCTCCCATTTTATGCCAAGTGATACCCGATGAATCGACCACAGTTGACCAAAAAGGTTCAGTTCCTCCACAGCGGTACGAACGGATGGGTTCTGCTAGTAAGGTTTTGTTTTTTATGGGGTTGCAAGCAGCAATAAAAAAAAGCATACAGATCATCAAAAGGGAATAGGTCATTGCTTTCATATGCCAGCTGAATTTTGGGAAAGATACTAATTGGAACTTTCCAAATGACAAAAATAAATTACAATTGTTGTAACTGATCCAAGAGATTTTTATCTTGAAAAAGGTTCGCTCCATCTAATATTTGCTTGAGTTGGACGTCAAAGAAAAAATCGAGGAACCAAGTGCGTTGGAAAACTGTTTTCATCGCAATCATTAAGATACTTGGTGCAACAAGTTTAAAGCAATTTGCAAACCGCTAATCGCAATACGAACATGCAAGAACAACCAGAAAACTTAGATTCCTACAAAGATCAGTATACAGAAAAAAAACTGTGGCGCAAAATTGCCCGTTTTGCCCAGCGTATGGGAATCAAAACCGTCTATACCACTTTGTTGATGTTTTTTGCCTACAAACGCAAAGAAACGCCGCGCTGGGCAAAAAGTATCGTAGTGGGAGCACTGGGTTATTTGATTTCTCCGATCGATTTATTGCCGGATTTAACACCGATCATTGGGTACACCGACGATCTTGGCGTGTTGGGTTTTGGCTTGGTCACCATTGCTGCTTTTATCAATGAGGATGTCAAAAAAAGTGCAAGAACACAATTGGCCAAGTGGTTCCCCAATTACAACGAAAAGGATCTGGTAGAAGTAGAAGATCGGATCTAGGTAAGCGGGAAAAACGAACAATTTTTCTGTTTTTTGTAACTATCCAGCTGCCCTAAAGATTCCCAAAGAGAATATATGTTTATAGTAGGATTTGATTCCTATCAACATACATTACCTTCGGGAATCTTTAGGGCAGCTACACAGTTATCTGTTTTTAAAATATTTAAACAAATGGTTGATCAATACTTGGACTAGGTTGTGAAAACCATTTAGCGCCTTCTGGCGTCATATAAGCGCAATCTTCAAGTCGAACCCCAAATTCGCCATAAATAGAAATATTGGGTTCTACACTAAAACACATACCGGGTTCCAAAGGTAGTTTATTGCCTTTGACCATATTGCCCCACTCATGGCCATCCATACCGATCCCATGCCCAGTACGGTGCGGTAGCCCCGGTAATTTATATCCTGGACCAAAACCAGCATCAGTTAAAACTTTGCGTGCAGCAAAATCTACATTTTCGCAGGGTTGACCAATAATGGCTGCGGCAAAACCAGCAGATTGAGCTTTTTTTTCCAAATTCCATATTTCCAGTTGTCGTTTGGTAGGGGGCGCGCCAAATACAATGGTGCGACTGATATCGGAGCCATAGTCCTCTACCGAGCAGCCGCCATCCATTAAAACAATATCGCCTTTTTTAAGCCTTTGGGGCTTGATGCTGCCATGCGGATAGGCGCTATCCTGGCCAAAGTTGGTGAAAATACCGCCTGAAGCACCAAGATTTTGATGTGCTAGTTCAGAATTGGCGGCAAATTCGGCAGGGGTCATACCCTCGTGCAACATAGCAATACACGCTTTAAAAGCTTCAGTAGTGATGTCATTTGCCTTTTGCATCAAAGCCAGTTCTGCCGGAGACTTTACCAGTCGACAGGGAATAGTTACCGGATCGGCGCTGACGTAATTGAGATGGGAAGCTTCTTTTCTGATGCCATCAAAAATAAAAAACCGAAGGCGCTCTTCCATGCCAATATTCCCAGTCACGATACCATAATCTTTAAGGAGCATAGCTACTTGGCGGTAAGGGCTTTCATCTTCCTCCCAGGTGCGAACTTCGCTACCGATGGTGATCAATTGTTGCAATCGAGCGGCTTCAAAAGCTGGGCAAACGTATTTTACTTCACCTTTTGCAGGTATCACCGCTACCATTGTACGTTCGCCGCCGCTCCAACTAACCCCGGTAAAATACTTCATCGAAGTGCCGGTATCGAGGATGATGGCGGCTATTTTATTTTCCGTCATCAAACGCTGAGCCTTTTCAATTCGGGATTTTCTTTCTTCAAGCGAGATAGGAACCACGCCATCCGTCATCGGCTTCAATTTATCAAGCGGGGTATTCGTATTTTTTTGATCGGCTAAACTGCAGGAAGTCATACCGTAAAATACTGCGGCGTTGATGGAAGATAGCCGGATAAAGTCTCTGCGTCTTAAACTCATGATACCTCTGTTGTGATTGTGGTGTAAGGGAAGGAAAATTCGAGTCGACTTAAAGTTAAAAATAACTTGACAAATAAGGAATCAGATTCAGCAATCAATGGGTGAGAATGTTAAGAGGTTTTATTTTTAGGATTTTTAATTCGCACTCCAAACACACTCTTACGGATTTTGCGTGGTAATTGTGATTTTCATAACGCCACTGCTTAGAGTTATTTACTTTTTTAACGGCGCAAAGATCACATTAAAAGAAGCATTCTGGATCGTATGATCGGTCAATTGGACATGCCGCTGGTAGGGGAATGTCACGAAATAATATGGGTACAAGGGTAATCGAACTGAGAGCCTAATTTGCATGATGGCTCAAAAATACCGGGCAGGTTAATCACAACCCATTACATCACAAGCATCGCCGTTTGCTTCTACGGCAACATTTTTTTTCTCTAAAACAGCTTCTAAGGTCTGTACAAAAGCCTCAACCGGTTGCGCTCCGCGGAGGGCATACTTTTGATCAAAAACAAAAAATGGCACGCCTTGTACCCCGATTTGGTAAGCAAGCTGCTCATCCTCGCGCACTTCCTGCGCAAAGGCGTCCGACTGAAGACAAGTTGCAACGGTTTCTTCATCCAAACTAATATCAGCGGCAATTCTTTGCAGAACACTCAGGTCAGATAGGTCTTTGCTGTCAGTAAAGTAGGCTTTAAGCAAAGCTTCCTTAGCTTGATTTTGTAGCCCCTGCTCAGCCGCCAAATGGATTAGGCGGTGGGCATTAAAGGTGTTGACAGACACAACCTGGGGGAAATTGAAGTCAATACCTACTTTGCTACCCATTTGCTCCACTGAAGCTGTCATCTGTTGGGCTTGTTGGCGCGGTATGCGGTATTTGTTGGCAAGCAGATCATATAAATCTACCTCAGATTTGGCTATCGCCTGAGGATCCAACTCAAAACTTCGCCAATTGATTTTAACTTCCTCCTTATTGGGAAAAAGCGACAATGCCGCTTCAAGGTGGCGTTTGCCAATATAACAGTACGGACAAGCTACGTCCGACCAGATGTCGATGGTCATTTGCTAGTTTTTTATAACTGCAAATATAGTAGTTTGCAACTTTATACCCTTGAATAGAGAAGGATCTATTATTTTCATTGGTTGCGGCTTATTGCAAAGAGCACGTATAAGTGTATTTGGATTTGTAGTTCGCAGGCGAAGGGAGTCAAAATTTGACCAAGCTCTATAGCCATTCCCGAACAAGACCACCCCTCGCGACCCTTCATTTTTGCTCCCCGAAAAGTATAAATCGTAATTCTGTCAAATTCCGACGGAATATTTTCAGCGAATAGCAATGAAAATCTCAAACTTTCCGGCTAATTTGACGCCCAAAGGCAGACCGTATGAAGTATCATCCAATTAATCCAGAGCTATTCGTCAATAACCGCAAGCGCTTCATGCGGAAAATGCAACCCGAATCTATCGCCATTTTTTACTCCAACGATCAAATGTTGCGGAGTGGCGATACCTACCATCCTTTTCGTCAAAATTCAGGTTTGTTTTATGTAAGCGGTTTGGATCAGGAAGATACGGTAGTCGTGTTGTTTCCCGATTGTATCAAAGACGGGTATCAAGAAATTGCCTTTATCAAACGTACCAGCGATTACATTGCCCAATGGGAGGGTTACAAGTTTAGCAAGGAAGATGCGCAGCGCATTTCAGGTATCAATAAAGTTTTTTGGTTGGATGAACTTCCTCAGGTGCTACATGAGTTGATCCTTTTGTCGAAACGCATTTACCTGAATACGGAAGAGCACGACCGTCTTATCCCACTTACGCCTTCGCGCAACATGCGGGCGGCTCGGCAGCTCATGGAGCAATATCCAGCACACAAATACCACCGATCTCAGCCTATCCTCAAAAAACTGATGATGACCAAATCGGTTTTAGAGCTGGAGCTAACCCAACAGGCCATCAATATTACGGGTAAGGCTTTCCGCCGGGTATTGGAATTTATTAAACCCGGAGTGATGGAATTTGAGATTGAAGCGGAAATCACCCACGAGTTTTTGCGCAACCGTGCCAATGGACATGCGTATGACCCGATCATTGCCAGCGGCTCCAACAATTGTGTGTTGCACTACATCCAAAACAACCAAGAATGCCAATCTGGCGACCTAGTATTGATGGATTTTGGTGCTGAATACGCCAATTATGCCGCCGATCTTACCCGTACCGTTCCCGTGAATGGCCAATTCACGCCACGACAGCGCGAAGTGTATGATGCAGTGTTGAAAATTTTGAACGAAGCCAAACAGATGTTGGTTCCTGGGGCTACATTAGAAGAGTATAAAAAAGACGTGGTTCAGCTTTTTGAAAGCGCGTTAATTGATCTCAAGCTACTCACCCGCAAAGAAATTGACGGGCAACCAGCCGATGCACCGCTTTACAAAAAATATTTCATGCATGGGATTTCCCATTTCTTGGGCATGGAAGTGCATGATCTAGCCGATCATTATGCTCCGATTCAGGCTGGAATGTTATTTACCTGCGAGCCAGGCATTTATATTCCAGAAGAACGCATTGGGATCCGTTTGGAAAACAACATTATTGTAACTGATGAAGGTCCATTCGATTTCATGGCAAACATCCCCATCCATCCTGAAGAAATTGAAGAGATGATGAATGTGGAAGTGCTATCCTAGTTTTAAGAGCTTGTTCAGGTTTCTGCTTCGAGCTACAAATGGCCAAAATCCACCCCAATTTCGTTACAAAAATGCTCATGTAGCGCTGCTACACTCCGCTTTTTGCGCCTCATTGGTGCGAATTTTAGCTAATTTTCGCTATCGAACCAGAATCATGAACAAGCTCTAAGGAATGGTTAAACAATAAAGTACCACTTTTTCCTTGCTCTTTCACATTCACTCTTCCTCTCTTTTTCGTTTAATAGCGCTGACCTGTCCTCGATTTATCGGGATATTCGCCTCAAAAGATAGTCGATTGGCTGCAAAATAGCAGCGGCTAAAATGGCACTTTATTATTTACCCATTCCTAATTTTGTTTTTTACCTTTGAGGTATACTTTACTGAATGTACAGTAATCAAGTCCTTTTTTACTCGCCAATAACCCACTGAAAACCAAGTAGGGTTCTTCCTTTTTAACTATTTGTCACATTTTTTGTAAAAAAATTCAAGGTAAAGCAAATGTTACCTTTGGATTAAATATTTTTGCTGAACAATCGAAGTTTTACATTCACATAAATTAGTTTAACAATGAAGCTAAAGCTACTTACTACGGCTTTTGTGGCGCTGCTATTGGGTCACTTTACGGCATTTGGACAAATTACAACTGCCGCTATTGAAGGCCTTATCACAGATCCCAAGGGTGAACCATTAATTGGTGCAACGGTTAAAGCAACCCATACGCCCTCGGGTTCACTTTATGGAACTACAACTCGAGAGGATGGTAAATTCAACCTCCCTAACCTACGGATTGGCGGGCCTTACACCATTGAGGTAACCTATGTGGGGTACCAAAGTGTAACCGAAAACAATGTCATTTTGAAATTGGGCCAAAAACTACCCCTGGCCATCAAAATGCAAAATGAGTCAGTTACCATTGACGGTGCGGAAATTGTTGGCGATCGCAGCTCTATCATCAGTAAGGACCGTACAGGGTCAGAACTTAACCTTGGTCGTGATCGGTTGGAAAACTTGCCGACCATTAGTCGTTCTGCTGCTGATTTTTACCGTTTGACGCCTTCTTCTGATGGAAACTCCTTTGCTGGTCGCAACGGGCAGTTTAACAACTTCTCTCTGGATGGCGCCATTTTCAACAACCCATTTGGTTTGGATGCCGCTACCCCCGGCGGTCAGTCTGATGCTCAACCCGTTTCTTTGGATGCCATCGAACAGATTACTGTTTCATTGGCTCCATACGACGTATCTCAAGCTGGTTTCACCGGTGCGGCGGTAAACGCAGTAACCAAGTCTGGTACCAATGAATTTCATGGTTCGGCCTTTAGTTTTTACCGCAACCAGGATCTTACCGGAAATACGGTAGCGAAACAAAAAATTGTAGTACCAACCTTGAATCAGAGTCAGTTTGGTTTTGCGTTGGGCGGTCCAATCATCAAAAACAAACTCTTTTTTTTATCAACGCAGAAAGCGACAAACGCCAGGATCAAGGAACTACGGCAGTTGCCGCTGCTTCAGATCGTACGGGCGCCAACGTATCGCGCGTTTCGGTAGTAGATTTGGAGGCGGTTTCAAAAGCGTTGAAAGATCGTTTTGGGTATGAAACTGGTGCTTACGAAGGCTATTTGCATCAAACCAATAGCACCAAAGGTTTGGCAAAGCTGGATTTTGTGCTCAACAAAAGCAACACCATCACGGCTACGTACAACTTCTTGGATGCATTTAAGCAAAAACCGGCTCACCCTTCGGCTATTGGCCGCCGCGGTCCCGATTTGACGACCTTGCAGTTTTTTAACTCAGGTTACCAGATCAACAATAAGATCCAGTCGGGGATTATCGAGTGGCGTACCCTTTTTGGCAACCGCGCTGCCAATAAGATGAAGTTTGGCTATTCTCAGTTCAAAGATTCTCGTGATCCATTCTCAGCGCCATTCCCGGTGATTAACATCAACAAGGATGGAATCCGCTACATTGTAGCTGGTCATGAGCCGTTCTCTATTTTCAATCGGTTGAATCAGCGCATTCTACAGTTCAACGACAACTTGAACTTGTACCGTGGCAATCATACGATTACTGCCGGTGTCAGCTTTGAGCGTTTTGAATTCGACAACTCTTTTAACCTCAATGCTTACGGTGGTACGTTTGGCCCTGGTTTTCAAAGCGTGGGCGCTTTTTTGGATTCTGTTCGTACCGGGCGCTTTGACGACGAAGTCGCTGCTGCTCGCAAAACAGCTGCCGACAATGGCGGGGAAAAAGGCACTGCGGGTAAAGGCTGGGCCTTGGCTCAAACCAACGTAGGTCAATTTGCGCTTTACTTGCAAGACGAGTGGGCGATCAATAAAAAATTGACGTTTACTTATGGCTTGCGTATGGATATGCCTTTGTATTTCAATACGGCACAAAAAGCAAAAGAGGCTCAAGACCGCAACTGTTGCTACGACCCAACCATCACTTGGTATGATGAAAAAGGAACTGCGGTTAAATTTGACCACACTCAACTGCCTAAGCAAGTTCCGCTTTGGTCGCCGCGTTTGGGTTTCAATTATGATGTTGCTGGCAATCAATCGATGCAATTGCGCGGGGGATCCGGTTTGTTTTCAGGTCGTTTGCCATTTGTATGGATTGGCAACCAGGTGGCTAATCCCAACTGGTTCTTTTTCAACATGACCAGCCCGAATTACAAATTCCCTCAGGTTTGGCGCTCGAATTTGGGATACGACCACAAGATTGGCAAAAACTGGGTGGCTACTATCGATTTGATCTACACCAAAGATGTAAATGCTTCAATTGTACGCAACTATGGTTTGAAGCCACCAACTGGAGCACTTAAAGGAGTTGATACCCGCCCGATTTATACAGATAAGGACAAAGCCGTATTCACCGGGTTAGGTTTCCCAATTCCAGTAAACGGTTATGTGTTTACCAACTCTAATTTGGGATATAGCTTTAATGCCTCTTTCCAAATCCAGGGTTCGCTTACCAATAGCTTTTTTGTAATGGCGGCATACAACTACTTGAATGCCAAGGATGTTTCTTCGGTTGAAGCAGAAATCTCCAGCGATGCCTACGATCGTAACCCAATCGTTGCCAGTGCTAATACACCAGTGCTATCGCCTTCGCTTTATGGCAATAAGCATCGGATCATTGGCTCTGCCTACAAAATTTTTGAGTATGGCGCTAAAAAACAGTGGAAAACAACCATTTCTGCCTTTTTCCAGTACTCAAATGCCGGTACCAACCCCAACAGCAACTTGGGTAACTTCCGCTACAGCTACACCTATTCTGGCGATATCAACGGCGATGGTTCAGGGCTCAACGACTTATTGTTCATCCCAACGGATGCGCAGTTGTCTAAGATGAATTTTGTATCGGATGCACAACGTAATGCGTTTAGAACTTACATTCTTCAAGACAAATACTTGAGCGATCACCGGGGCCAATATGCTGAAAAATATGGCATCGTTGCACCATGGTATTCACAAATCGATGTGCGTTTGCTCCAAGATTTGCGTTTTGGCAACAGCACATCACCGAATACGGTTCAGTTGAGTTTTGATATCCTCAATTTTGGAAACATGTTGAATTCCAACTGGGGTGTACGTCAACTACCCGTCAACACCCAACCAGTTGGGGTGTCGGTAGACGGTGCAGGTAATCCGACTTATTCTTTTGATACTTCCTTGTCCAAAACTTACGCCAACAACTTTGGTTTGTTGTCGCGATGGCAGGCACGGGTTGGTTTGCGTTATATTTTCTAAGCTAAGCTTGGAAATGGATTAGAAAAAAAGCCGGTCTGGGTGGGTATCTCCTCCTGGACCGGCTTTTTTTATGCCTTATTAGGCTGAGCAAGTTGAATTTCTTTTTCTCGTAGGGCTTTGTAGGCGGTTTCCCAAGTAAAAGAAAACAAATGGAAACCTTCAATAGTGAGTATGTCGTTGTCCAAGTCAGCCATTACCCGATTGAGAATACCAACCAATTCGGTCCGTTTTTGGCTTAAAAAATCGGCATCTTGCGGGTGCTGCAACTCGTTGAGAATGTGCATCACCTCCTTGGCGTAAGTGTCTGCTTTATCTTTTTGCCCTTCTACCTGGCTGGCGTACCAACCGGCAATTCCCGAAATCAATGGCAAAAGGATGGAGATAAAAATGCCCAGTAATTCCGCATTTGAACTCAAAAAACTCGGTTTGGTACTTTCAAAAAACGCTTTTGCCCCAGCATGAATGGGAATTAAGGTTCCTTCTCTCAACCCCGGTTGTGAAACCGCCCCCACCAAATGTCGGTAATTGGGACCCAAAAATCGACTGAGATCAGTTCGGCGTTCAAAAAGCAACTGTGTCAGGGTACGAATCCCTTCCGCATCAGCATCTTCGCGGGCAATCAACAATCGCGGCGCCGCCACTGACCATAAGTTATTTTCGGGCAAACAAGGGTTTCCACCATATGCGCCACGCGGCACCAAAGCGGCATGGAGCGCTGGTTTACTCAATTGAATAGCCTCGCCGTCGGGGATGGCTACCAATTCACTTTTTCCCCCTTTGAGCAAGGATTTTACATATTGATTCCCTAAAGCCCGAACCACAAAAGTAGCGTCGATGGAGTCTTTCAATAAAAGTTGAGCGATTTTTTCGGGGGAGGCGTGTACTTCTTTGATATCGGCATGATGGATACCATAATATTCTGCCAAAAACCAAAAAGAGGTGTATTGCCCGCTTCCTCGTTCGGGGAGCGCTACTCGCTTACCTTTTAATTCGACAAAACTTTTGATCCCTGCTTTTTTTCGGGCAATGAGTTGAAAAAAATCAGGGTACAAAATGGCGATTACGCGCGAGTTTTCTGGAAAATGTTCCATATCGGCTTGAACCAGCGCTAAATCGGCTTTTTTTAGTCGAATGGAATCAAGGTTTGCTTCCGAACCGGGCGTTTCCAGGAGCTGAAGTTTGCGAATTTTGTAACTGTAATGGTTTTTGGCTACTTCAGCTAGTGCACGAGCCAAAAAATACCCTTCGCCGCTTTTTCTACCAGTACACAATTTGAATTCCACCTTCCGGTATTGCAAGTAATAGAAACGCAAAGCAAAACTTGCAACCAATAGCACCAAAAAAGTACCGCCAATAATAAGAACCCTTTTAAATAGGTGGATGGACATGGGTTATTCTTTTTTGGCCAAATATTCAAATAAGATCTCGATGGGGTGTAAAGCATGTTTTGCTGCGCCATCCAAAATTTGATGTCGGCAACTAGTGCCAGGAGCGGCGATAATGGTTCCTTCAGCTGCTTTACGCACCGCAGGAAACAATACCAATTCGCCAATTTGCATACTTACATCGTAATGTTCTTGCTCGTAACCAAATGATCCAGCCATCCCACAGCAACCAGAGGGGATCATTTCTACCGTGAAGTTTTTAGGCAAACTCAAAGCCTGCGCAGTCGCTTCTGCGCCTGCCAATGCTTTTTGATGGCAATGGGCATGTACCAAAACGTGTTGGGCTTCATTGGAAAAATCATCCGCACTGATGCGACCGGCTTGGGCTTCTTGTATCAAAAATGATTCAACGAGCAGGGCGTGCTTGCCCAATTCCTTGGCGGCTTCGCGTTGTTCAGGAGTCACCAATTTTGGATACTCGTCTCTGAAACCCAAAATAGCCGAAGGCTCTACGCCCAAAAGCGGGGTTTCTGCATTAATTAAGGGTAGAAAAACGGCTACATTTTTTTGAGCCAAATCGCGGGCTTCTTTTAGCAATCCCTTAGAAAAATGTGCCCGCCCGCTGTCGGGGTGATTTGGCATTTCTACTTGATACCCCAATCGGGTAAGGAGCTGGATGGCCTTTTGACCAATATGTGGATCGTTGTAATTGGTAAATTCATCGCAGAAAAAATAAACTTTGCCCTTAGGAGTGCCTTTTGGCTGAAGTCGAGCGCTGTTTTTGCGGTACCAACTGCGCAGGCTGCGCCCTACTGGCGGCAGCGATCGATTGGGAGCTATGCGCAAGGTTTTTTTGATAATGCTTGAAAAAAAGCCATTACCCATTACCGCATTGCTTAGCCCAGGCATAAGGGCGGCTAATTTATTAAGTTGACCGATGTTGGCAAATATTCGATCGCGCAGCGGAGTACCATTTGCTTCGTGATAATGGTACAAAAACTCTGCTTTGAGCGTAGCCATGTCGACATTGGAAGGACATTCAGAAGTGCAACCTTTGCAAGAAAGACACAAATCCATCGCTTGATAAATCTCAGGATGGTTGAATGGATTTTCCTGGGTATTCATGGTCAAAAACTCGCGGAGCGCGTTGGCGCGGGCGCGAGTCGTGTCTTTTTCGTTACGGGTTGCCATATAGCTGGGGCACATAGTACCCCCTGAAAAAGCCAATTTGCGACAATCACCTGAGCCATTACATTTTTCAATGGCCGGGAGAATCCCTTCGGTATCCGAATAATCAAAAATGGTGGCGATATGCTTTTCTGGTTGGTCCTGGACATGCCTTAAGGCGATATCCATGGGTGGTGCATCGGTTATTTTTCCCGGATTAAAAAGATTATCCGGATCCCAAGTTTTTTTAATGCGGCGCAGCAAAGCATAATTGTTTTCACCAATCATAAAGGGGATAAATTCCCCCCGCACGCGGCCGTCGCCATGCTCGCCACTGAGCGAGCCTTGGTATTTTTTTATCAATTGAGCGGATGCCTCGGCAATGGCGCGAAGTTCTTTTACGCCAGCTGCGGTTTTTAGATTGAGAGTAGGCCGCAGATGCAATTCACCGGCGCCGGCATGGGCGTAGTAAACAACTTTTTGATTGAATGTCTCCATCAATTCTGCAAACTCATCAATATAAGCCGGTAAATCAGCCAATTCTACCGCAGTATCTTCAATGAATTCAATTGCTTTAGCGTCGCCTTTTAGATTGGAAAGTACACCAAAACCTGCGGCGCGCAGTGCGAACACATTTTTGGTAAGCGGGGCATAAACTTTGGGATAATGAAAACCCATGCCTTGGGCTTTTAAATCAGCAATCATGGCATCGGCTTTTGCTTCGGCCTCGGCAATGGTTTGTCCTCGGAATTCAATCATCAACACCGCAGCGGGGTCACCATCCAGAAAAAAGCGGTTTTTTTGTTGCTCGCGGTTGTCTTTGGTACAATCGAGAATGGTTTTGTCCATCAGCTCGCAGGCGGTGGGTTGGTGCGCCATGGCTACCAATACCGCTTTCATACACTCATGCAAGCTATTAAAGTGTGGACAAACCACAATTTCTTCGGGAGCAGGAAGCGGATTAACGTGAATTTTGATCTCCGTAATAAAGGCCAGCGTACCTTCTGACCCGCAGATCATTTTAGCAAAATTGAATGGCGTGCCTTCGGCAGCAAAAGGTTGCTGGTTCAGCAAAAGATCAACTGCATAACCTGTGTTGCGACGATGAATGGATGGTTTGGGAAATTCGCGGCGAATTTCGTCTTGCACTTCAGCGGGACTAAGTTCCGCAAAAATGTGCTGATACAGTTTACTTTCTAAAGTATCGCCTTGCAGCTTTTTTTGAAAAGTTTCGGCATCGGTTGGACCAAAAACGGCAGTAGAACCATCACTCAAGATGCAATGCAACTCCAGCACATGATCGCGAGTAGAACCGTAAATGATCGAGGTGGTACCGCAGGAATTATTGCCCACCATGCCGCCAATCATTGCACGATTGGCAGTAGCGGTAATGGGTCCAAAAAACAAACCATGTGGCCGTAGAAAATGATTGAGTTCATCGCGTACAACGCCGGGTTGCACGCGCACCCAACCTTCCGCGACATTTACTTCCAGGATTTTATTGAAATATTTGGAAACGTCAGTAACGATGCCTGGGCCTACACATTGGCCTGCCAGCGAAGTGCCAGCAGTACGGGGAATGAGAGAAAGCCCGTGAAGCTTAGCAAAAGCAATCAAGGTTTTGATGTCTTCAGCTGTTTTGGGGCGGGCAACGGCCAACGGATACTCCTTGTAAATAGAGCCATCGGTGGCATAAAGCGCCCGCATCAAATCATCGGTGTACAGATCGCCTTGTAGCGAAGTATCCAGCGTAGTTAAAGCATTTTTCATTCCAAAATCATCAAAGTGAATGGACGATTGAGATGGCTATTGTAACAGATCTTGGAGATTATTTCAATAGCACGTCTTAGTTTGACGCAAAAAATTACTTCCCGATTTTTTGGGAGGCTTTTGAATAGGAAGCTCACTTGAAATGAACCGTTCGACTTCCTATTCAAAACCCAAAATCGGGAAATTAATTTTTCTGCGTTCCTTATCGTCCGGATAAAATTAATTCAATTCGCCGATTGGCCAGTTTACCCTCTGGGATATCGTTGGGCGCAACTGGAAATTCGGAACCAAAACCACGGGCAATGATGCGTTCGGGTTTAATGCCATTGGCAATCATCGCGTCGCGAATGGCATCCGCTCGGCGTTGGGAAAGATAATTATTTTCCAAAGGATCTCCATCGTTATCGGTATGTCCGTCGATTTCAATTTGAAGATTGGTAAAGGTTTTTAAAATCGTGGAAAGCTGATTGGCCTCAGCGATTAAGGGTTTTGAAAGAATGACTTGTCGATCAGCGCCAGGGGTGTTTTTGAACAAAAAAACTTCTTTGCTGAAGGTTTTGTGTCCAGAAGCAAGGTAATTATAAAGTTTTTCGGCAATTGACCCGGTCTCAAATTGAGTGTTATCGAGGGTGGCTAGTTTTTTTTCAGTGTTTGAATCAAGAGAGGCGCGGGCTTCGGCTAGTTCTTTTTCGGCTTGAACTACCACCTCGTCTTTTTCGGAAATCGGTGATGCGGATGCCACTGCCTCTGGTTTGCGATTGCAGCTTTTGCTCAGGAGCCAGAGCAAAGCAACACCGGCCAATAAGCCTAAAATCAGGGGTAAGAATCGTTTCATTGGAATTGAGTTATCGGGTTGTCGCGGCACTCCAAGCAACACATGGAGGCCTGCTCAAAAGTAAGACCTGAAGGGCTATTTTTGTACTAAAAAGACACATAGTTTTTCGTGCTTGGAGATGCTTTTTTCAAAAAGTCTATTGCTTCTTACCGCCTTGTCTGGTGCCCGCATAATTGAGGTTGATGTCATCCAGCACCACATCCAGAATGGGATCTTTACCTCGTTGGTAGCCTTCGCGCAGATGGTGGCCATAAAAACTGGCAAAGGCACTCCAATAAGTGGCTACAAATCCGCCGCGAAGATTTTTGATCAAGGTGAACATCGGTACATCCAGCTCTCGCTCAATCATTTTCATCAGCACCAATCCTTGAGTACGGCTTAATTGTTTCAGCGGCTGTTCAAATTTTTCGGAGAGTTCCTTTTGAAGTTCCTTGATCAAGCGGTGGCGTTTCCCATTGCGCATATCTTCCGTTGCAACTTCTACTTCACGAAAAATGCGCACCGCCTCGGCAGCATAGGGGTAAACTTGGTAAGCGTAGCGTTTGTAGCGGCGGTATTTTTTGAAATCATCTTCATTGTCAAAAGACTGGAAAGAAGAAACGGTCATTTCACCAAGATCGGCTAAAATGATGGTGTCCCCGGAGGCGTCGATTTGGTATTTAAAGGTTTTACCATCCACATTAATTTCCCCTGCTTTTTGGGCAAACGCCAAAGAAGTACAAAAAAGGCCAATAAAAAATACAAAGACTATCCTCATGGGGCGATGGAATTTTGCAGTTGCGAGACGACGATATAAAGAACGCAAAACTCTACGAATTTAGTGGATGGGTTGGGTCGGCAAATAACCTAGATCATGACCTCTTTGGCCACTTTCATTGGAATCCCGATACATTTTTTTTCCATGTAGGTCATCATGCGTTCTAGTAGCTCGCGGGTGTTATCGTCCAGCAGTTCTACTTCTTTTTTGAAAACCTCTTCCATCGCTTTGGTTTTGATGGCTTTGATTTTTTCTGGAACGGGTCGCAAGGCAATTTCCAATTGGCGTTGGCGGAATGTTTGGGGGAAAGCAAGCAAGAAATCGTTGAGCATCTCTTTGGCAAAATGCATTTCTTTTTCTCGGAAGGCCAAGTTTTCTTTGGCTAAGTGGCGCAATCCGTCGATTTCAATGTAGTGTACATCAAATTGTTCCACCACCGCTGGCGCAATGTTGTGCGGGATGGCCAGATCGATCAATATCTTAGTGTCGGTATCTGCTTGGAGCAGTTGAGGGTACAATTCGGCGGTTAGGATGGGTTCATGCGCGCCGGTGCACACGAAGGCAACATCAAAACCTGCAGTATATGTTTTGAGATCAGCTAGTGCGTAAGCTTTGCCGGTTTCAAAAAGAGAGGCAACTTCTTGTGCTTTACTCAGGGTACGGTTAAAAACCGTTACGTTGGTAAATTCTTGTTTTACCAACAGTTTGGCGATCAGGGCATTGGTTTGACCGGCGCCAATCAGCAAGATACGGGCATCTTTTTGTACGTGGTGGCGCAACATTTTTTGCAACGCCAAAGAAGCGATAGAAACAGGCTTGTCGCCAATGCGGGTATTGGAATAGATAGATTTAGCAGCTACTACGGCTTGGTCCATTGCTAGGCGCAAGTGATCGCCGGTTAGTCCCCATGATTTGCATTGTTCAAAAGCATCGCGCAATTGACCCAATATCTGGCGCTCGCCAATAACCATTGAATCTACAGATGCGGCAACACTGAATAAATGCTCCAAGGCGTCCATGCCGCTTAGTGCCAATACATTAGCAGGTAAAGCTTCTAGGTCTTCTTGATCCAGTAGAGGATTGATCTTTTGGAAAAAATTAGCAACAAAGGTCTCGCTGAGTGGAAATTGGGCATCAAAAAAATAAAGAACACGGTTGCAAGTGGTGAGATAGAGGAATTCATTCAGGTCAAAATCAGCTTTGATTCCGTCTAGTATCTGTTGTAAAGACAGCGGATCAGCAACTTGAACGACATATTTGCCTATGTCTTTTAGGTTGATGTGCTTATGAGTGACCGTGAGAATCTTGTATCTATCCAACATATTTGTCCAATTCCAATAATTGTTAGCAAAAATAGACGCTGAAGCTTTTTTTAATGTCATGAAACTGTAACAAGGTTGAAAAAAAGCTATTTGGATAAAATCTAAATAATTAAAACCCCTTATAAAACTTAGAAATCAGCGATTACGGCCCTACAAAGCAAGCAATCATTGGGCGTAAAGGGAGTGATAATAATCATTATTTCCCAAGAGAAAAATTTCTTTTTTTGCACACTTCTAATGGTTTAGCAATAATCCTTTTATTTTTGTGCGCTTTTTTAGTCAATCAAAAAAATTACCATTCCCATGTACCGGACTCATACCTGCGGAGATCTTCGTATTGATAATGTTGGAGAAACTGTTCAATTGAGCGGTTGGCTTCAAGTAAACCGTGATTTTGGCGCCATGACCTTCGCTGATTTGCGCGATCGCTACGGCATTACCCAGTTGGTGTTTAGCATGGAAGACAATGCTGAGTTGTGCGAACGCGCGCGTAAGCTGGGGCGCGAGTTTGTGATCCGAGTAGAAGGCTTGGTGCGCGAGCGGAGTAGCAAAAACCCCAATCGAGCTACCGGAGATATAGAAATCATGGTAAAATCGCTCGATGTGTTGAATGCTTCTAAAGTACCGCCTTTCACCATTGAAGACGATACCGATGGCGGCGACGATCTTCGTATGCGTTACCGTTACTTGGATTTGCGCCGTACGCCAGTTCAAAATAACCTGATATTTCGTTCCAAATTGTCGTTGGAAGTTCGCAAGTTTTTGAGTGAAAAAAACTTTGTGGAAATTGAAACGCCATTTTTGATCAAAAGCACACCGGAAGGCGCGCGCGACTTTGTGGTGCCCAGCCGCATGAATGCTGGACAGTTTTATGCGTTGCCGCAATCACCGCAAACGTTCAAACAGATTTTGATGGTGGCGGGTTTTGACCGTTATTTTCAGATTGTGAAATGTTTTCGGGATGAAGATTTGCGGGCCGATCGCCAACCAGAGTTTACGCAGATCGATTGCGAAATGGCTTTCGTAACTCGCGAAGACATTTTGCAAACATTTGAAGGGCTTACGCGCCATTTGTTTTTGCATACTTTAGGATTGGAATTGGGCGATTTCCCCCGCATGTCGTATGATGATGCCATGCGTTTGTATGGTTCGGATAAACCGGATTTGCGTTTTGATATGCCAATCGTAGAATTGACTTCAATCGTTAAGGGCAGCAACTTCCCTGTTTTTGATGCTGCTGAATTGGTGGGCGGTATCAACGTATCGGGTCAAGCTGGTTACACGCGTAAGCAAGTAGACGAGTTGACGGAGTGGGTGAAACGGCCACAGATTGGCGCCAAAGGCTTGGTTTACTTCCGCTACAATGAAGACGGAACGCTGAAATCGTCGGTAGATAAGTTTTATTCAGAAGAGCAATTGAAAGATTGGGCAGCAGAATTTGATGCCAAACCTGGAGATTTGATCTTGATTTTGGCAGGCGAGGATGAAAAAACCCGCAAGCAGCTCGGTGATTTGCGCTTGGAAATGGGTCGCCGTTTGGGACTGATGACGCCGGGCGAATTCAAACCGCTTTGGGTACTTGATTTCCCCTTGTTGGAGTGGGATGATGACACGGCGCGTTTTTATGCTATGCACCACCCTTTCACGTCGCCTAAGCCAGAAGACATTGAAAAAATGAACAGCAATGATCGTCAAGTTTTGAAAGATTTGCGTGCGGATGCTTACGATTTGGTGATCAATGGCGTAGAAATTGGCGGTGGTTCTATCCGAATCCACAACCGCGAATTGCAAGAGAAAAACTTTCAATTGTTGGGCTTTACGCCGGAAGCTGCCGAAAGTCAGTTTGGATTTTTGTTGGGGGCTTTTGAATATGGGGCACCTCCGCACGGCGGTATTGCCTTTGGCTTTGATCGCTTGAACTCAGTGATGAATGGCCAAAATTCAATCCGCGACTTTATTGCGTTTCCGAAAAATAACCAAGGCCGCGATATGATGATTGATGCGCCTTCGGAAATTGATGCTGCTCAGCTCAAAGAATTGAGTATCGATGTGAAATTGTCATAAACGATAATCAACGAGGAATAAAAAACGCGCGCCGAAAAGTCTTTTCGGCGCGCGTTTTTGTTGAGTAGCTACTCAGGTTATCGATAGGACAATGCATTCACCAGCGGATTGGCGTACATTTCCAATAAGTATTTTCTTCCAGCTGCTTGCTCTTCAGGCTTGAGCACTTTGATTTGATTGTCAAAAAATAGGGTGAGTTTTTCTCGCTCTTGTTCGGTGTATTTGTCCGAAAAAGCATCATCAGCGTGCAGTAAATCATAAGCTACAAAATTGACAGCGTGCAAGCGATAATTCAAATGGATAGATTGGTCAATCAAAGTCGCCACCGCTTCCAGTTGTTTTTTGCTATTGGGGAGGGTGTCCAGTAAGTCGAGCTCTTCGACCAAGGGTTTTCCAAAATGAAAATGCACCCGTCCTTTGGGGCCTTTTATCCCGGTCAGCATATTCTCCACGTCTTTTTGAAAAGATTTGACGTAGTTAGGGTCGTTGTGGATGTTTAAATACTCCTGGGTTTTGAGCAATCCACAAGGGTCAAATTCGTAGGAAATGGCTACGGGAACTATTTTTACCTCCTGAAAATGTTTTTTCAAGTCATTTTTTCCACTCAAACTCAACATGGTGAGTAGCCCAACTTGGGTTCGGTCATTGCCATCCTTGGCGCGCCCTTCGCGTTGGGCGATCCATACCGCATCTTTTTTTGAAGTGATGAGGTCGCGGATGTAGTTGGAAAGTTGAAGCGAATAGGTGTAAAGCTCGCGCGGAGTACCATTTCGGCGCACCACAAAACTTTTGTTCAACCGGAAAAGCAACTCCGAGATGCGACTGGCCATCAAATTATCGCCGATGGCAATTTGACTGGTTTGAAAACCGTGTTCAAACAGCACCATATTCAAAATTGCCGAATCCAAAATAATATCGCGGTGATTGGAAATAAAAAGGTACCTGTCATTGGGATCCAAGCCCTCCAATCCGCTGGTAGTAAGGCTGGTGATGCTGATTTTTTCAATCAGTTTCAAAAAAGGGGCAATGATGTTTTTTTGAAAATCGAAGGCAGTTTCAATGTTGTTTTTGATTTGTAAAAACAAGGCATTGAGTTGCTCTGGCAAAAAGGTTTTCATGCCATCAATAAAGCTAGGGTAGCTGAACAATTCTTGAATGGCGGCCTTGACTTCGTCGTCGCGGTAGGGCTCTAATCTAAGTTCAAGTTCTTGCATGATCCAGGTGTTTTATCGGGTTCCCCATTCCCACAAACCAAACAATGTTTTTTTTATCAACCGGATGCCCCGCTTGTTTTAATGAAAGCACGATTTGTCCGCGGTGATGGGCTTCATGGGCGACAAGATAGCCCAAAAATGCGGTGGGGTGAGGTTTGAAACCTTTTATTTTTCCGGCTGCTAATCCATTGGAAAGCATTTGGCGGATGGCCATTGCGCTCAGTGTGAGTTGTTCTTGAAGAAGAGCTTTCGTGATGCCTTGTTTTTCAATTTTTTGTACAGAAGTCAAGGCCTCAGGTTGTCCTTCTTTGAGCCACATCAGGCGTACATTGTGTACATGCGCGCATTGCTCGCCCATGGTGCGACCTTTGGAAGCAGCGGTAGCGGTTAAGTTTGCTTCGTCAATGGCCTCCAAAAGATAGAGGTTAATGCGGTTGTTGATGTCCTAGGTTTCTAGGATTGCTTCCATTGCATAGATGTTAAGCTTTTACGTAGATGACAAAACCTTTTGACGCAACTTGCAAATGAATTGCGGCGCCATTACGGGATTCAACTTGCGTTTTTACCGTTCCAATTTCTTGATTTTGAGTAGAGTACGCACATACGTAGGTGTCGCCCGGTTTGTTCAGGGTGCGGTCAACGGTTACCCAAGCCGATAAAATCTGATTGTAATCGTTGTTGAATGCACAAATGACCTCTTCGCTGGCAAAAATGCGCGACCAAGCCACAATGGATCGGATTTCATTGCCCACCATTGTCGGCAACCCAAAGTCGCTGCCATTGCCAGAAATCTGCCGCAGGTATTGGCGTCCGCGACGAAGAGGTAGCAAAGACTGCCGCAACGTTGCAATTTTAGCCGTTTCTTGGAAGACCCAGTTGTGCGGGTCAAAACAATGTTTTCCACGACTACGAAAAGCGCCGAATTCACCTCCAAACATGCATTCTCGAAGATACTCATCCGAATTGCCGTGGCCATCCAAACTTTGCTCGGTGCCGTAATACAGACAAGGAGCACCCATTGTAGTGAGGTTGGTTCCAATCACACACAGCTGAAAAGCGTTGCCGCCGTTGGCGGCAAACCGCGCTTTTTGACCGCCCCCTTTACGAACTTGATCATGATCGTCAATCATGGTGATGATCTTGTCGTTGAACCAGGTGTGGGACTCTTTGCCCAGATCCAAAGAGTTGCTGAACAAACTAAAATATTCGATGGGATCGCGGAACCCTTTCACCATGAATTCTAATTTGTCTTGAACATCGTCGATGCCTAAAGCTGCATTTAACCCCGTTACCTCAACGGTTTCGATGGCATTGGAGCGGCCGCCAGTAATTTCTCCGATCAAGAAGAAACGATCTTTGCCAATGCTTTGGGTAAACTCGTGAATGACCGAAGTGAAAAAGCGGGTAGCAGCCTGTCCCATATGCTTGACGGTATCGATTCTAAAACCATCCACATCGGCGTAAGCAATCCAAAATTTATACACATCACACAAGGCTAATAAGCCAGGCGAAGGTTCAAAGTCGTAGAGGTTGTCATTGCCCAAATTGATGTCTTTCAAATCAAAGAAATCGCCTTCGGTGTATTCTTTGTAATTCTCCCAATTGACGATGCGGCCTTTGCGCGAAAATAGGTTTGGTGATTGAAACTCAGCCGGCCAAACTCCGTCGTCTTTACCTGCAATGTGCTGGGTTATTTGGCGGTGTTGATCATAAAAACCTTTGAACTGATAAGGTTGATCATCCCATCGTGGATCAAAATAACTTTGTTGAGAATTGGCATCATAAGTCAAATACCGATCAAGTTCATAACCAAAAACATCGCCAGCGTGATTGAGGATGATGTCCATGAGGATGTAAATGCCGTGGAGGTGGGCAATCTCTACCAAGGTTTTGAACTCTTCTTTGGAGCCAAAATGATCTAGGTCAGTTTCCAAAAAATCTTGGATGCCATAACCATGATAGCTGTTGGAGTTTTTGATTTGTTTGAAAATCGGACTGATCCAAATGGCAGTAACGCCCAAAGATTTGAGATAAGGAATCTTGTCCATTAACCCTTTGAAATTGCCCCCGCACCAACTACCCCCAGCGTGGCGCCAATGTTGCGCATCCCCATCATTCCCTATCGCATTGCCCATGTCGGCGGGTTGAAATAAATTGGCGGAGGTTTCATTACCATCCGAAAAACGATCGACCAGGAGAAAGTAAAGCACTTGATCTGCCCAAAAACTAGGAGAGGGAAAATATCCGCCTTGCGCTTTTTTGGCTTTGATCAGCGCCGGAAAATCGATTTCAGCTAGGGTGTTCATGTGTTTGGTTTTTAGGATGATGGGTTTGTTGCAATTGAGCGCAACAAAGATAAGGAGGATTGAAATGAAGCGGCGGAAAAAGACCCAGAAAAACCTTAACAGAATTTGAGTTCTGGTAAATAACAATAATTTGGTTTTTAATATTATCTTTCCCGCCTATTAAAATACTGACTTTTTGCAATAGGTTGAAGGCAGTTTTATCGTTACTGACAAATTATTTTCCAAAAGATATGGACATCGCCAGTTATATAGATCACACGCTTTTGAAGGCAGATTGTACGCCTGCCGATATCCGTCAAATTTGTGAGGAAGCGCAAACTTTTCAGTTTGCCGCCGTTTGCATCCCGCCTTATTATGTAACCGAAGCAGTAGCGTTACTTTCTCAATTACAAGCCAAGTCAAAGGTAGCAACCGTAGTAGGTTTTCCTATGGGTTATTCTAGCACAATCGCCAAAGTAGAAGAAATCAAAAGAGCACTAGATGAAGGCGCCGAGGAAGTGGACGTGGTAATCAACATTTGTGCGGTAAAAAGCGGACAATGGGGCTTTTTGCAAAACGATATCGACAGCATGACTACGGCTGCGCGTTTGCGTGGAAAAAAAATCAAGACCATCATAGAAACGGGTTTACTCACCGATGAAGAGATTCGCAAAGTGTGTGAAATTCTACTGGAGGTACAACCAGATTATGTAAAAACCTCTACCGGACTATTGGGAAAAGGCCCTACCCCAGAAGTCATAAAAACGCTAGCTGAATTGGTACAGGATAAAATCAAAATCAAAGCCTCGGGCGGCATACGCACCCGGGCGGAAGCAGAAGCGATGATCAAAGCCGGCGCTCACCGCATTGGCACTTCGGCAGGGGTAGCCATCGTTCAACCATAATCGAACATCTACCAATCATTTTATTTCAAGTAAGTTACCCACTTGCTAGCAAGGCTATTTTTTTCAGCTCAAAGAATCACTACCTTTGCAGAAAAAAAATGCTGCGTACAACTTTCCTCACCTTTATATTCGTGCTGTTGGTTTTCTCTGTTTGGGCACAAAACATCCAAATAAAAGAAGACCCTGCAATAACGACGCTATTGGATCAGTTTGTGGGAGTGAATAAAACAAAGACCTACATCAGTGGTTGGCGCGTTCAGATAATGGCTACGACGGATCGGGTAAAAATGGAGACGACTAGGGATGCCTTCAAAGCGCAATATCCTTATCTACCGGTAACTTGGGTTCATGAGCGCCCATATTACTTGTTGAGAGCAGGCGCATTTACCAGTAAGTTGGATGCCATGGGTTTACAGCAAGAGTTGCGGGCCATGTATCCCAGCACTTATCTTACGCAAGACAACCAAATTAGTCCGGTAGAGTTGATTGGGTATCAAAATTAAGCGTGGGCCTGAAGGAGGGTATTGCGAATAAAGAAAGAAAAAACAACCATGTTAGGAAGGATTGTAAGTACGAGGGGAATAGATTGGACCGTTTTTTCACTGTACATAGGTTTGGTGGTCATTGGTTTACTTATGATTTTTGCCGCTACCTACCAAGAATTTTTAGATTTAGGTTTTTTTGGTTCAGCAGCAGGTAAGCAAGCCATTTGGATGGTAATCTCCTTTACCACCTTGGGGCTCATTCTCACCATCGATTGGAAGTTTTGGCAAACTTTTGCTTACCTTATATATGGTGTATCGTTGGCATTGCTGCTTGGCGTATTGTTTTTAGGGTCTACTATTAAGGGAGCAACCTCATGGTATGCTTTTGGCGGATTTTCGTTTCAGCCTTCAGAATTTGCCAAATTTGGCACTTGCCTGGCACTATCGAGCTACTTGAGTACCTATAGCACCAATTTGAAGAGCACTCAAGCTCAACTCATCGCTTTGGGGATTATTCTTTTACCTCCTGTTTTTATATTGATCCAGCCTGATGCGGGATCAGCCTTAGTCTTTCTATCTTTTTTTATTGTACTATACCGCGAAGGGTTATCCCCCTCCTATTACATTACCGGAGGGTTCTTGCTTGCCATGTTGATTTTAGGGTTGATGTTTAACCCATTGATCATAACCCTTCTGTTATTATTGGGCGGACTTTTTGTATTGGCCAATCAGTACAACCCAAGGAATTATTATGTGTATGGGGTTACAGCTTTTTCGGCTATCGCATTGACGGGGTACGCCTACAATTATGGAGCTTATGCGTTGCTCGCTGCTGGAGTTGTATTCTTTCTTTGGGCGATCCTTTATGTAAGTTTAAAAGGTTTGCGCAACATTGGATTGGCGGCGGTAGCCATCATTATTGGCGCTTCGGTAACCTTTGCTGCGCGTTATGCTTTCGACAACGTATTGAAACCACACCAAAAAGACCGCATCAATGTATGGCTGAACCCCGAGGATTGTGATCCCCGAGGCTCATTGTACAACCTTATTCAGTCAAAAACAGCGATTGCCGCAGGCGGTCTTACTGGCAAAGGGTATTTGCAAGGTAACATGACCAAGCTGAGTTACGTACCTGAACAGTCTACCGACTTTATTTTTTGTACCATAGGGGAAGAACAAGGTTTTGTGGGCAGCTTTGGAATGATTATCATTTTTCTTATGCTCCTTATCCGGTTGACCATCATTGCGGAGCGGCAACGATCCAATTTTTCGAGGATTTATGCCTATTGTTTTGTAGGAATTTTATTTGTCCACTTTTTTATCAACATAGCGATGACGATGGGGTTAATGCCCATTATCGGTATTCCTTTACCTTTTATCAGCAAAGGGGGCTCCTCTTTGTTTGGATTTTCTATCATGATGGGGGTTTTGTTAAAAATGGATAGTAAGCGGTATAATATCTAGCATTTGTTTCAATTTACCATACACCAAAAAGATGGGCAGTCAGCTGCCCGGGCGGGCGAAATTCAGACGGCGCATGGCGTCATCCAAACGCCCATTTTTATGCCGGTAGGTACAGCGGGCACCGTTAAAGCCGTACACCAGCATGAACTGGTCAATGATGTGCAAGCCCAAATTATTCTGGGCAACACCTACCACCTTTACCTGAGACCAGGAATGGATATCCTTCAACAGGCTGGAGGCCTGCATCGGTTTAATGGTTGGGATCGCCCAATACTTACCGATAGCGGGGGCTATCAGGTCTATTCGTTGAGCAACAACCGCAAAATCAAAGAAGAAGGTGTAACCTTTCAATCCCATATCGATGGCGCCTCACACTTTTTTTCACCTGAAAATGTGATGGACATCCAACGCATCATCGGCGCCGACATCATGATGGCTTTTGATGAATGTACGCCTTACCCTTGTGCATATGATTATGCAAAAAATTCAATGGGACTAACCCATCGCTGGTTAGAACGTTGTTGCAACCGGTTTGATGCCACGCAGGGGCTTTATGAGTATGAGCAAACCTTGTTTCCGATCGTACAAGGCAGCACTTTTCCTGATTTGCGACAAGCATCGGCGGAGTTTATAGCCAGTATGGATCGACCAGCAAATGCCATTGGCGGCTTATCAGTAGGGGAACCTGCCGAAGAGATGTACCAAATGACGGATTTAGTTTGCAGCATCCTGCCGGCTGATAAACCGCGTTATTTAATGGGGGTTGGTACACCCGTCAATATTCTTGAGTGCATTGCATTGGGCATTGATATGTTTGATTGCGTTATGCCTACGCGCAACGCAAGGCATGGTATGCTGTACACTTCAAAGGGTATCGTAAATATCCGCAATGCCAAGTGGAAAGACGATTTTTCACCGGTTGATGAAGATAGTCCTTGTGCAACGAGTCGGTTTTATACCAAAGCTTATTTGCGGCATTTGGTGCATAGCAGCGAGATATTGGGGATGCAAATTGGCACGTTACAGAATCTAAGTTTCTATCTGTGGCTGGTGGGCGAAGCCCGAAAGCACATTATTGAGGGTGATTTTTTGAGTTGGAAAAACCAGATGGTACCCCAATTGGAGCAGCGACTATGAGTACTTGGATTTTTGTCCATATTAAATAAATAGAAGAGCGAATGGAACGATGCCAAAATTCCGTTAATTTTGGGGTCAAACTCATTTCAAGAAAACCTGATCGATGCTTAAAACGATAGATTGGTACATCATCCGCAAATTCTTATCTACGTTTTTTTTTACCGTACTGATCTTTACCATGATCGGTATCATCATCGATTTCAGTGAGAAAGTTGAGAAGTTCATTGAAGAGCCCATCACCAATGCCGAGATTTGGCTGGAGTACTACCCAAGTTTTTTTCTCTTCTTGATGGGGTTGCTTTGGCCCGTTTTTGCGTTGGTAGCGGTCATTTTTTTTACTTCGCGGATGGCCTATAGCTCGGAAATTATTTCCATTTTCAACGCAGGAGTTAGTTTTTTCAGATTGATGCGCCCGTATATGGTTAGTGCTGCTTTTTTGACCTTTCTTTATCTTCTAGGCACCCACTTTTTTATCCCTTGGGGTGAGCAACATCGCTTAAGAGTGCTGCGCAAGTACATCGACAAAAATGACGACAAGGGGAAAACTACAGATGTGCACCTATTTATTGCGCCCAATGTAAAAGTGTACATCGGGAATTACCGCAAAGACGACAGCACCGCCCGTGATTTTCGCATTGAGCAATTTCGTGACCATCAATTAGTGCAATTGGTGAAGGCAGATTTGGTGGAGTGGCAAAAGGATACCAAAAAATGGCGGCTCCGCGATTACCAAATCCAAACATTTGATAGCCTTAAAGAATCACTGGTAATTGGTTATGGGAGAATGAAAGATACCACGCTGAACCTCAACCCAGGCGATTTTGTTGATTACTCCAGTCAACAGAGTACGATGTTGACCCCTACATTAGTTCATTACATCCGGCAGCAGATTTCGCGTGGCGCGGGCAACGTTCGCAAATACCAGCTCGAGTTAAATCGCCGTACTGCGGACCCATTCACCATTTTTATTTTGACTATCATGGGGATGGCCATTGCTGCGCGGAAGGTACGTGGCGGGATTGGTCTGCATCTAGCTTTAGGAATTGCGTTAGGCGCCATCTATATTTTTCTCTCCAAATTCACTACGGTCTTTGCCATGGGGCAAGCCATACCGGTTTGGCTCGGAGTCTGGTTGCCCAACATCATTTTTATGTCTGTCGCTTTTTGGATGGTCGGTCGAGCGCAGAAATAGGCTCCTTTTCAGTCCAGGTTTCCATCCGCTTTGATTAAACAATGGTATGATTTTATGCTTAAGGTTGCAATTTTGTTGAGTCAGCCCTGGTTTTGCTATGCTATAATCTTAAACAAAACATATTTTGCACCCGGTTTTGACGCTCAAAGGGGTGTTTTATCACCTGGTTTGTCAAAATCCATAATCATAAATTCAGATTTATGCACTCTTTTTTCAAAAAATACTGAAATTTCAGTATTTCGACATTTTAGCGTAATTTATTTATTTAATTGATTATTAACATTTTGAAAATATTGATAAAATATAATTTGAAAATTAATATCGACAAAAGTAAAAAACTTAGCACACGGGCTTGGATTCTGTTTAACTTTTGAGTACTTTTGATTCAACGAAAAAACAGTTAGACTTTATTTAACTTCAACAAAAAATACTTCACATGTCTCAGTTTGAATTTCAATCACAGTTTAACCAAATGGGAGCCTTGTTGCATTCCTTTGCCTATAACTTGACTAAAAATACTGAAGACGCGAAAGATCTTTATCAAGAGACTGCTTACCGCGCCATGACCAATATGGATAAGTTCCACCCTGGTACCAACTTCAAGGCTTGGTTGTTTACGATCATGAAGAACATCTTCATCAACAACTATCGTAAAAAGAGCAAGGCGAATACAATTATGGACTCCACGGATAATATGTATTATCTAAACTCAGGGGCAACTGTAATTGAGAATCGTGCGGAGAGCAGCATCATGATGAAGGAATTAATCTTTATGATCGAAGAGTTGGATGACAGCATCCGTGTTCCCTTCTTAATGCACTATCAAGGTTACAAATACCAAGAAATTGCGGATCATCTAGATTTGCCTTTGGGCACAGTGAAAAGTAGAATCTTTTTTGCACGTAAGGAGTTAAAAGATCTTATTGGCAAGCGCTACCAAAATATTAGATTAGAAGACTAATACAGCTTTCCATCCATAGGGAAGAATAGCTTCTTTTTCAAACTGATTCTTCCAATCCAATACGTAAAATATTTACATCTATATTTATGCGGCGATAAGTAATTTCTTATCGCCGCATTTTTTATTAAGAGCTTGTTCAGGATTCTGATTCGATGGCGAAAATGAGCTAAAATTTACACCAATGAGGCACAAAAAGCGGAGTGTAGCAGCGCTACATGAGCATTTTTGTAACGAAATTGGTGTGAATTTTGGCCATTTGTAGCTCGAAGCAGAATCCTGAACAAGCTCTAACAATAGACCATCTTTGGAAACAAATTCAGCGCATACTTTTTTTCAACAGTCTTTGCTGCATTGGTACGCCGATAGCGACCGGCCCCTGCCATGGAAAGGCGAAAAAGATCCTTATCGGATTTGGCTTTCGGAAATCATTTTACAGCAAACTCGTGTAGAACAAGGCATGCCTTATTACTTCCGGTTTTTGGAGGCATTCCCCACCATTGTCGATTTGGCGAACGCCCCGGATGATCAGGTGATGAAATTATGGGAAGGACTGGGTTATTACTCCCGGGCGCGCAACTTGCTTGCTGCTGCCCGACGAGTAGCCAATGATCGAAAAGGTATTTTCCCAAGCGATTATGCAGAGATATTAGCTTTGCCAGGCATTGGCCCCTACACTGCGGCTGCTATTGGTTCATTTGCCTTTGGACTTCCCCATGCAGTGGTGGATGGGAATGTGTATCGGGTTTTGGCGCGCTATTTTGGCATAGTAACGCCCCAAGACAGCACTGAAGGAAAAAAACAGTTTCAACAATTGGCCGAGTCTTTATTGGATCAAAATCAGCCTGGGCTTTACAATCAAGCGATCATGGATTTTGGGGCAACTTGCTGCGTTCCGCGCTCGCCCAATTGCGGCGATTGCCCCTTGCGCGAACGTTGCTTAGCCTATGCCCAAGAGCAAGTTCAGGAGCTACCAGTGAAGACTAAGAAAATCCAAAAAAAAGACCGGTACTTTCATTATTTTCTGCTGTACCACCAGGATCAGGTTTTCATTCGCAAACGTACGGAGCGCGATATTTGGCAAGACCTCTACGAATTCCCAATGATAGAATCCCCGGCTCTTCCAATTGACTTAGCTTTTCCAGTTGTGCAAGATTGGCTCCAAGGGACAACAATTATTCAACGCCAAATATCACCTTTGTTCAAGCAAATACTCACCCATCAGCAGATCATTGCCCAATTTTGGAAGCTGGAACTGGCCGCGCCAATCCCAAATCCGCCAGCTGATTGGCAGTTGATCGAGCACCAATCATTGAAACAATATGCCTTTCCAAGGGTAATTGATCGGTATTTGGCGCAAAAGAATACTAGCCTAACACTATTTTAGAAAAAAAATCGCTAAAACTTGTTTTGCAAAACTTTGATTAACAAAAACTTGTTTGAAAAAAATGTATTTTTGGACTAGTTTAAGCGGGTACGGAGAGCAGGGTTTTTGTCTTTTTTGCCGGCAAAATAATCGCTTTCTTTGTCGTACCTTAGTTAATCAAAAAAATAACAACGCATGGTAAACCGTGTAATTCTTATTGGCAACCTGGGGCGCGACCCCGAAGTTCGTCGCTTGGAAAGCGGCGCTGTAGTAGCAAAATTTGCAATTGCTACCACTGATGCTTACAAAGACAAAGAAGACAATTGGCAAGAGCAAACCGAATGGCACGACATTATATTGTGGCGTCAATTGGCTGAGCGGGCAGAAAGTCAACTCAAAAAAGGCATGCTGGTATACATTGAAGGCAAGCTGACCCACCGCACTTGGCAAGATCAAGACAAAAACAACCGCAAAACTACGGAAGTTGTTGCCAATTCTTTTCGGATTGTGAACAACCGACAAGGCAGTAGCAGTTCTTCTTCTTTCCCGAGTGAAGAACCTGCTCGTACGAATGAATATTCTAGCGTGGGCGCTGTAAATGAAAATTACAGCAACGCCTCGGCGGATGATGATCTACCTTTTTAAGCGCAACTTGGCACGGCCGGGTTTGGAGTGTTACAGTTGACTGAAAAAAGTGCACCATTTTTTTCGTCAAATTATGCCAAACAGCGCTGAAATGCGTTTAAGGAACGGATAAACAATAAAGTACCACATTTGCCTTGCTCTTTCACTGCCACTCTTCCTATCTTTTTTGTTGCAATGCCCCACATTGCGCCTCAAAAGATAGTTGATTGGCAGCAAAATAGCGCCGACTAAAATGGTACTTTATTATTCACCCGTTCCTAAGCACTGCGGAGTAGATTCCTAGAGAATTACTCCGCAGTACGCATTTCTATTGAATAGGCCTTGCTGGTTTTTCTACCGAAGTATTCCAGGGTGGATAGTTCGAATACTCTTTTTTACTCATACACTTGTCTCAATCTATGTTCAGTCGCATCTTAACTTTGTGTTCGCTGTTTTTTTTGTTGCTGTCCTGTGATCGCTCTTCACCGATTCCCAAGCCGCGTGGATATCCGCGGGTGATTTACCCAGCTAAGGCATACCAAGCTTTTGACAAAAACTACTGCCACTTCACTTTTCAGTATCCAAAGTACGCAGTGGTGCAACGCGATACCGATTATTTTGACACCAAACCGGTAGACCCCTGCTGGTTCAATTTGTATATTCCCAATTTTGATTGCCGCATTTATTGTACCTACTATAGCATCGGCACAGGAAAAACGCTAGACAAACTGAAAGCGGATGCTTTTGAGTTAGTAGATTGGCACAATAAAAAAGCCAATTATATCGATGAGCAGAAAATTGACCGGGGTGCGAATGTTCAAGGGATGGCCTTTACCATTGACGGGCCAGCCGCAACGCCCTTCCAATTTTATGTGACCGACAACAAAAAACACTTCATGCGTGCATCCTTGTATTTCAATACCAAGATCAACGCCGACTCGCTAGCGCCCGTCTATAACTTTGTGAAGGCTGATATGCTCAAAATGATCGATACTTTCGAGTGGAACAAATAACGGGTAGGTGATGGAAGACGCGCTTTCCGAAAAATTGTATCATCTGGCCATCTTGGGCACTACTCGGGCTACCTTGTCGCCTCAGCTGGTGAAAAAATTGGCTGAATGGGGAATAGACCCTAGTATTGAACCTGAAAAAGCCATTTTACAAGCGCTTACCTTACAGCGTCACTGGCAGAAAGCAGGATTTCAACTTAACCATTGGGATACCGAACTTTCCCAAGCCAAAACAGAAGCAGCAAATTCCACCTGTAGCACGCTTTCCCAAAAGTGCCTTCAGGAGATTTTGGATGATACATTTGAGGCTGCACTGCCCGAGTTTATCGCGCTACTCCAAAAAAGCGGTCAAGTATTTCCACCTATCGCTTTGCCACAACTATTTGATCGCTGTTTGGAGGAACCTCCTTTTTTTCAATTGATCGAACCCGTAATTGGTCACCGAGGAGATTGGTTGTTGCAGCAAAACCCAAATTGGAAACCGCTTTGCGCGCCTGAAGAGTCGAACGATTGGCTGACCACCTCATTTGGATTGCGACAAAATACCATTGTACGCTTACGCAAAGAAGATCCCCGCAAAGCCATCGAGCTTTTACAATCTACCTGGAATACCGAACGGCCAGAACACCGCGCCGAATTTTTATCCTTACTACAAGAAGGGTTAAACGCTGCGGATATCCCGTTCTTAAAAGCCAACCTCCAAGATCGAAGACGAGAAGTGCGCCAAGTTGCCGCTGATTTATTGGTTTTACTTCCCGATTCAGACTTAGTGCAAAAATACCTCAGGTTTGCCCAATCCTGTTTTTTGATGCAGCAGCAGGGAAAAAAAATAGAATTGACCATCACTTTTTCCAAAGAATTTCCTGACGAATGGCGCAGCAACGGTATTGAACCGATGGGGAATGCTCCATTCACGGGCGTACAACGCAATGGTTGGGGATTTCAGTTGTTGCGCCGCATTCCTTGTCGCTATTGGAAACAAATCTGGAATGCCGAACCCACCGCTATCTTGGACGCTTTTGTAGCGACCACTGATGATGAAAGTTGGTTACAAGCTTTTGCCGACGCCTGTCAATTGCATCCGGATGAGGAGTGGAGTGAAGCTATTGTGCAATATTGGTTGGACAAAAAAGTCAATTTATCCTGGAATAGCACAACCAATCATCAGTTTTTACAAAAACTATCCGATGATGTGTTTAATCGAGTAGCAGTTCGCTATTTGCAAAAAAATCCACATTTACTGGAAGATCGACATTTGATCACCTATCTTTTATGTATCAGCGAACACAGCTGGAGCGATCAATTAACGCTTTTGGTCATCAGTACTTTTCAACGCTACATTAGTGGAACCCTGGGACAGTTATGGCATACCGCCCATTATACCCGAATCATAAAAGCATTGGCGTACCATTGTGACCCACAACTATTGATTCAACTCAGCAAGGGTTGGGATCCAAGCGCCAGTTTGTGGGGGCGTTGGCGAAACGAAGTTGAAAAAATGCTCGAAATTATCGCCTTCCGACAAAAATTAATCCAGAGTTTTAGCGCTACTCAAGCTTTAAATTGAACTTTCCTATCATAACCTTTTACAAATCAATCAAAGTTGTCAGAATATCTCTAATTTTGCAGCAAGGTTTATAACAATTGAAATGATTTCTGAGATATTACTTACGTTTCTTCTCGTTGCTTTGAACGGTTTTTTTGTTGCCGCAGAGTTTGCCATCGTTAAAGTGCGATTGTCCCAAATCCAAGTTCGTGCCGAAAAGAGCTTTACCGCCCGCATCGCTGCACGTATAGTAGGCAATTTGGATGGCTATTTGGCAGCTACCCAGTTGGGGATTACTTTGGCTAGCTTAGGATTAGGTTGGGTAGGTGAGGATGTCGTGTCCAAATTAATGCTTTCCGCCCTAAGCGGCCTCGGATACAATCCAGCTGAGGCAACCATTCACAGCATTGCTATTGCCTTTGCTTTTGCGGTAATAACCGTAATGCACATTGTGTTTGGAGAATTAGCACCCAAAACGCTGGCTATTCGTTACCCCACCGCTACTACCCTTTTTACTTCGGCCTTGTTGCGGGGTTTTTACGTGGTATTCCGCCCTTTTATTTATATTCTGAACGGACTGGCTAATTTTATTTTAAAAATATTTGGCATCATCCCGGTTGCCCATTCCGAAATCCACTCGGAAGAAGAATTGATGATGATCATCGCGGAAAGTGCAGAAGGTGGCGCCATCCATGCTTCTGAACGCGAATTGATCCAAAATGTCTTTGATTTTGATGATCGTACTGTACGACAGGTGCTAAAACCAAGGAATCAGATCTCAGCGCTCCAGGTAGACACCCCGATGGAAGAAGCCATCAACTACGTCATCGAAGAGGGGTATTCCCGTTATCCGGTCTACAAAGAAAGCATGGATCACATTACCGGCTTTGTAATTACCAAAGACCTGCTCGCTACTTTGCACCACAAACAACCTACTCTTTTGACTGATTTGGTGCGCGATGTACTTTTTATATCATCGAGTAAAAAAATCAGCCAAGTGTTGCGCATGTTTCAGCAACACAAAAATCAGATGGCCATTGTGGTCAATGAATTTGGTGGAACGGTTGGTCTGCTCACCTTGGAAGACATCATCGAAGAATTGGTAGGCGATATTCAAGACGAGTATGATACCGAACCGCCGATTGTGGAAGCCATCGAAGAAAATAAATTCCGCATCCATGCCCAACATGCTATCGATGAAATCAACGAGCTATTGCCAAAACCTTTCCCGGAAAGCGAAAACTATATTACGCTGGCGGGTTTGATTTTGGAAAAAAGTGAGAACATTCCAGAAGAAGGCCAAGAGATCGAAATCTTTCCTTATCGGGTGAAGGTGGTTCAAATCACTCAAAATAGCCCTGAAGTATTGGAGGTTGAGTTGCTGAATGTTGAAGAAAATAATGACGAAGAATAAAATCTTCAGCCTTTTTTCGCTCTCTAAAAGCTCCGTGCATGTCTATACACGCTGCTGAATCGCCAATTTTAGAATGTGTAGCCAACTTTAGTGAAGGTCGCAATCCTGATATTTTGCGACGTATTGCTGAATCCATCAGCAAAGTAGACGGGGTTAAATTGCTACACCTAGATGCTGGCTTTGATGCCAACCGCACCGTAATGACTTTTGCCGGCCCACCCGCCGCCGTGGTAGAAGCAGCTTTTCAAGCCATTCAAACTGCAACTCAGCAAATCGACATGCGCGCGCACCATGGCGCGCACCCACGCATTGGCGCTACCGACGTGTGCCCGCTCGTACCCGTAAGCGGAATCACCATGGAGGAAGCTATTGATTGGTCGCTTCGCCTGGGAAAGCGCGTGGGGGAGGAACTGGGTATTCCCGTTTATTTATACGAGTCTTCGGCTACGCATCCACATCGAACCAATTTAGCAGCAATCAGAACAGGAGAATACGAGGGCCTGGCAAAAAAAATGCAAGATCCTGATTGGCAACCCGATTTTGGCCCCACGGTGTTTCAACCCGCAATTGGCGCTACGGTGATCGGCGCCCGTAAATTTTTAATTGCTTACAATGTCAACCTAGCAACGGCTGATATTGCGATAGCCAAACGCATTGCCGAACGATTGCGCGAGAGCGGTTACTTGCAAATAGATGATGACGGTCAAAGACAACGGATTGCCGGAAAATGTAAAGCAGTAAAAGCCATTGGCTGGGGTATGCCCGAATACGGCATTGCTCAAGTGTCGATGAATATTGTGGACATGGATGTAACGCCAGTTCACGAAGCATTTGTGGCGTGTCAAATGTTGGCTGAGGAAATGGGGACTCGGGTGACGGGTTCAGAACTTATTGGATTGGCCCCGGAGCAAGTCTTTTTGGCAGCAGGGCAGTTTTTTTTGCAACAAAAATACACCGGAGAAGCGCTACCTACTATTTCCAAAAACGAATTGCTCGAATTAGCTGTTCAAGCACTGGGTTTGGCCGATTTGGCGCCATTTGATATCCAGGAGCGCGTTTTGGAATATCAATTAAGCGCCCCAGCCATCAACTTAGCAGATTTTTTACTCTAGCACCTTTTTTTCGATAGTTTATCGTTTTTAAGAGTGTGTTTGGATTTTTAGTTCGCGCTGCAAATGGCCAAACACACTCTAGAAAGTCTCATTCTCCTCATTTCAATAATCCTAAAATTATGCGGTACGGTTTCTTGTTGGTGTTGGCCATGGCAACGAGCATTTTTCTAGTTGCCCAACCAGCTTATACCACTAAAGCTACTTTGGTGCCCAAACTCCTAAAAGTATACGAGCAAGCCAAAACTCAAATCAGTAGTCGCCAGCTAGATGAGGCCGCCAAAACATTGAAAAAACTCCTCGCCGATGATCCAAAATTCATCGATGGCATCATCATGCTGGCCAATGTGCACCACGATCAAGGTGACCTTGCTGGCGCGATAAGTGGATACCAAAATGTGCTGGCGATGGATTCAACATACCAACCGCGCTTGTATTACCAACTGGCTTTAACCCAGTATAAGTTACAGCAATATTCGGCTGCCGCTCAAAATTTTGGAAAATTTTTATTGGTGGAGAAAAAAAGCGAAGACATGCTCAGTCGGGCAAAAACTTACCAAAGGAACGCCGTTTTTGCTGCTGAAGCCATTTTGCACCCCGTAGCTTACACGCCAATACGCCTAACCGAATCCATTAATTCGGCTACCGATGAATATTGGGCAACCGTCAGTACAGATGGAAGCGAGCTAATTTTCACCCGACGAGTCAACAATCAGGAAGATTTTTTTAGCAGCAAAAAAACAAATGGCGCTTGGCAACTTGCTGAACCCATTGCTGAGTTGAACACCCCGCTCAACGAAGGCATCCATTGTCTTTCGGGTGATGGGCGTACCCTCATTTTTACAGCCTGCGATCGACCAGGCGGGTTGGGTGGTTGTGATCTCTACACCTCGAGTTGGAGTAACGGACACTGGTCGGAGCCGCTCAATCTTAAAGCACCCATCAATACCGCCAGTTGGGAAACACAACCCTCGCTGTCGGCCAATGGGCAAATGCTTTTTTTTATCAGCGACCGGAAAGGAGGAATGGGTGGATTAGACATTTGGTCAAGTTACCGTCAGCCTGATGGCACTTGGTCGGCACCAAGCAACTTGGGCAAAAACATCAATACTCCCGAAGATGAGCAGGCGCCTTTTATCCATCCCGATGGCCGCAGCCTCTATTTTATGTCAAAAGGCCACCCCGGAATGGGCGGATATGACTTGTACCTCAGTCGCTTGAATGAAAAAGGAGAGTGGGGAACTCCGCAAAATTTAGGTTACCCCATCAATACACCCGCCAACGAAGGCGCAATTCACCTGGATTTGGATGGCAAATTGGCCTATTTTGACAGCGATCAAGGTTCAAAAACGGTAGGCGCTGTTTCCACTCGCGCCGATATTTTTCAATTTGAATTACCCGAGCAAGACCGTCCCTTGGCGGTGACTTATGCCAAAGGCGTAGTGCAGGACAAAATCACCCAAAAACCTTTGTCGGCACAGGTGGAAATCATTGACTTAAGCACCAGTAAAAAAGTTTTTAGCGCCACCACCGAACCCGATGGCGCTTTTTTGGTTTGTTTGCCGCTGGGCTACAACTACGGATTGGAAGTATCAAAAAATGGTTATTTCTTTTATTCCGAAAACTTTGCCTTGCAAGAACAACACAACCGGCAAGAACCCTACCAATTGGCAGTGAAATTACAGCCTATTCCAGCCGAAAATACCGCCAGCACCAAAGCGGAGGCAGTGATTTTGCGGAATGTTTTTTTTGCAGTAGGAAACGCTCAGTTGCAATCCACCTCTTTTCCTGAACTCCTCCGCCTAGTGCAGCTGTTACAAGCCAACCCCAAAATGCGTATTCAGATCAACGGCCATACCGATGATGTTGGCGCCGATGTCGACAACCAAAAATTATCGGAACAACGGGCTAAAGCCGTGTATGAATATTTGGTGCAAAATGGGATTGCCGCAACCCGACTGCTGTATAAAGGTTATGGGGAAACCAAACCTATCGCTTCTAACACCACCCCCGAGGGTCGGCAACAGAATAGGCGTACCGAGTTTATCATGCAGTGACGATCGGGTTACTTTTTTCGAATTGGAGCAGTATTTTTTAGCCAAACCACGGCAGGCGCCATGTTGGATTTTCCAACCTGACCTTGACCTAAACCGGGTTTGAAAAAACTACCCAAAACGATATCCTGTTTTTGATCCCCATCCAAGTCGCCTACATCCATAACCAGCCATTTTCCTTGCTCAGCAGTGGGAAAGGTACTTGCTTTAAACTGCATTTGCCCTTGATTTTCAAAAAACAGGAACCCCGAATTAGGTTGGGCGTCAGGTTCGTTAAAAAAAGAAATCATGGCGATGTCTTGATCGCCGTCGGCGTCAAAGTCGGCAGCCACTGCTTTGCTGGCGCCAAACGCGGGATAGAAAAAACTTTCCTTGAAATGATTCCGGCCATCATTCAAATAAATACGCAAGCCGTGATAAGCCTTTAACGAATAAGAATAATCGGCATTGTCGCCATTGGTGTAAAGAATGTCAATTTTTCCGTCTTGGTTCATGTCTGCCAGGTCAATAAAGCTAGAGCCGTAAACGGACGGGAATTCCAACAGTTTTTCTTCCTTGAATTTACCCTTTCCTAGGTTGTAAAACACCAGCACACTTTCACGCGCTTGACACATCAGTACTACGATGTCCTTTCGGCCATCCTGATTGAGGTCGTTGAGGTAGGTTACGCGTGCGCCGGGTTGCAATTTGAGTACATGTTCCTGATGCGTTTTTCCATCGTACCAAGCCAGGCGCCCAAGCTCGTTGCCATAATTGCAGAGTAAAAAATCGAGGGTTCCATCTTCATTAAGATCTTGGACGGTGATATCCACTGGGCGCTGGAGTGAATCCAGTAAAGTTGTTGCCTGGCCATTGGCAGATAATTGGATCAGTTTGCCCTTTTTGCGGTCGTTGGGATCCATGAGTCCCATTTCCAGCAATAGTTTTTGCCCTTTGATGCCTGCTACAGCAGAAATGGAACTCTCCAAACGAATGGAATCAATTTTTTGCAGTTCAGGGTTGTAAAACTCCAAAAGCCCATTGTCTCGTCTTCCTATCAGCAATTGGCTATGCGCATTGTCAATTTTAACCATCGTGACTTTAGGGAGTCTATTGGTGGCTGTTGGAATAGATTGTAATTTAAAAAAAGGGAGTCCTATTTTTACTGCGCTTTTGACGGGTTGCGGGACAGGGTGTTCCGGAGCGTTTTGCACATAATACGCGATGATTTTTTGCCAATCCTCTTCCACGAGTACAGGATTAGCAGGAAAGCCGTCGGATTGAACATACGGGGTAATATCTTCTGGATCAAGCCCCATCAATTTATCAGAAAGTGGTTTCATCCCCAGTCGATAAGCCATTTCGGGCAGTACACCTTTTTCCCAAGTCGATTTATCCAATAATTGAGGATCAGGAAAAAGATGGCAACTTCCACAATGAATGGCGGCCAATTGCTGACCGGAGAGGTGGGTAGGTAAGGGAGCTTGCGGCAATTCATTTTGATGACTTCCGACACAACCCACACCAGTCCAAAACAATAAAGCAAGGTAGAATGTCTTTCTCATTACTAGCGCTGGTTTCGCAGCTTAATTTTTTCATCCAAAATAGTCAGTATCGGAAATTACCCGTTCCTTTGTAGTTCGAATAAGGCAGGCTAATTTACTATAATTACCTTATGGATATTAAAACTGGATTGTTTTGTTGCTGTTTATGCTGCCTTTTTTGTGAACCTGCTTTTTGTGGAGAATCTATAGACACCATATCTATCCCAGTTCGCGAAAATACGGATAGTATCCCCGCAACAAGCGTTTTTGAAAACTTAGAAACGCCCAAACAAGATGCTGTAGACGTAGTTGATTTGCTTAAGCGGATTACGAAAACGGCTACCAAAACGCGAAATGAAGTAGGCGTAGTACACATTTCAGCAATTCCAGCAGTTGGCTATTCCTTGCAAACTGGTTTTGCTGCCGTGGTAAGCGCTAATGTAGCGTTTAAATCAAAAGATCCCGAACTAAGGAGTGATAAGACCTCTTATATGTACTCCAGTTTTGCTTACACCCAATATAAACAAATCATTTTGCCATTCCGCGCCAGCATCTGGGCGGCTAAAGGTAAGTACAATTTACAGCTAGACTGGCGGTTTATGAAGTACCCTTCAGAAACGTTTGGTTTGGGTGCTTATACCAACTTCTCCGACGGTTATGCGATCAGTTTCAACTATTTAAAGCTCCACCAAACGGTAGTGACCAAAGTGGGCCAAAACCTGTATGCTGGCTTAGGGTATTATCTTGATCGTTTTTGGAAAATTCAAGAAACAGGTGTTCCCCAAAAAACGCCTACCGATTATCAGCAATATGGCTTGTACGAAACCGCTACTGCATCAGGTTTTGCTTTACAGCTTTTTCATGATTCAAGAAAAAACCCCATCAACCCCAATAATGGTTGGTACGGAAATTTTGTTTTACGCCCCAATTTGGCCATTCTAGGAGCTGGATCCAATTGGACTTCAGTGCAGCTAGAATTTCGAAAATACTTCCGTTTTCCTGGAAAATCGGAGAATGTATTGGCATTTTGGAATTACAACTGGTTTTTGGCGGGCGGCGGTAAAGCGCCTTATTTGCTGTTGCCAAGTACTGGTTGGGATGATAATTTCAACACTGGCAGAGGCTACATTCAAGGGCGATTTAGAGGAACCAGCATGGTTTATCTAGAAGGAGAGTACCGTTTTAAGATTTCGCGAAAAGGATTTTTAGGTGGCGTAGTTTTTGCCAATGCCCAATCTTTTGCCCAATCACCCGATCGACAATTTAAGGTAATCAGCCCTGCTTTTGGTGGCGGCTTGCGGATCAAATTGAATAAATTTTCAGGCGCCAATTTGTGTATTGACTACGGAATTGGATTGCAGGGGTCAAGAGGGATATCGGTAAATATTGGCGAAATTTTTTAGCATGTCTGCCCAATATTATTGAACAGACATGCTAAAATGAATTAATTTCTATAATCCAAGGCGGGTTTACGGTCGCCTAATAACGCTTCGTAGTGGTAATCCTTGCCACGGCGTTTTTGCAATTCCGCTTTTGCTTTTTCACATACCGCAGGATCGTTGAACAGATCCATCGCCGTCAAAGCCATGGTTTTTGCAGCCACTACCATCCCCTTTGTACCAATGCTAATCCCGCCAGCAGCCACTGCTTGCCAGCTGTGGGCTGAAGTACCGGGCACCCAGGTAGCGGCGCCCATACCAACCGTCGGCACGGCCCAACTTACATCGCCTACGTCGGTTGAACCAGATCCTCCGCCTTCCGGAGCGTTGAACGGCTGAATTTTTTCAGAGGAGCTGATGTCTACGTTTTTGATATCGTAAGTGGCAACTATCTGTTCTGCAAATTTCTTTTCCTCGGGGGTGTAAGTGACGCCGCCAACTTTTACGAGGTTATCATACATCAATTTTGCCAGCGTTTCATTGGGTAGTAGATTGTAAACTCCGGCAATAACTTCGTACTTCATGGTAGTACCCGTACCGAGGGCTGCCCCTTCAGCGGCTTTTACCATGCGGTCAAAAATTTGTTTTACCACTTCCATTTCGGGGTGACGAGCATAGTAAAACACCTCGGCAAAAGCAGGTACCACGTTAGGCGCTTCTCCACCTTTGGTAATGACATAGTGGATGCGGGTTTCCTGCGGCACGTGTTCGCGCATCATGTTGACCATATTGTTCATTGCTTCCACGCCATCGAGCGCTGAGCGTCCGCGCTCGGGCGCAGCGGCTGCGTGCGAGGCGATGCCATAAAAACGGAATTTGGCGGATTTGTTCGCTAAGGAAGATGACGCACTAGCCGCATTTTCAGAAGAAGGGTGCCAGTGGATAACGGCATCGGTATCGTTAAATAACCCAGCACGCACCATGTATACTTTGCCGCCGCCACCTTCTTCAGCGGGGCAACCATACAGTTTTATGGTACCTTTTTTGCCCGTTTTTTTCAACCAATCTTTCAGGGTAATGGCAGCATCGACCGAGGCAGTTCCAAAAAGATGATGACCACAAGCATGGCCAGATTTTACGCCAGCACGTTCTTGTTTATAAGGTACCGCATCTTGAGAAACGCCTGGTAAAGCATCGAATTCAGCCAAAATACCGATTACGGGTTTGCCCTCGCCAAAAGTGGCAACGAAAGCCGTAGGTATTTCCGCTACATTGGCTTCAACTTTAAAACCAGCCGTTTTCAAATGTTCTTGCAACAATTTGGAGCTTTTGTACTCTTGGTAACCCACTTCAGCATATTCCCAAATTTGGTGCGCTAGTTTGCCATATTCAGCAGCGCTGGCATCAATGGAGCGGAGCACATCGGTTTTTTCAGCAGTTAATCCAGATTGTGCTTTTACCCACAAAGGCAAAGCAATCGTTAGCAATAGAAATGAATAAAATTTAGACATAACGATGTATTAGTGATGGTGAAAGTTTAGAGCATGTTCAGAATTCTGCTTCGAGCTACAAATGGCCAAAATTCGCACCAATTTCGTTACAAAAATGCTCATGTAGCGCTGCTACACTCCACTTTTTGTGCCTCATTGGTGCAAATTTTAGCTCATTTTAGCCATCGAACCAGAATCCTTAACATGCTCTTATTGTAATCACGGGTTAACTATCTCCAAAATCGGTTTCACTGGGTAGTCCTTCAATTAGCTGTAGCAAAGACCCTACAGCGATACTCAACAAACTTGGCTTGGCGCTGGGTCGGAAATCCCTAAGAGACTTACTTTGTTTCAGTAGGGGTAAAGCGGCGCGGAGGTTGAGTTCAGATTGTGACTGCACGGTGAAAAGTCCTTGTGCCTGGAGATGTTCGGCACAGTATTCCTGTTCGGTTTGTCCGGGGGTGGGAACCAATAATGCCGGAGTACCCAACACCACTAAGTCCAAGATGCTGCTATAACCCGATCTACAAATTACATACTTGCTTTGCGAAACGGCTTCTTGAAGCTTTAGCGTGGCGAGGTGCGGAACAAAAGTAATGTTGTCCTCTACTTTTTCATAAAATGCTTGTTCAGGGTTTCCTAACACAAAAAGAAAAGAATGATCCTGTAACTCGGCGGCTTGTTGGCGTAATTTTTCTGCGAAATAGGTTTTTTGGGGCTCTGGCCCAGAAATAATGGCAATAAAATCGTATTTTTTTGGCAATTCCTGGTGTTCAAAACGCGAAAGGGGGCCAACATAGCGCGTGATCACCCGAGGTAAAGACGGATGTCCGAGGTGACCGGATAAATTGGGTGCATCGGGGAAGTCAGGAACCCAGCATTCATTAAATTTGCGCATCTGGGTCCAGTGAATGGATTGCGTGGCTAGTTTAATGGGAAAAAGTACTGGCAAATGCAACTGGTGCGCCATAATGACATTGATGCCATTGCGAATGCGACAACCATAGCGGTGATCAGAAACAATGGCTTTGGCGTTTTCCTGGCGCTCAATTTTGGCAATCACCCGTTGTTCCTGTAGGATGGCAGCAATGATTTTCGGCATTTGCTGTGCCACATTGAGGTAAATGTTTTCCGAGGGATACAGCACGTCGTAAGCGGGAAGTTCCCAGCTCCGCAAATCAGGGAACTCAGTGCGCAATAACGCCAGGGCTTTGCCATTTGATGCGATTACCACTTCTGCTCCTTGTTTCAGCAATTCACGAATTACGGGAATGCTGCGGGTAGCATGACCAAGACCCCAATCTAATGGGGATACGATTACTTTGTGTGGAGGGTTTGCCATGAGGAATTTTTTAACTTTATCGCAGCGTTGCTAAAATTAGAGTGAAGCAACTGTACCAAAATTCTTTGGGGAAAAATTAAGCAAAAAATACCAAAAAAATATGCAAACTCGAAACTTACTATTGCGCAGCTTGATACTTGTACTATTGTTATTCGCGCTTTCATCTTGCCGAACCGACTGTGGATGCCCGATGGCCAATAATCAATCTAAACCGCGAACCACTGTATCTTAAACCAATCATGGGACTCAAACACCTGCTCAAGAATGGGACATTTAAAGTAACCGGTCGTTTGCGTATTGAACAGCCGGAAGAACCCTTTTTTGGCCCAGGGCGCTTGCAATTGCTGGAATTGATTGATGAAAAAGGCTCCATCAACCAAGCCGCGAAAGCCATGGGTATGTCTTATTCCAAAGCCTGGAAAATGATCAATTCGCTCAATGCACAAGCTTTGCATCCACTGGTAGCCACCCAAACGGGCGGAGAAAAAGGAGGAGGAGCCATCATTACCGCTGAAGCCAAAGAAATCATCGCTTATTTCAAAGCCCTACAAACCCGGTTTGAATATTTTTTGCAGCAGGAAACAAAAAAATTGGAGGAATAAGGCCCTATTGAAAATATCGTTATATTTTTGAAAAAATAACGATATTTTCAATAGGGCAAATTATGAAACAAGTTCTGCTCCTCCTTTTTTTCTATTCTATTTGCACTTTGGCGGCGGGCCAAAATACTGCCCAACTCGACACCATTAAGAAACAACGGCTACAAGAAGTAGTCATTTCTGCATCTCGCGTTGCCGAAAATATTTTGAAATCGCCAGTAAGCATCGAAAAAATTCGAGAACGAGAACTGCGGAATTCTCCTCAACCTTCTTTTTTTGATGCCCTTGAAAATGTTAAAGGCGTGCACCTGATTGTGCCAAGCATGGGATTCAAGGTGCTCAATACTCGCGGTTTTGCGAATACCACCAATGTGCGTTTCGCCCAATTGGTGGATGGCGTCGACAATCAAGCTCCCCACATCGGCGCACCAATTGCCAATACCTTGGGGCCGTCGGATCTCGACATTCAAAGTGTAGAAATATTGCCTGGGGTGGCATCGGCACTCTATGGCATGAACGCCATCAATGGGTTGGCTAATTTTCAAACCAAAAGCCCTTTTGAATACCAAGGTGCCTCAGTACGACAAAATACTGGAGTGAACCATGTAGGAGAAACGGGTCAATCTACCCATTTATTTAGCGAAACTTCTTTTCGTTATGCCCAAGTTTTGAGTGAAAAATGGGCTTATAAAATCAATGCTACCTATGCTAGCGGTTATGATTGGGTAGCCAATAACAGAACGGATCTGGGCGCCAACTTAAATTCCAGTACGGGTTTGTTGGGCGCCAGCAATCCTGCTTATGACCCGGTAAGCGGATATGGAAATGAGTCTTCTAACCGGAGAACGGTAACGCTGGCGGGAAAAAACATCATAGTAGCACGTACCGGCTATTACGAAAAAGAATTGGCCAACTATCAATTGAAAAACTTCAAAGCTTCCGGCGCTGTCCATTTCCGCCCCACTCAAAACCAAGAACTAATTTATACCTATCGGTTTGCTGATTTGGACGGCATCTATCAGCGTTCTAACCGCTTTCAAACCAAAGGATACTTATTGCAACAACATGCCTTGAGTTGGAAATCGCCAGTGCTGCGTGTCAATGCCTATTGGACCAATGAGAACACGGGGCAGTCTTTTAACCTCCGTTCCATGGGGGAAAACATTGACCGCGCTTTCAAAAGCGACAACCAATGGTATGCCGATTTTACTAAGCGGTTTAACCAAGCGAGTCGCAGCAACACCTTGCCTGATGCCTTACAAAGGGCGCGTATATTTGCCGATAGTATAAGACCATCACCGGGAACAGCTCGATTTGATTCGTTGATAACAAAATTGGGCAGTATCAATAACTGGGATATTGGCGCCGCTTTGCGGGTGCGCGCCTCGCTGGTACATGCGGAAGGTATTTTTGACCTAGGGCAAGCGCTTTTTCCCAATTTAAAAAAGATAGCTGGGGTGGAATGGTTGCTAGGATTTGATCACCGATTATACATCATTGTACCTGATGGCAATTATTTTATCAATCCGGTTGAAAGTGGCCGCAATTTGGTGTACAGCAAAACAGGGGGATTTGTACAAGTGACCAAAACTCTTTTACACGAGCGACTGAAACTGGGCACTACTTTGCGTGCCGACAAAGCGGATTATTTTACCACGCGATACAATCCACGTTTTACGGCAGTGTATTCGCCTAACGATTACCAGCACTTGCGCTTATCTTACCAGAGCGGGTATCGATTCCCGAGTATTTTTGAAGGGTTTTCCAACATCAACAGTGGTGGTGTAAAAAGGGTAGGCGGGCTGCCGGTCATGTCGAATGGCATTTTTGAAAACTCCTACCTCCGGAAATCGGTGGATGATTTTCAGGCGGCGGTAACCAATGGTGTAAACAAATTTGGTGTGCCCAAACGCGACAGCTTAATCAAAGCCAATGTGGGTATTCTGAAGCGCAGCCCTTATACTTACCTTAGGCCAGAGTACATCCGCTCCCTTGAATTTGGCTACAAAGGGCTGTTTTTCAAAAATCGATTGTTGTTGGATGTTGATTTTTATTACAACCGCTACCGCGATTTTATGGCGCAAGTGGAGACCACCATTCCGCTCCGCAATAACCCCGACTCGCTGGGTTACTACATGAACGATCGGAGCAAACAAGCCCGCTATCGACTTTGGACCAATTCGCAAACCGAAGTCTTTAATTATGGTTTTGGCGCCAATGTGCAATACAATTTTGCCAACGAGCTTAGCCTAAGAACGAACATCTCTTACGCCAAACTGGATCGGAAGACAACCAATGACGGGCTCGAAGACGGATTTAATACGCCGCGCTGGATCGTAAATGCCGCTATTTCCCATCCCAATGTATGGAGAAACGTAGGTTTTAGCTTGGGCGGTAAGTGGCAAAGCTCTTATTCCTACCTGTCTTTTTTGGTAAATGGCACGGTACCTTCCTTTTCATCAATCGATGGGTTTTTAAGTTATCGAATACCGAATTGGAAAGTCAATGCAAAATTGGGAGGCACCAATCTGCTCAATCGCTATTATTACTCCATCTTGGGTGGTCCGCAAATTGGCGGGTACTATTATTTGACCTTGACATATGGGTTGTAAATAATGGGACAAAAAAGAAGTAAATCATTCCAGTTTGCAGCGGAATGAAAAAGAGCAGACGAACCCGCGTAGGATTGTCTGCTCTAATTTTTTTTTGAACCTGTTGTAGATTAAACCGCGTTCAGACGAATTTCGTCATCGTGTTCATCAAAAAACGTATACTTTGTAAGGTGGTAATCGGGATCTGAGTCTACGTTGACCCAACGATACTGTTTACGGTACCATTGCCATTGAATGCTCCTTAGGAAACCGTCTTTTTTAAGAAAGGCAGCCACATAAGGGTGTACCATTAATTTGACCTTGGCTTTTGGGTGCGATTGTTGAATGAAATTAAGATCCCTTTCGATATCGCTCACCAAAAGGATCGAGGCATTGATGGTACCCGTACCGCCGCAAGTAGGGCAGATTTCGGTGGTATCGATTTTCACTTCAGGTCTTACCCGTTGTCGGGTAATCTGCATCAAACCAAATTTGCTAAGCGGCAAAACGGTATGTTGTGCCCTATCCTTCTTCATTGCCTGGCGCATGGCGCGCAACACCTCTTTTTTGTGTTCGGCATTGCGCATGTCGATGAAGTCGATCACAATCAGCCCGCCAATATCACGTAGCCGAAGTTGACGAGCAATTTCATCTGCAGCTTCCATATTGACGCGCATTACGGCCTCATCAGCATTGGTGCTCGACATTTTATGACCGCTGTTGACGTCGATGACGTGCATCGCTTCGGTGGAGTCAATCACCAGATAGGAACCGCTAGGCATGGAAGCCGTTTTCCCAAACGAAGATTTAATTTGTCGGGTGACGCCAAAGTGCTCAAATATCGACTTAGTGCCTTTATACAAATTTACAATGTTCACCTGATCAGGAGCGATGGTGGACAAGTAATTTTTGATGTTTTGGAAGAGCTCTTTTTCGTTGACCTGAATCTTGTTGAAGGAATCGCTCAGCAAATCGCGTAAAATACTGGACGTTTTGTCCAATTCACTCAGCAATTTAGCAGGTGCTTCTGCCTTGTGCATTTGGTTGAACATGCCTTCCCATTTGTCGAGCATATAAGACAGCTCTTCATGCAGATCGGCTACTTTTTTACCTTCGGCAGCGGTGCGCACAATGACGCCAAAATTCTTCGGTTTGATGCTTTCAATCAACACCTTGAGGCGTTTGCGCTCTTCGGCGTTGGCAATCTTTTTTGAAACAGCGATAACATCAGAAAACGGTGTGAGTACCAAATACCGGCCAGGAATAGTAAGTTCACAGCTCAAACGAGGTCCTTTGGTAGAGATGGGTTCTTTGAGTACCTGCACCAATACATTTTGACCTTTTTTGAGTACCTGATCAATTTTACCATTTTTGTTGATTTCCGGCTCAATAACAAATCCGTCTAGGTTGGGGGCGTTAATGGCTCCGCCAACAGCTCCATTGGTAAACTTGATGAGAGACCGGAGCTTTGGGCCAAGATCAGTATAATGCAAAAAAGCATCTTTCTTATGGCCAATGTCCACAAAAGCAGCGTTAAGCCCGGGCATCAAACGGCGAACTTTGCCCAAAAAAACATCGCCAACAGTAAAGTTGGTATTGGTTTTTTGATAGTGCAGTTCTACCAGTTTGGAATCTTCCAATAAGGCAATTTCTACTTCTGTGGGGGTAGAATTAATAATAAGTTCTTTTTCCACAGGACACCACATTTATAGGCGCTGGGATAAAAAAGAGGCCTGGACGTCTTTTTCGAAAATCAATGAATGGGGCGGATGCTCGTCCATAGATGAAGTTCCAAATAGACGCGAACGTTGCAGCTTGCAAGGTATGGGAATTGCTGTGTGTCCTAATAGGTAGATCAAATAAGAGAGCATCTTTTGGGAGAATAAACTGGGGAAAAAATTCTTTGGTTGAAAATGCGATCTCTTTTATAGCTTAAAAATAGCTCTTACTTGAAAACCATCCGAGGAACGAGCGGGGCTTATCCTTGCTAATGCTGACCGGATTTAAGTTTACATGCCATTTGGAAACCATATGTCCAAAAGCGCAAGACCCAGCTTGGAGCGCTATCGTCGCCCCAAGCTGGGAAGATCCGGTGGGCGGAAAAACTGCCAACGGTGGTAAGTTACCATTGTACATGCCTCTTTCCTTAGCCCAATGCCGCTTATTTAAAAACTATCTGCTCTTCTTCTTATGGCGGTTCTTACGCAGTCTCTTCTTCCGCTTATGCGTCGCAATTTTATGTCTTTTGCGCTTCTTTCCACACGGCATAGTCCGATTACTTTTAAATGTTAAACCATTTTATTTCCAAGCCACTTGCTTAACGGATGAAGGAAACGACTATCGTAAAATAGCCAAATGATTCATCTGCCAGTGATTGGCTATTGTTCCTTATTGTTGAGCAGCGGCACAGCGCTGTTCATAACTTTTTGCTTTGTCCATTTGCCCTAGTCCAGCATAGGCTTGACCAAGCATACAAATGGCTGGCATGAGCGATGGATCAAGGGTTAAGGCTCTTTCCAAACGTTCTACCGCTTTGTCGAACTGATTGGTACGAATCGCCAAACGACCTAAATTCATTAGAATATTAGGATTGTCGGGGTTTGCGCGATTCAGATCCAAGATCATCAAAATGCCCTTCATGGGGTTATCCACAGGAGGGTTGTCGGTATACAAAAGCGCCAAATTCAATTTGTACCCAATTTCTTTAGGGTTGATCGAAATGGCATTTTCGAAAGCTTTGACCGCCCGCCCAGTGGCATAGTCGCGTACGCGTTGGTTTCGCCCACTTTGTACGGCAATCGCGTATGTCGTTCCAGTGATCGACCAGCTTTCCTCCGTGTTCAACAGTTCAGCTACTTCTTCAGCGTAATGACCAGCTATCGCAGGACGATCAAATTGAAACCATTGACCAGACAATTGCTTTAGTTTGGATACCTTACCAGTATCTGTTGGTTGAGCGGCAAGCTCGTCTTCTATAGCAGAAATCAAGGCCAACTGGCTAGGCTTAAGGCTGTCTTTGGCTTCAGTTAATAGGACATTGATATCCGTTGCTTCAGTGACCAAAGATCTGGATTTCTCCACATCTTTTATTTTCTGAGGCTTGGTATCACATCCAATGTACATCACCAGCAACAACAACACTGCAGCACCAACAGTTGCAATTTGCGACTTAGTCATGAGTGATGATGATTAATCCTCGTCTTCGTCTTCGTCCGAACTGTCTTTTGGCAACGAGCTTACTTTGCTTTTTACCTGTTCCACAAACACTTTAGCCGGCTTAAAAGATGGGATAAAATGCTCTGGAATTTCAATGGCTACATTTTTCTTGATGTGGCGGCCAATTTTTTTAGCCCGGCGTTTGATTACAAAACTGCCGAATCCACGAATGTAAACATTCTCGCCGTCTGCCAAAGAACCCTTTACTTCTTTGAAAAAGGTTTCTAGTGTAACCAGTACGTCGACCTTGGGCACTCCCGTCTTTTCAGATATTGCTGCAACAAGATCAGCTTTTCTCATTGGTATATACTTGGTTTATAATAAGTTATGAATAATGTCGCTATTTCGAAGCGAGTGGCAAATTTCGTAATTTTATTCATTAAACCGAAAAAAAAGACAAGTTTATTTCAACTCTTTGCATTAATTTTCAATTGATTAGAATGGGGTGGCAATGGCAGCAAAGCAGTTTTATTGATTTTTTAAAATAATGAATGGATTTTTTAAAATAATCAGAATTAAATTTTAAAAAAATACGGTTTTGCTTAATCAATTTACTTTTTCCATCACGAGCATAATTAAGTGTTTTTTAAATCCTTTGTCTATCTTTGCAACTCAACATACACAAAAATCGCCGTAGTTAGAAGCTATTGGGTTTTTTGGATGCCATAAATCCGCAATACCAGCTTATTATGCTTTTATCCATGACTGGTTATGGTAGGGGAACGACAACCTACCTCGATAAGACCATTGTTACAGAGATTCGTTCCTTGAATAGTAAATTTGCCGATTTGCGCATGAAAGTGCCGCAAAATTACCGAGAGAAAGAACACGAAATTCGTCGTATGATTTCCGAACGCTTAGAGCGGGGAAAGATAGATTTCAGTATCGACATCCAGTCCGTTGCCGGAGAAGAGGGATTCAGTCTCAACAAACCACTTTTTCGAAAATACCATCAAGAGCTAAGTCGATTGGCCAACGAACTGTCATTGAATGAAGGCGATTTGATGCAGTCGATCCTGCGCTTACCTAATGTAGTAGGTAGCAACAGCGATGTACTCAACAATGAGGAATGGTTGGTGGTGCAAAAGACCATTGAAGAGGCCGTAAAAAATTTCGATGCGTTCCGTTTGGTAGAGGGGGCATCGATCGAAAATGACATGCGGATGCGGATTGGCATCATCCAGGATAATCTTGAAAAAATTAAACCCTTTGAAGACGAACGCATCGTAAAGTTGCGTCATCGCTTGTTTCAAAACTTAGAGGAATACCTCGGGAAGGAAAAGATCGATGAAAACCGTTTTGAACAGGAAATCATTTATTACCTGGAAAAAATGGATGTAACCGAAGAAAAGGTGCGCTTATCGCAGCATTGTCTGTTTTTCCTAGAAGAATTGGATCAGAAACATACCCAGAAAGGACGAAAGCTAAGTTTTATCAGCCAAGAAATTGGTCGGGAAATCAATACCCTCGGCGCCAAAGCTTATTCTCCCGATATTCAGCGCTTGGTAGTAGCTATGAAAGACGAGTTGGAAAAAATAAAAGAACAAGTAGCAAATTCTTTGTAATTTTTCATGAGTAAACTAGTAATTGTCACCGCACCTTCTGGGGCAGGCAAAACCACCATCGTTCGCCATCTGTTGTCGACGTTTGATAATTTAGTTTTTTCAGTATCTGCTACCACGCGTTCCAAACGCGATTATGAAGTGGATGGAAAAGATTACTACTTTATCAGTCAAGCCGATTTCCGGGCGCACATAGTCGCTGGCGATTTTTTAGAATGGGAGGAAGTATACGACAACCAATTTTATGGGACGTTAAAAAGTGAGGTCTCAAGAATTTGGGATGCACAGCTGCACATTATTTTTGACATTGATGTAAAAGGCGCTTTGAACATCAAAAATGCTTACCCGCAGGATTCGCTGGCAATCTTTGTAAAACCCCCTTCACCCGAAGTACTGTTTCAGCGGTTGATAGGTCGCCAAACCGAAAACGCCGAAAGTTTGAAAAAACGACTAGCGCGTGCGGAAGAGGAATTGGGTTATGAAAACAAATTTGACCATATTTTAGTTAATGATACACTTGAACATGCGCTGGAAGAATCAGAACGTGTCGTTAGGGAATTTTTAAATGCCACACCATGGAAACCTTAATCACCAATGGAATTAAGGTAAGTGTAGAAACTTTTTTTCAGAATGGCCATTCCAATCCTGCTGAAGATCGGTTTATCCACGCCTACCGAATTACCATCGAAAACTTGGGCTCGGACTCGGTGCAGTTGTTGCGGCGGCATTGGATCATCTTCGACAGCAGCGGCGAGATTCGAGAGGTAGAAGGCGAAGGGGTTATTGGGCAGCAACCAATTTTAGAACCAAGCGGTGCTCACCAATATGTTTCCCTGTGTAACCTGCAAACTACGATCGGAAAAATGCATGGATCTTATGAAATGCTCAATTTGAGCACCGGAAAAACTTTTGATGTAGAAATTCCGAAATTTGATCTCATTGCGCCCTTTGTATTGAACTAGAAATTCTCAACAAGCTCCAAATAAAAAACGGCTTATCCTTTGCGGGATAAGCCGTTTTTTATTTGGATTCTCTTTATCGAATCAAGCAAATCGCTTTAGTGATTATTGCTTGGTCGCTTGGAGAAGACCGTTCAAGTCTGGATCAGCAACTACCTCAGTACGACGGTTAGTAGCTTTGCCAGCTTTGGTAGTGTTATCGCCTTTTGGCATGGTATCTCCACGGCCAACTGCAGCTACCTGAGCTGGGTTAACACCGTTTTTAACCAACTCACGACAAACAGCCAAAGCACGGTAAGAAGACAACTGCCAGTTGTCACCCAAAGCAGATCCTTTAGAAACTTTATCAGTATCGGTGTTACCCTCAACCAATACTTTCAATTTTGGATTGCTCTTCAAGGTAGTAGCCAACTGAACGATTGCACTTTTCTGAGATTTTGTCAATGCATAAGCTGCAGAGCCAAAGCTTACTGGCTGACCAGTAGTGATGTACAAACGACCGTCTTTTTCTTCTAGACCCAAGCCGCTAGACTTGTAGCTAGCGAAGATGCCATTGATTTCTGATTTCACCTTGGTCAATTCAGAAGAGGTCATGTCCAATTTTGATTGAACAGCAGCAACTTGAGTTTTAGTTGCATCAAGATCTTTGCGCAGACTGGCAATTTCGCCATTCATACGAGCCTTTTCGGCTTCCATAGAGCTTTTCAGGGTAGCGTTATCAGCTTCCAGGCTCTTTACTTTAGCTTGTGTTTCAGCCAACGCCTTATCGGCAGCTTCTTTGCTAGCCAGCAGTTCGTTGAATTTCTTTTTGGAAACACAAGATTGCAAAGAACCAAGCGCAAGAACAACCACCAATAAGTTGAGTACTAGACGCATGATGTTAAAGTTTAAATTGAGTAAATTGAGTTGTAAGTTGTTTTCAGATTTTTTGAGGGCCTTCACGAGGATGGGCTCAATTCTAGTGCAAAACAAGAGATATTTTCCGAATAAAACAAAGATAATCTTAAATTTATTAGACTATATAGCTTTAAGGAACGGTTAAAAAATAAATTGACACTTTATCCTTGCTCTTTTGCCGCCACTCTTCCTATCTTTTTCGTTACAATGCCCCACATTGCGCCTCAAAAGATAGTTGATTGGCAACAAAATAACAGCGGCTAAAATGTCAATTTATTATTCACCCGTTCCTAATCTATTTTTCAATTGCACCAACAATGTGCTAATCAGCGGAAAGCACTTGGGACAACCGAATAAAATCTCTATTTTTGCCGTTACTGCTTGATTATTTTGATTGATCGTAGATAGCAGCCCAATATTTTTTTGATCATTAAAGCGGTTTAAATGAATTTCGATCTGATAGAAGAAGGGAATTTTAAATACATGGAATCGAAAGGCGGGGAAGAGACCTTGTTGTTGCTTCATGGTTTATTTGGCGCGCTCTCCAATTTTGAAGGTATAGTGCAGCACTTTTCAGGTAAGTACAATGTAGTTGCCCCAATATTACCAATTCTTGAACTTCCGGTTCGCGAGGTTTCGGTAATAGGTCTGGTAGCACACATTGCAGATTTTATCAAATACAAAGGCTACAATAAAGTGCACGTGCTGGGTAATTCGCTTGGCGGGCATATCGCTTTGCTTTTTACTCTTGCTCATCCTGATAAAGTGAGCTCGCTCATCCTTACGGGTAGTTCCGGTCTTTTTGAAAGTGCAATGGGTACTAGCTTCCCAAAGCGCGGTGATTTTGAATACATCAAGAAAAAAACGCAAGATACTTTCTTCGATCCTACGGTGGCAACTCCCGAATTGATCCAAGAAGTGTATGACATCGTCAACGACCGCAACAAAGCCATTCGAGTTATTGCAACTTCCAAATCAGCGGTTCGCCATAACCTGGGCGATAAGTTGCATCAGATTACCGTACCCACTTTATTGGTATGGGGACGCCAGGATCAAATTACTCCTGCATTTGTTGGCGAAAAGTTCCACGAAATGATCAAACATTCCCAACTCTATTTCATCGATCAATGCGGTCATGCTCCGATGATGGAAAAGAAAGAGGAATTCAACAAGTACTTGGAAACATTTCTTGAAGAAGTAACGGCTGCAAAGGCATTGAGCGAATAAACAAACTAACCAACAGCAAAAAAATAACCACCACATGAAAAATTTTTATTGGTTGTTTTTAGGCTTTTTTTTAGCAGCCTGCGCTACTAAGAAACTGCCAGATACAGCCCTGACTCCACCTGTTTTTGAAAAACAAATGCTGGATACCCTGGTAGTAGAGCCCACCGAAGAAGAGACCGATGAAGATGCTCCCGAAGAAATGGAAACAGCGGCCGTTGAACTGACTTTACCCCCTTATGCGCCAAGCTATAAAAGAACCAACGACCTGATCCACACCAAACTTGATGTGCGGTTTAATTGGGAAAAAGAGGAAGTCATCGGTAAAGCATCGCTTAAATTGAAACCGCTTTTCTACCCTACCGCTTCGCTTACGCTGGATGCAAAAGGGTTTGAGTTAAAAAAAGTGGCGCTCCAAACTGCCACTGGTGATCAAACGCTAAAATATACCTATGATTCCTCTCGATTGGTGATCAATTTGGGTCGCACGTACACGCGCAACGAGGAATACACCATCAACATAGAGTACATCGCTCGCCCAACCAGTTCTGGCGGTAGCGCAGCGATTACTTCCAATAAGGGGTTGTTTTTCATCAATCCACGCAAAGAGGATGGGGATAAACCGCAACAAATATGGACGCAAGGGGAAACAGAATGGAATTCGCGTTGGTTTCCAACCATCGATGTACCTAACGAAAGAACAACGGAAGAAATCTACATCACGGTTGATAAAAAGTTTGTCACCCTATCCAATGGCCTTTTGACTGCCTCTACCAACAATCCAGATGGCACCCGTACTGATTATTGGAAAATGGATCAGCCACACTCCCCTTACCTATTTATGTTAGCAGTAGGTGAATTTGCAGTGGTCAAAGACAAATGGCGCAACATCGAATTGTCCTATTATGTTGAACCGGCTTACAAGGACGATGCCCGCGATATTTTTGCCCATACGCCAGAAATGTTGGAATTTTTCTCCACCAAACTCGGTGTTGTTTATCCTTGGCCTAAGTTTGCACAAATCACCGTGCGCGACTACGTATCGGGCGCCATGGAAAATACCACGGCTGTTATTTTTGGCGAAAACGAACAAAAACACAAACGCGAGCTGATCGACAACTTCAATGATCGGGTGGTAGCACACGAGATGTTTCACCACTGGTTTGGCGATTATGTGACTACTGAAAGCTGGCCTAACCTCACCCTCAATGAAGGTTTTGCCAACTACAGCGAGTACCTTTGGTTTGAGCACAAATATGGCATTGATGAAGCCGATCATCACCTGCAAACGGAATGGGAAGGCTATTTCAATGAAGCAGCTACCAAAGTACACCCCCTAATCTACTTTGGCTATAAAGACAAAGAAGTGATGTTTGATGCGCACAGCTATAACAAAGGTGGATCGGTACTACACATGCTCCGTACGTACGTGGGCGACGATGCTTTCTTTACTGCGCTCAATCGCTATTTGACTAAAAACGCGGGGACGTCGGTAGAAATCCACCAACTCCGCCTGGCTTTTGAAGAAGTGACAGGCGAAGACCTTAACTGGTTTTTCAATCAATGGTACTTGGCTGCGGGTCATCCTGAACTTACAATTTCAACCTCCTATGATGCTGATACCAAAGAGGTAACACTGGATGTTAAGCAAACCCAAGAACCCAAAGAGGGCGTGCCTTCTATTTTTCAGCTACCAGTAAATGTTGACATCTATGCTGGCGGCGAGAAAAAACGCCATGCTATTTTTATCAACCAACGGGAACAGGTGTTCCATTTCCCAGCCGCTACCGAGCCATCTTTAGTGAATTTTGATGGGGATCGGGTACTCTTGGCCATTGTTCAAGATGATAAATCCAATGACGCACTCGTGTTTCAATTTAACAATGCTCCCAAATACCTCGACCGCTATGAAGCCCTCGATCGTTTGGTGGCTGCGGAAAGCGAACAATTGGGAGATATTCTGAAAAAAGGACTCAAGGATCCTTCTTGGGTCATCCGCAATTTGGCCATCCAAAATTTGCCAGAAGAATCAGATGAGGAAACGCTCAAGACTTTGGAGCACTTGGCGCAAAAAGATCCGCACAGCGAAGTAAGAAGCGCGGCACTGGAAAGTTTGTCGGCGCAGAGCGATAGCGTAGTGGTTGATATCGCTAAAAAATTAGTGGAAAAGGATCAGGCTTATCCGGTTATTGGCGCTGCTTTGCAAATCATCAACGATAATGATAGCGACGAAGGTTTGGTTTATGCGCAAAAGCTCGAAGGAGAAAGCAACGCTACTATCAGTGCAGCGGTAGGCGCCATATACAAAGAAACTGGCAATCCGAAGTACTTGCCGTTTTTTCAAAAGAAATTGGCCACTGCTGATGGGATGGACGCGGTTAGTCTGTACGAAAGCTATGTTTCCTTGGTGGCCAAGGCAAGTGATGCCGAAGTCAATACCGCCACCGAGACTTTAAAAGGCATTGCCAAAGACAACCGCCAATCTTTGTACCGCCGGTTCGCTGCCACCAAGGCAATTTTTGATTTGCGCAACAGCTTCCGCTCCAAAGGGTCAAAGTCGACAACTGCTGCTGCCGACAAAGAAAAATTCAAAGCCAAAGCCGCCGAATTGACCGATATTTTGATAGACATCAAAAAAACAGAAAGCAACCCAGAGCTTAAATCGGTTTACGAACGCATCAATTAGCGTTTGTAGGCTTGAACGGGCCTTGAAAAAGCTGCTTTTAAGACATTAATGCTTAAAAGCAGCTTTTTTTATGTTTTTGTGCAACAATTTATCTGGTTTAGGCTCTTTACTTTTATACCAATTTTCTTGTTACTTTGTAGACTTTATTGCTGATACTTCTGCTAATTCCCCACTTCGCTTCGTATCAGCAACAATGGCAGTTTTTTTACTTCAAAAAAATCAGAGGGCGCGATGTTAGATAATTACCGATTGCTCATAGAAAAACTGGATGCGTTCATTCGCAAATATTATCTCAACCAGTTGATTAGAGGAAGTTTGTACAGCATTGGGTTGATTCTCTTCCTGTTTTTGGCCACCACTACGTTGGAATATTTTTACTATTTCAGTACTACGGGTCGTAAGCTCCTGTTCTATTCTTTTATCGGGGTCAGCGCAGTTGCATTGTGGGGTTGGGTACTTTCTCCTTTGCTCAAGTATTTCCGATTGGGGCAACTCATCAGCCATGAAAAAGCGGCGGAAATTGTGGGCAGTCATTTTGGTAATGTAAAAGACAAATTGCTGAATATCCTCCAGCTGCGCCATCAAGCGGATTCCGAAGAAAATAAGGATCTGATCTTGGCCAGCATCAATCAAAAATCGGAGGAAATTAAACCTGTTCCTTTTCAGGCAGCAATTAACCTCAATCAAAACCGCAAATACCTGCGTTTTGCTTTGCCTCCGCTGTTGTTGTTGCTGATTTTACTTTTTGCCGCCCCTAGCATTATCCGCGACAGCGCCGATCGCCTCTTGCACAATGGTCGCGAATTTTTACGCCCTGCTCCTTTTAAGTTTTTTGTCCCTGAAGATTCCCTAGCAGTAGTGCAATACGAAGATTATGAACTCCGCGTCAAAGTGGAGGGAGATCAATTGCCCAACGAAGTTTTTATCAACATCGACAATTACGAATACCGCCTGAAAAAAGATTCTCCAACGGAGTTCACTTATACCTTTAGCAAAGTTCAAAAAGACGTTCCTTTCCGCCTCAATGCAGGCGATGTTTCTTCGCTGCGCTACAATTTGGAAGTACTCAAGAAGCCTAATATCCGCGATTTTGAAGTAAAGTTGCATTTTCCAAGTTACATTGGTCGCCAGGATGAATTGTTGAACAATGTTGGCGACTTGGTTTTGCCAGTGGGCACCAAAGTAGATTGGATCTTCAATACTGAGTCGACGGATTTGGTACGCCTCAAATTCTCGCGCGGTCAAAAAACAATGGAAGCAACCCGTCAAGGCAATGATCTGTTTTTGTTCAGCAAAAAAGCAATGCTTGACGAGTCTTATAAGTTGCTGATCGCTAACCAGGCGCTTCCCAAAGGCGATAGCGTCAATTACGCCATTACCATTATCCCTGATCAATATCCCGACATCCGCGCAGAGCGTTTCAGCGATAGCACCAATACCCAAGTGCAATATTTCGCCGGCGACGCCAGTGATGATTATGGCCTACGTGGTCTTACCTTTAATTACCGCATTCGGAAATCAGGCGGCAGCCAAGCGCCCGAGCAAAAAAAATTGATCCAGCGCCCCGAAGGAAAGCAAACCCAATTTGAATATTCCTTCGATGTATCTGAGTTGGGGCTTCAACCAGGCGATGAACTATCGTACTTTTTTGAAGTGTACGATAACGATGCTGTCAACGGCAGCAAATCAGCGCGTACGGGCATGATGGTCTACTCGATGCCTACGGTAAAAGAAATGGAGGCCAAAGCCGAAAAGAATGACGACAAAATCAAGGATAACCTCAAAGATGCCTTACTCGAATCCAAAAAACTGGAGAACGAGCTAAAAAAACTGCGGGAAAAACTATTGCAGGAAAAAGACCTCAACTGGCAGACCCGTAAGCAAATGGAAAAACTACTGGATCGCCAAAAAGAATTGGAGAAACAGATCGAAGAGGCGAAAAAAGCCTTTGAGGAAAACCAGAAAAACGAGGAAAAGCTCGGCGAAAATCAAAACGAGGAAACCGAGGCCAAGGAAGAAAAGATGGAAGAACTCTTCAAAGCGTTGGAAAACGAAGAGATGAAAGAGTTAATGAAGCAGATCGAGCAGATGATGCAGCAGATGGAGAAAGATCAGGCCTTGAAGATGATGGAAGACATGAAAAACAAGGATGAGCAGCGACAAATGGATCTGGATCGCATGCTTGAATTGTTTAAACAGTTGGAGCTCGAGCAAGAAATGAACAAGGCCATTGATAAGATGGAAAAACTGGCCAAAGAAGAGGAACAACTCAGCCAGGAAACACAAAAACAAGAAAAAGATCAACAGAAAGATCAACAGAAAGATCAGCAATCTCAGGAAGACCTGAAAAAGAAACAAGAGGACGTCAACAAGAAATTTCAGGAAGCCAAAGAACAACTGGACAAAGTTCAGAAGAAAAACGAGGAGCTGGAAAAGAAAAAAGACCTTGGCGATCCGCAAGAGGAAATGAAGGATATTCAACGCGATTTGAATGATGCCAAGCAAGAGCTGAACGAGCAGAAAAACGATAAAGCTTCCAAATCGCAGAAGAAAGCCGCGCAAAAAATGAAAAACGCGGCCAACAACATGAAAATGAAGATGAAGCAAGGGGAGATGGAGCAGGTTTCCGAAGACATCGCCTCACTTCGCCAACTGCTGGAAAACCTCGTTGGGCTCTCTTTTGAACAGGAAGACTTGATGAAAGATCTTACCCGCACCGAAATCAACACACCACAATACATCGCTCAGGTACAACGCCAATTCAAGATCAAAGACGATTTTAAATTGGTAGAGGACAGTCTGCAAGCTTTGAGCAAGCGGGTATTTCAAATTGAATCTTTCATCACCGAGAAGGTAGGCGATGTAAAGTCAAATATGCGCGAAAGCTTAGAGGAACTTGAAAATCGCGAAAAATCCTCGGCAGGCAACCACCAGCAACGCACCATGAAAAACCTCAACGACTTGGCATTGATGCTCAGTGAGGTATTGAACAACATGCAACAGCAAATGTCGAGCATGATGTCGGGAGATCAAGCTTGCAGTAAACCTGGCAAACAAGGCAAACAAGGCGGTACGCCGCAAGATAAAATGACGCCCGGCCAGCAGCAACTAAATGGGCAAATGCAAAAAGCCAAAGACGGCCAGCAAAAAGATGGCCAAAACGGCGGCCCCAATGCCAAAGAGTTTGCCCAAATGGCGGCCAAACAAGCGGCCATACGCAAAGCCTTAGAAGCCCAACAGCGCAAATTGCAGCAACAAGGAAAAGGTAGCAAACAGCTCCAAGATCTCATCGATCAGATGGATAAAACAGAGACGGATTTGGTCAACAAACGCTTGACCAATGAGATGATGCGCCGCCAAAAAGACATCGAAACACGCTTGCTGGAGCATGAAAAAGCACAGCGCGAACGCGAACTTGATGATCAACGCAAATCGGAAACAGCAAAAGTACTCGACAAAAAGATACCGCCAGCGTTGGAGGAATACATCAAAAAACGCAAAGCGGAAGTGGAGTCTTTCAAAACCGTTTCACCAGCTTTGAAACCCTACTACAAAACTTTGGTAGAAGAATATTTCAAGGGCTTGAAGTCGGGAACAGGTAAGTAAAGCATGTTAGTACCAAATATAAAAAAACACCTCGCTGATTCTTCGGCTAAGGTGTTTTTTGTTTTTTGAGGGTGTGCTTAATCATATTGGTGCAAGTCCAGATCCTCGATAAGATGAATCAGCTTTTGGGCATATTTTTTATCCGTAGCATAACCCGCTTTTGATAAACCCAAAGCCCAACCCGTGTAATCTTTTTTGCCCAATTTATACAAGCGCCGATACCGACCTGCTTGCAATAGTTGGCTGTGGGCTCGGAAACTTTCCCAGTCGCTCGCGTACACGCGGAAAAAATCCTTGTGCGAGTCATCGGTAAAATTTTTGCAATGCCCGCGTCGGCAGGAGCGCGAGAAGCATTTAATACCAAAATGGTTGTTGGCGGTTGTTGAAAGCGGACTTCCGCCAGCATCGCTTTCCAATAGCCCTTGTCCCAAAGTTATACTTGCCGGAACACCAAACCGATCGCGTTCCGATTGAGCCACTCTTACAAATTGCTTAACATAAGCCAGTTGTTTTTTGCGCTTAGCAGCACGGCGTTCCAAAGGCTCGAAATGTCCATCTTCATCAGGGAAAGAAACATTAGAAAAATGATTGGCCAAGTTGTCGTTGGCTGGTTTTGTTTCTTTTGTTGGCAAGTCGGTTGGTGTGACGGTCTTAGTAGTTGTCGATGTTGGGGGTTCAATCAACGATACATTCATGGGTTTTTCAGCTGCGGGAGTAACCGCAAGGGATGTTGGCTGAGCCGCCCTAAGGGTTGAAACCCCAGCTGTCGAAATCGAAGAATTGACCATGCCGTCCATTTGTACGTTGACGCTAAAGGTCTTGGCGTACATGCCATAGCCTAGTACGCCCAACAAAGCAGCCCGGAACCAATACCGAACAATTGTTTTGCCAATCCGATCTCGAACTTCTAAAACCCATTCGCCAAGTGGCTCGTGCCAAAATAGGAGCAGTGTTTTCATAGCTTTACATGATTTTGTTTTGGATGCTGAGCACAAATAAAAACAAAAAGTTTCAATTTGGCAAATAATTTAAAAACTTTTTGTTTTTAAAACAAAATCATGCAGCGAAATTTGAACAAGTCCTAAATAGAAAATGCCCTGGGGTTCGAAAACCGCCAGGGCATTTATCAAAGAAGAAAAAACGATTATTCTTGTTCGTCAGAAGGTGTGGTTGCTGCGGCATCAGCGGCTGCATCAGCTGCGGCATCCCGTTCTTGTTGACCAAATTGTTCTTTCAACAATGCCAATCCGTCCAAGTCGCCAAGCGTAGACCGCTCAATGCTGTCTTGGGTTTTCTTGATGGCAGTACGCGTAACTTTACGTTCTGCATCTTTTTCTTTCTTCACTACTTCGTCAGCTTCGCGACGGATGTCTTCGAGGTAACGAAGGTGAGAAACCAAGATGCGTTTGTCATCGCGGTTGAATTCAATCACTTTTACAGTCAAAGTTTCTTCCACATCAGCCAATGAGCCGTCATCTTTGCGGATGTGCTTGATTGGTGCAAATGCTTCCAAACCGTAAGGCAACTGAACGATGGCTCCGCGATCATCGCGACGCAAGATCGTTGCTTCGTGGTAAGAACCTACAGGGAATACTGCTTCGAAAGTATCCCATGGGTTTTCTTCCAATTGTTTGTGGCCCAAAGAAAGTTTGCGGGTCTCTTTGTCAACATCTAAGATGGCGACATCGATTTTTTCACCCACTTTGGTAAATTCTGATGGGTGTCCGTAACGCTTGGTCCAAGACAAGTCGGAGATGTGAACCATACCGCCAATGCCTTCTTCCAATTCAACAAATACGCCGTATGGAGTAAGGTTTTTCACCTCGCCAGTGTGGCGGCTGTTGACTGCAAAACGGTTTTCAATTTCACTCCAAGGATCTTTTGCCAAAGCCTTCAACGACAAGGACATCTTACGCTCAGCACGGTCAATGGTAACCACTTTAGCAGAATATTCCTGGTTCAATTTGAAGAACTCGCGTGCATTGATCGGTTGGTTGCTCCAGCTTACTTCAGATACGTGGATCAAACCTTCTACGCCCGGTTGGATTTCAAGGAAAGCGCCATAATCTTCGATGTTGACAATTTTTCCTTTAACCACAGAGCCTTCGTGGATGGTATCGTCCAAGATTTCCCAAGGATGAGGCTGGAGTTGCTTCAAGCCCAAAGAGATACGTTTTTTGTTCTCGTCGAAATCGAGTACAACTACGCTGATCTTCTGGTTGAGTGAAAGTATTTCGGTTGGGTGACTGATGCGCCCCCAAGAGATATCGGTGATGTAAAGCAAACCGTCTACGCCGCCTAGATCCAAGAATGCTCCGAAATCGGTGATGTTTTTAACAATACCTTCGAGTACTTGACCTTTTTCAAGGCTAGCGATGATTTGCTCGCGTTGTTCAGCCAAGTCGCTTTCAATAAGCGCTTTGTGAGATACAACCGCGTTTTTGATGGTTTCGTTGATTTTAACAACTTTGAACTCCATCGTTTTACCCACGTAGGAATCGTAATCGATGATCGGTTTGATGTCGATCTGTGAACCAGGAAGGAAGGTTTCCAAACCGCTGCAATCAACGATCAAACCACCTTTGGTTTTGCTAATTACGGTACCTTTAATTACAGTGCCATTCTCGTAAGAATCAACAATGTTTTCCCAAGCACGGAGCAATTTAGCTTTGCGACGCGACAACACCAACTGACCGCGAAGGTCTTCTTGCTGCTCTACGTACACATCCACATAATCGCCGATGGTCAAATCAGGAGTATCCCGGAATTCCGAAAGCGGAACCAGACCGTCTGATTTGTAGTTGATGTCTAATACCACATCGCCGCCGTTGATTGAGGTAACTTTACCTTTCACAATTTCGCTTTCGCCGATGGCCTTCATGGTAGACTCGTACTCTTCCAAATAACGCTTGCTGTCCTCGTCGTTATAGAGTGCGCCACCTTTGTTGGTGATACTCCAGTCAAACGCATCGTGAGGAGAAGTAGGATCATAAACAGGCGCCAACAAAAGATCGATGTCTACATCTTCTTCGTCATCGTCGCCAGTTGTAGGCTCTACTTCAATCGTTTTTTTAACTACAATAAGCTCTTCAGCTGGAACCTCTACCACAATGGTTTCAGGTTCTTCCGCTTCAGCAGCAATCGCTGGAGCAGCTTCTTCTACTGCCTCAACAGCTGCAGGTGCCTCAACAACTTCTTCAACAGCTGCAGGTGCCTCAACAACAGCAGGTACTTCAGCTACCACTGGTTCTACAACTTCCTCAGCTGCTGCTGCAACTACAGGCTCAATCAGAGTTTCCGCAACGGGCTCCAATTGTTCGTTTTGATCTTCTACTAAGTCTTTTTCGTCAGACATTGCAATCGATTAACACCCACGAAAGGCAGGTATTGGTTAGTAAATTATTTTTTAGAGGGGCAAAGGTACGGATAATCAAGAGATAATAAAAAAAATCTCCTAATTTTATCTAGAGAAAGTAGAAATCATGCACTACACCCGACACCCTTATTTTTGGCCAGGTCTTCTTGGGCTGGCGCTCGCCTTATTCATCATCCATTTCATCGCCAATCCGCATTATGGGTTTCAGCGCGATGAAATGCTGTATCTCGCCTTAGGGCAACATCCAGACTTTGGCTATTGGACGGTTCCTCCTATGATCGGCTGGATATCATATGTGGTTCAATATGGCTTTGGCGATGGGCTGGCCACCGTGCGCATGGCGCCAACATTGATGTGTGTGGGTATCCTCCTGCTCGCGGGAGCCATGGCGCGCGAGCTAGGAGCTGGGCGTTATGGGCAATTTTTAGCGGGGTTGGCGATATTGATATCACCTGCCTATTTGCGCAATGGCACCCTTTTTCAACCCGTGGTTTCGGATATTTTTTTCTGGACTTTAAGCACGTATGTTTTTCTGCGCTACTTGAACACGGAAGACAATCGCTGGCTATATGCTACTGGCGCGGTATTGGGTTTTGGTTTTTTGAACAAATACATGTTGGCCTTTTTGGTGGTTGCAATCTTTATGTCATTGCTTATCTCGCCCAAAAGATCCATGTTGATCGAGATACATACCTGGGGCGCTATTGCCTTAGCCGCTTTGATTTTTATGCCTAACATCTGGTGGCAGTATAAAAACGGCTTTCCGGTAATCTGGCACATGAACGAATTGAATAGAACCCAATTGGTGAATGTAAATCGAGTCGATTTTATGCTGGATCAACTCCTGATGAATATACCCTCGATTTTGTTGTGGATAGGCGGGCTTTATTGGCTTTTTTTTGGCCGTAAATCCGTATCCTATCGACTGCTGGGCTGGATATTTGTGTTTGTAATTGGTCTATTGTGTGCCATGCGCGGTAAAAGTTATTACACCTTGGGCATTTACCCGATGGTCATGGCAGCAGGCGGTGTTTTTTGGGAACAAAAACTGACAAGCAGAATTTGGCGTTCGGCCCTTCCAACTCTGATGGTGTTGCTGATAGTCCCCATTTTTCCATTTGGTTGCCCCATTCTAGAAGCCCCAGCAATGGTAAAATATGGAAAATGGATCACCAAAACCATTGGACTGGATGGCCCGCTGCGTTGGGAAGACGGTCAGATTCATTCCCTTCCCCAAGATTATGCCGACATGTTGGGGTGGGAGGAAATGGCGCAAAAAGTTGCCAAAGCTTATCATGCCGCAGCGGATCCAGCGCATTGCATCATTTATTGCGACAACTATGGTCAGGCTAGCGCGGTGTATTATGCCCGAAAAAAATGGAAGCTCCCCGAGCCCTACAGTTTTAATGAAACTTTTTTACTATGGGCGCCTTCAAAAATTAATGCCAACGCTATGGTGTATATAAATGATGAAATTGGCGATGATGTAAACAAGCTTTTTGCCAAAATAGACCTCATCGGCGAGGTGACCGACCCATATGCACGCGAGCAAGGAACCAAAATCTGGCTCTGCCAAGCACCACGTAGCGATTTTGGAGCGCTTTGGTCGCGCCGTATTCGCGAAGAACGGGGCTATTGAGATAAGGCATACTTGATTTCATACTTTTTTCAATTCAGACCAGGGCATTAGTTTTGAAACAATTCGGCATCTTGGATCATTTCATACTAGGATATCACAAATAGACTGCATTCGTTGCCGATAGCAAGCGTTAGAGTTTGTTTGGATTTTTAGTTCGCAAGCGAAAATGAGTCAAAATTTGCACCAACGAGGCGCGAAAAACGGAGTGTAGTAGCGCTACATGAGTATTTTCGCAACGAAGCTGGGGTGAATTTTGGCCATTTGAAGTGCGAATTAAAGATCCAAACACACTCTTCAAGCAGAGGCAGTCAAAAAAATAGAGCCGCCTCCATGTCAACCGCTACGCTAGCCAATTTACAGACGCGCTACAAAAATGTACGCGCTCAATCAATGCTGTTGTGTCAACCCTTGGCCACCGAAGATTTTGTGGTGCAACCCAGCACCGATGTAAGTCCGCCCAAATGGCACTTAGGACATACCACCTGGTTTTTTGAAAACTTTTTACTGGCGCCTTATCTCGATGGCTATCAAGTGTTTAATGCCGCTTTTCCATTTTTTTTCAACAGCTACTACGAAAGTCAAGGTCCGCGCATCCATCGCGCTAATCGCGGCAACATGACCCGCCCATCGGTGGAGGAGGTTTTTCAATACCGCCAATATGTTGATGTACATTTGCTACAGCTATTAGATAATATGCCCCAATTGAGTGAAACAGCAATGGAAGAATTGCTGTTTACCCTCGAAATTGGCTTACAACATGAACAACAACACCAAGAATTGTTGGTGACGGATATCAAATACATTTTGGGCAACAATCCGCTTTTTCCTGCTTATGTTGAAAACCCTCCTGTACGGAAAAATCAGGTTCGCAGCGCCAATTGGTTGGAAATCCCTGCCGGATTGTACACCATAGGCCATCAAGGTGAAGGTTTTTGTTGGGACAATGAGCTCAGTGCGCATCAAGTGTACCTAAATGATTTTGCAATCCAAGACCGCTTGGTTACCAATGGCGAATACCTCGAATTCATTCACGATGGCGGATATGAAAACTTTGACCATTGGTTGGCTGAAGGATGGGATTGGGTCAAACAATTGGAAACCAAAGCCCCGCTGTACTGGTATTACCAAAACAAACAATGGTTTCAGTATACCTTGTTTGGTTTGCAACCCATAGATCTGGGGCAACCCGTAACACATGTGAGCTATTTTGAAGCCGATGCCTTTGCACGTTGGAAGGGGCTGCGATTGCCAACAGAACAAGAGTGGGAAACAGCTTGCAGATTGTGGTCGCCAAGTTTGGACGGCAATTTTTTAGAGCAAAACAACTGGCATCCCTCAGCCATTGAACACCGCGAAAACAAACAGTTTTTGGGCGACGTATGGGAATGGACGGCCAGCGCCTATTTGCCCTACCCTAGTTACCCGCGATTCAAAGGCGCACTGGGCGAGTACAATGGGAAATTTATGGTCAACCAAATGGTATTGCGCGGCGGGTCGGTAGCCACTCCACTTTCGCACATGCGCATCAGTTACCGCAATTTTTTCCAAACTGACAAACGCTGGCAATTTACCGGCTTCCGCTTGGCGCAATAGATTTACCAGTTAAAAGAAAAGCCTGACAAAAGGTACAAAAACACAATATGATGACCATGCCTAAAACCTTGGCGACAACCTCCACTTTTGCACAGGATGTAAAAAAAGGATTGACCAGCAAACCAAAATTTTTGCTGTCCAAATATTTTTACGATGCTGCCGGTGATCGGTTGTTTCAAAAAATCATGGATTTGCCCGAGTACTACCTCACCCGTTGTGAAGGGGAGGTTTTAGTGTCCTCTTGTACGGATTTGGGGCTTTGTTTTAACGGAAAAGCTTTTGATCTGGTTGAATTAGGAGCTGGCGATGGCATGAAAACCCGTATCCTACTCCAACATTTTGAGGAGCAAAAACGCCAATATCATTATTTCCCGGTGGATATTTCGGGTAATATTTTGCAGCATTTGCAAGACGAGTTGTACGCGATATGGCCGGATATGCAAGTGACGCCCTTGGAAGGCGATTATTTTGCAGCCTTGGATCAGATGAAAAAAACCGAACCGGGTGTTCCCAAATTAGTCTTGTTTTTAGGGTCTACCATTGGGAACATGACCTTTGCCGATGGCGCTGAATTTCTAAAACAGCTCAGTGGACGATTACAACCCGGGGACTTGGTGTTGATTGGTTTTGATTTAAAAAAAGACCCCGACCAAATTCTGGCTGCTTACAACGATGCAGCTGGCGTAACCCGCGACTTTAACTTTAATCACCTTTTGCGCATCAACCGAGAACTGGGCGCTAACTTCAATTTAGACAATTTTCTTCATTGGCCGATGTATCACCCCATTACTGGCGAGATGAAAAGTTACTTGGTGAGCAAGGTTGCACATTCTGTTTTTATCCCTAATTTGGAGTTGAACATTACCTTCGATGCCTGGGAAGCTATCGACATGGAATTGTCCAAAAAATTTGACTTTAAGGAGATAGAAGAACTGGCAAACACAGCCAATTTTAAGGTGTTAAATCATTTCATGGATCAACGGCATTTTTTTTCAGATACCTTATTTGTTGTCCAATAAACAATTGAAATCATGGCAACTACATCTTGCGAGCACATAGAAAAACTGGAAGAAATCAAACGAGAAACCGCTCATGAATGTGCGGAATGCGTAAAAATAGGCAGTTACTGGGTACACTTGCGTACCTGTCAAACTTGTGGCGTCACCCACTGTTGTGATGCCTCGCCCAACAAGCATGCTACCAAGCATTACCACAGTACCCAGCACCCGGTAATCTGTTCGGCAGAGCCAGGCGAAGACTGGTTGTGGTGTTACCCAGATGAAGTGTTTTATCCATTTGAAGAAGTATAAATCAACCCCAAGGTGAGAATAGGTGATAAATCAAATGTTCAGATCAGTACGCTGGCGGGCTTCGAAATTTTTGATCAAGTAAAACCCGCAGCGCTCCAATGGTTGATCGACCATGCGGAGTATCAGTTATTTGATGATGGCGAACAAATTTTTCAACCGGGTCGGGATGTAGATCAAATGTTGATCGTGGTAAAAGGCCGGTACGTGCTGCGTATGCAACAAGGTAACGAATTCAAGGACTTAGGGGAATGGGGCGCTGGTTATGCTACCGGGTTGTTGCCCTTCTCGCGCATGAAGCAAAGTACAGCTTACGGCATTGCACTGGAACCGGTGGAAATATTGGCCTTGCCCAAGTCTTGTTTCACCGAGATGGTGAACATTAGCTATGAGATGGTGCAAAATCTGGTGGCGGTAATGTCGAACCGCATCAAAAGCTTTACTGAACTGCGGCTGCAAGATGAGAAGCTGATGTCGTTAGGTAAGTTGTCTGCTGGGTTGGCGCATGAGCTGAACAACCCAGCTTCTGCTCTAGTGCGCAGTACCGAAGAACTGTACACAAAAATCCACCAATCGCCCGAGCGGTTCAAATCGGTGATTACCATGCGGGTAACCCCTGAAGAAACGGATCGGCTCAACGATATTCTTTTTTCAAAAACACAACAAGCACCGAAAAAAGAGCTAACCCTTTTGCAACGCGAAGCGAAAAAAGACGATATCCTCGACTGGCTTGACGACAACGACATTGCTCAGGGCGATGACATTGCGGAAACATTCCTCGATTTTGGCCTGCAAGTGGAGGATCTCGACAAAATGAAGGCCGCAGTCAATGGGAAAGACCTCGATGCCATTCTTTGGTGGATTGAAAGCACTCTGAGTTTGGAGCGACTGGTAAAAGAAATCCGCGAATCAGCTGATCGCATTGGTAAGTTGGTACGTTCGGTGAAATCTTACACACATATGGATCAAAGTCAGGCCCTTCAGCCAACCGATCTGCATGAGGGGCTTCGCTCTACCCTCACGATGCTCAAACATGCACAGAAGGAAAAAAACATCCAATTGGTACAAGAATTTGCGGTTGATATGCCTTTGGTGGTAATGCACCCCGGCGAAATGAATCAAGTGTGGACCAATTTAATTGACAACGCGATTGACGCCGCACCACTTGGCGGAACATTGACCATTCGTTCTTCTGTACAAAAAGGCAAAGCAGTGGTTGACATCATGGACAATGGCTCAGGTATTCCCGAAGACATCCGCACCAAGATTTTCGATCCTTTTTTCACTACTAAAGCAGTGGGCAAAGGTACCGGGATGGGGCTAGAAATTACCCGCCGCATTGTGTTACAACACCATGGCGATATTCAAGTAAAATCAAAACCCGGTGAAACCATTTTCACCGTTTGTATTCCTCTTGTACAACATTAAGCAACGCAAAAAAATTAACTTCCCGATTTTGGGTTTTGAATAGGAAGTCGAACGGTTCATTTCAAGTGAGCTTCCTATTCAAAAGCCTTCTAAAAAATCGGGAAGTAATTTTTTGCGTCAAACTAAGCGTTTATTCAGATTTCGAATTCTGGGCTCCAGGAGGCAAAATCTTTACAAGCTCTAAAAAACCTCAACATGGCAGCCGATAAAAAACCGATCATATTATCTGTCGACGACGACCCCCAAGTGCTACGTTCGCTAAAAAATGACTTGCGAAACGGTTACAAAAATGAATACCGCATCATCAGTACCGATTCTCCCCAAGAAGCATTGGACAGTTTGCCGGAATTGAAAAAACAAGGTGAAACGGTAGCGCTTTTTTTGTCGGATCAGCGCATGCCCGATATGCTGGGCGTAGAATTTTTGGTGGCAGCAAAAACAATTTTCCCCGAGGCTAAACGTGTTTTGCTCACCGCCTATTCCGATACGGAAGCTGCCATCCGCGCCATCAATGAAGTAGGGTTAGATCATTATCTCCTCAAGCCTTGGGATCCGCCAAGTGATAAACTTTTTCCCGTAATCAGTGACTTATTGGAAGATTGGGAGAACAACCACACACCCGACTTTTTTGGCATTCGCCTCATTGGCTACCAGTATGCCCCAAAATCGCATGAGATTAAAGATTTTTTGGCGGGCAATCTTTTTCCCTACCAATGGCTCGATATTCAAAGTGACCCAACCGCTAAAGAGCTACTTGATTTGCACCAATTGTCGGAAAAAGACTTGCCAGTAGTGATCATGGAAGATGGCGCTACCTTGGTTTCACCCTCCATTGCTGAATTATCGGCGGTATTAGGAATGGCCACCCAGGCACGCGAGGAAATCTATGATGTGGTGATCATCGGCGCGGGACCTGCTGGAATGGCTGCCGCAGTATACGGCGGTTCGGAAGGCTTGAAAACATTGATGATTGAACGCCGGGCTCCCGGCGGACAAGCGGGCACCAGCTCGCGCATTGAAAATTACTTGGGTTTCCCGAATGGATTGAGCGGAGGCGAGCTCACGCGGCGCGCGCTGGCGCAGGCGCAACGCCTAGGCGCAGAGTTTTTGACTTCTCAAGAAGTGGATAAAATTGAGATTGAAGGCAATTATAAAAAAATCACTTTTGTAGGCAGTAGCAATTACGTGTATGCCAAAAGCATCATCATTGCTACCGGCGTAGATTATCGAAAACTAGCCGCAAAAGGGATTGAGCAATTCACAGGAGCTGGAGTTTACTACGGAGCAGCTATGACAGAAGCCAATGCCTGTCGCAATAAACAGGTATATGTAGTCGGCGGAGGAAATTCAGCGGGTCAGGGCGCGGTTTACCTTTCAAAGTTTGCGGAGAAAGTACACATTGTGGTGCGTAAACCTGATCTGACCTCTACCATGTCGTCTTATCTCATTGATCAGATCAAGGCCACCCCCAACATCGAAATTCTTGGAAAAACCGAAGTTATTGAAACCCTTGGGCACGACTCGCTAGAATGCGTTGTATTGGAAAACGTGGACACCAAAACAACGGATCAAGCAAAAGCGGATTCACTTTTTATCTTTATTGGTACCCGTCCGGCCGCCGATTGGTTGCCAGACAATATATTACGCGATGACAAGGGATTCATCGAAACCGGGAAAGAACTAAAACTCTATCCCAATTTCAAATCCATTTGGAAACACAAGCGCGAACCTTTTTTGCTGGAGACCTGTCAGCCCGGGATTTTCGCAGCTGGCGACGTACGCGCTGGCGCCATGAACCGCGTTGCCTCCGCTGTAGGTGAAGGCGCAATGGCCATTAAATTTGTTCATGAATATTTGGCGGAAATATAAGCGCTGGTAAACCATTTTTGTGTCGCCGTGTTACACCTCCTTTACCTGAAAAGAGGCATATCCTCCATTTTTCCGGTAATTCCATTATTTTTGTTATAAAAGCGAGGTAAATTGAGTCATGGCCGAACACCAAGCACCAACTATAGTCCAACCAGCCGATGCTGATCCCAACGCTGCCGAACGCAAACGCGATCACATTGGACTTGCTTTCCGCTCACAGATTGAGTTAGGAGAGTTGGATACCCGTTTTTACTATGAGCCGCTACTGGCGGCACACCCTGCTGCCGGATCTTGGCCAGCGTTTACTTTTTTGGGCAAAAAATTCCGCGCGCCATTGTGGGTTTCGAGTATGACCGGGGGTACTGCCTTGGCGCATACCATCAACCACAACCTGGCGCGAGTCTGTGGCGAATTTGGCTTGGGCATGGGTTTGGGATCTTGTCGCCCCCTGCTATATAGCGACGATAACTTGGCCGACTTTGCCGTACGACGCCTTATGGGTTATGACCAACCGCTCTATGCCAATCTGGGCATTGCACAATTGGAGCAGTTGATTGCCCAAAATGAACTGTACCGCATCAAAAACTTACTGGATAAACTTGAGGCGGATGGCTTGATCATTCACGTCAATCCACTGCAAGAATGGTTGCAACCCGAAGGAGATCGTTTTCAGCATCCGCCTTTGGATACGATCAAAAAAATCATCGATTATCTGGATGCGCCCATCATTGTCAAAGAGGTGGGTCAAGGTATGGGCAAGGCCAGTTTGCGGGAATTACTGTTGTTGCCTTTGGCGGCCATTGATTTTGCAGCGGCAGGCGGCACAAATTTTGCTAAATTGGAATTGCTGCGCAGCGATGCATCCCAGCAAGATCTTTTCACCCAATTGGCTCATGTGGGTCATTCGGCGGAAGAAATGGTGGTTATGGTAAATGAGCTGCTGGAAGAGCTGGGTAGTAGAATACAATGCCAGCAAATCATCATTTCCGGTGGCATCAAAAACTTCCTTGATGGGTATTTTTTGATGGAAAAATTAAAAATGCCCAGTATTTACGGTCAAGCTTCGGGTTTTCTTAAACACGCCCAAGCAGATTATGAAACATGTCGGGCTTTTGTGGCCACACAAATAGAAGGTTTAGAATTGGCAAGCGCCTACTTAAAGGTTCGTTGATGGGGGTAGCAGGTTTTTCAAAGTTCAGCAAAGAAGAAAAGCTCCAATGGATTGTGGCGCAGTTCGCCAATGACCCCGAGCATGCCTTGGAAGTGTTACAAGGTTTTTGGCATCAAGATGCTGATGTGCAACGCATTTTTGATGGATTCAGCGAGAACACCATTAGCAATTTTTTCTTGCCCTTTGGCATTGCTCCCAATTTTTTGATCGATGAAGTGACTTATGCCGTCCCGATGGTGATTGAGGAAAGCTCGGTGGTAGCTGCAGCCTCTAGCGCCGCCAAATTTTGGCAGTCACGCGGCGGTTTTTATACCGAGATCATCGATACCATTAAATTAGGACAACTCCATTTTTCCTGGTCAGGGTCAGCAAAAAAACTCCACCGTTTGCTCCCCGAATTGAAGATGGAGCTGTTGGCCGATGTACAACACCTTACCGCCAATATGGAAAAACGCGGCGGCGGCATACTCGATATTGAATTGCTGGATTTTACCGATCGCGAACCCGATTATTTTCAGCTGAAAGTAAGTTTTGAAACTTGCGATTCGATGGGCGCCAACTTCATCAATTCGGTGCTCGAAGCTTTTGGCCAACGCCTACAACGTTTTGTTGCCGAGCATCCTGAAATGAAGGCTGATGAACGCAACTTGACCATCATCATGGCTATTTTGTCTAATTATACCCCTGATTGTTTGGTACGCGCTACGCTCAGTTGCCCAGTTGAGCAATTGAACAACGCCTGTGAAGGAATGGATGGCGCCACTTTTGCAGAAAAATTTAGCAAAGCGGTACGCATTGCCCATATAGATCCTTACCGCGCAACGACCCACAACAAAGGTATTTTCAACGGTATCGATGCGGTAGTATTGGCTACCGGCAATGATTTTCGGGCAGTGGAAGCTTGCGGGCATACCTACGCAGCGCGCGATGGCAGTTACCGCAGCTTGAGCCACTGCGTGGTTGAAGATGGCGTCTTCCGTTTTTGGTTGGATTTGCCTATTGCCTTGGGCACTGTTGGGGGGCTGACCAAATTGCACCCTTTAGCCAAACTTTCTCTTGAAATAATGGGGCAGCCCAGCGCCCGCCAATTGATGTCGATCATTGCTTCAGCCGGATTGGCGCAAAATTTTGCTGCACTACGATCACTGGTGACCACCGGCATTCAAAAAGGGCACATGAAAATGCACTTGATGAACATCCTGAACCACTTGGAAGCTACCGAAGCAGAATCGCGGGTCATTGTTCACCAGTTTGCGAATGAGGCGGTTTCTTTTTCGGCGGTGCGCGATCATTTGGCTACGTTACGGCAAGCCCAAGCGTTTGTACCCCATAACACCGGGGCAGCCAACCTTAAAAATCGGTGAGCATATGCCCGATAGCTCGCTCCATCATTATTATGCCCACGGCAAATTGTTGCTCTCTGGCGAGTATTTTGTGCTTGATGGCGCACTTTCCCTAGCCTTACCTACCCGGCAAGGCCAAAGTTTAACGCTGGAAATTTTAGCTGACAACACATCACAAATCCAATGGGAAAGCTACGATGCCGATGGCGCCTGCTGGTTTCAAGGGGTTTTTGATGCCACCGAATTGGTTTATCAAACAGGTACAGATACTGAAATTGGCCAACGTTTGGAGACCATACTGCGTACCATCCGCCAATTAAACCCAGCATTTTTGACAGCTCAACAAAACATCAAGGTCGTTACCCGCCTAGAATTTTCGCGACATTGGGGATTGGGCAGTAGTTCAACTTTGATCAGTTGCTTGGCGCAATGGAGCAATACCGATCCTTACGCCTTGTTGCAGGCAAGTTTTGGCGGGTCAGGCTACGACATTGCCTGCGCCCAGGCGGCGGGCCCCATTTTTTATCAACGCCTACAAAACCAACCTACACATCAAGCCATTGATTGGCGCCCTTCCTTTTCAGCGCAGCTGTATTTTGTGTATTTGGGCAAAAAACAAAACAGTCGGGATGGCATTCAGCGTTACCGGGCATTGACCGACAACAACGATAAATCGCAGTTGATTGAAACCATCGATCAACTGACTATGAAGATCACAGCCGCTACCGACCTGGTTTCCTTTGAGCAATTGCTGCTTGAACATGAGGAATTGATCGCGCAAACCCTAAATTTGCCGCGCGCCAAAAACCTTTATTTTCCTGATTTCTGGGGCGAAATTAAATCCCTTGGCGCTTGGGGCGGCGATTTTGTGTTGGCTACCAGCGCGCGATCAGCAGCGGAAACGCGCGCTTATTTCAACGAAAAAGGTTTTTGGGATGTTTATAAGTTTGATGATATGGTGGTTTTAAACTAGACATATGGCAACGACTTGGTACGAAGGTGAAGTGACCGACATAATTGATGAAACGCCTACCACAAAACGTTTTTGGGTTAAAGTCCCGGATTTGGATCGCTTTGATTTCCAACCTGGGCAGTTTGTAACGATGGATCTGCCCATTCATGAAAAACGTTTGCAGCGCTGGCGCAGTTATTCCATTGCCAGTGCTCCGGCTGATACCAATACTTTGGAGTTTTGTATTGTTAAGCTGGAGGGCGGACTGGCTACGCAATATCTTTTTGATGACGTAAAGCCAGGTTCGAGCATCCGTTTCAAAGGGCCAAACGGCGTTTTTACCCTACCGTCAACTATTGAAAAAGACCTGGTGATGATATGTACGGGAACTGGAGTAGCGCCTTTTCGGAGCATGCTACAACATCTGCAACATACTGGCCAAGCTCACCGCAACATCCACCTAATTTTTGGCACCCGCTACGCTGAAGGTATCTTGTACCAAAACGAATTTATTGAATTACAAAAAACGAAGCCAGAATTCCGTTTTTCCGTAGCCTTGTCCAAAGAACCAGCAATTGATCCCGCGCTTTTTGATTTTGAGGTCAAATCTGGTTATGTGCATCAATTGTACCAATCAGCTTATACCGAGCAACGCGATAATGTGCTATTTTACCTCTGTGGCTGGCAAAATATGGTGGATCAGGCCGTAATTAATATAGAAAACATGGGTTATCAAAAAAATCAAATCATCACTGAACTTTACGGATAAACTGTTTTGAAAGTAGCCTACAGGTTGTTTTGATTTGGAAAAAAATGGTAATTTCGAGCATTACCTCATTAGAGTGTGTTTGGATTTTTAGTTCGCAAGCGAAAATGAGTCAAAATTTGCA
>JBBANM010000003.1:0-136247 GCA_040401995.1 Saprospiraceae bacterium
GCAATGTGGCTCTACAACTCCCTGCAAATCAATACGATTATCGTCATTTTCAACGGTTTAAAACTGATTGGTTATCCCATCATGGTGGTTTTGGCTTCGATGCCGTAGAGCCACATTGCAATGTGGCTCTACAACTGCCTGCAAATCAATACGATTATCGCCATTTTTAACGGTTCAAAAATGATTGGTTACCCCGATAATTTCGAAAATTACCCACCTGTAGTGTTTTTTCAAATCGAACCAACCACAATCCTCCCGAAAAAGTTCTTTTGGCTTCCCTGTTGGACTGCCCTTTCCCATTTTCCCACTATTAGTCATTGAAAAAAATGTATATCTTCACCACAAGACCAAAAACCTCAAAACATGGCCTTGACCCCTTTCCTCGCCTCGATCCGTCAGCTTATTGCCGAAAATAAGCTAGATGGTGCAATCCAGCAACTACATACCCTGCTTGAAAACACACCCAGACTCGACGAAATACTGCAACAATCTGGCCGCAATGCCGCCCTAAAAGAACACATACGTTTGGGACTGGTGAGTTTTGAAAAAGCCACACTGACTGAGAACCAGATACGTCTGGGACTACTCGAATTGATTACCGAAATTGAAAATGAAGGGGCAAAACCGGAGTTAAAAGCAGAAACTGAGCGAGCAGTTTTAATTGTCAACAGTAAAAATGTAGTCGGTGGAAATAATAACGTCGGTGGCAATATGTATGTTGGCGATACTACTCATATCCACTATCACAGCGTGGGAGAAATTCCCCGCCTCCTCACTCCCCCACCCTTTGTCCCCGAAATCTTTATAGGCAGAACCGATGACCTCCAGCGCATCTACGAGCTGCTCTTTGCCCCCAATGGCAACCTGCTTTTGCTGGTAAACGGCGAAGGCGGGGTAGGCAAAACCTCCATTGCCTCCAAATACTTTCATACCTACCAGGAGGAATACGCCCATGCCGCCTGGGTTTTTAAAGACAACAGCATTGCCGATGCCCTGTTGTTGCTGGCAGTTCCCTTGAGATTGAAATTTGAGGACTTTTGGGACAACACCCAGCGCCTGGAAGAGCTGCTGCAAGCCATGGCCAACCTCAAAAAGCCCTGTCTGCTCATCATTGATAACGCCAATGACATTGAAGACCTCGATGAGCATTACCTGCGCTTACGCAGTTGCAGCAATTTTCATTTGTTGTTGACTACTCGCATCAATGAATATGAATATGCGGAAACATTCTATATCGGTGGCTTACCAGAAGACAAAGCTTTGGAACTTTTCGAAAAACTGTATCGGAAATTAGAACCCGAAGAGCTAGACCTGTTTGCCCAAATTCGTGCGGCAGTTGGGAACAATACCCTAGTGCTTGAATTGATGGCCAAAAACTTAAAGGCAGTCAATAATGATGGCCTAGAAAATAGCTATGAACTGACAGATTTACTGATAGACCTACAAAATAAAGGTCTATTGGCTTTGACCCAAAGCGAGCCAGTTAACACCCAATACCAACCAAAAAAAAATAAACTTCGTCGTGAAAAAGCGGAAGATATCATTGCCGCAATGTATAATTTGAGCGATTTGACGCCAGAGGAGAGTAATTTACTGGCCATCTTTTCAGTTCTACCAGCCGAAAGTATTCCCTATCTTCGTTTGAAAGAACTATTTCCTGACACTGCCAATCTCCAAAATACATTGCTCTTATTGGGTAAAAAAGGCTGGATAGAATTCAATAAAAAGGCAAAATCATTTAAATGCAGCCCAGTGGTACAGGAAGTGGTGCGGATGAAACAAGCCGATTTATTGGAAAATTGTGCATCCTTGATCAGTGCACTTTGTACAAAGCTGGAGCGCGAAAACTTACACCATGACAACTACCAGCATTCGATGGTGTTTGTGCGCTATGCTGAGGCAATATTAAATAGCCTTAGTTATCCAAATTACGATTTGACGAGGCTGTCTAGTAATATTGGAAACTACTACACCGCTACAGGCGACTTAAGCAAAGCCATGACTGCCTACTCAAAAATGAAGGCCATTATGACTGATTTGTACAATGCACAACCTGATAATCCAGACTTCAAAAATGGTTTGGCCATTTCATTCCAAAAACTCGGCGTTACGCACATTGCGCTGGGAAATTTGCAACAGGCTTTGACTTTTTTTGAACATGACAACGTATTAAATGAAGAACTCTACACGGCGTATCCACAAAATGTGGAATTCAAAAATGGATTGGCCATTTCATACACCAAACTCGGCGAAACGCACAGCACACTGGGCAATTTGCAACAGGCTTTGACTTTTTTTGAAAAACGCAATCAATTAGGAGAAGAACTCTACGCGGCGTATCCCCAAAATGTGGCATTCAAAAATGGTTTGGCCATTTCGTACGAAAAACTCGGCGAAACACGTAGTGATCTGGGCAATTTGCAACAGGCTTTGACTTTTTTTGAAAAAATGAACCAATTATTTGAAGAACTCTACGCGACCTATCCCCAAAATGTGGCATTCAAAAATGGTTTGGCCATTTCGTACTCTAAACTCGGCTCTTCGCACAGCGCACTGGGCAATTTGCAACGGGCTTTGAATTTTTTTGAAAAACGCAATCAACTAGGAGAAGAACTCTACGCGGTGTATCCACAAAATGTGGCATTCAAAAATGGTTTGGCCATTTCGTACGAAAAACTCGGCGAAACGCACAACGCACTGGGCAATTTGCAATGGGCTTTGAATTTTTTTGAAAAACGGAATCAATTAGGAGAAGAACTCTACGCGGCGTATCCACAAAATGTAGACTTCAAAAATGGTTTGGCCATTTCGTATTTATTACTTGGCCAGTTTTACGAACAACAGCTGCAAAACCAGGAAAAGGCACGCGCTTATTACCTTTCTACTCGGGAGCTGCTGGAAGCATTGGTAGAGAATTTTCCTGGTTATGTAGACTTCAAAACCAATCTGGATTGGGTAACCGATAAATTGGCACAGTAAATCCCCCCCTTACGGCAACTTCAAAAAATCAACCACCGGCGCCTTATTCCTCACCGCCCGCGTAAACGACTGCCCAAAAGGCACAAAATCATCAAAAAAACCGCAATTCCGGAGAAAAAAGCTGCCCTGGTTTACCCCGGCTGAATAATCCTTGCGGAAGTTTTTCCGGGCGGTATTGTCGGCCGTATAATCGATGGTGTTGAGTTCCGTCCAGTTGCCGGTTTTATCCGCCGCCCATTGGTTGCCGTACAAGGCCATGCGGGTGGTATTGCCCGTTTCGGGTTCAAAATTCTCCAAAAACGAATACAAATCGCTCAGGTAAGTTTGGGTTTGCGGGCGTTTAAAACTGGCAATGAGTTTCCACTGGTTCAGCTCCGGGGCAAAAAAATAGGCGGTGTAGACCGTGCAATTGCCCGCTATGGGTTGGCCTTGTAATAAAAAACGGTAGGTAACGCCGGCCTTCCAGGGGAATACCCAGTAGCTTTGTCCGCCGGAGCCTTCGTTGCCAAACTCGCCGGTTTTCACCTGCTCGCCTTTTTTCAACAACACAATTTTGTGATCTTCGGGAATGGCCTTGGGGTCATCGGTTTCAAAAGGGCTCCACACCGAAAACAAGACCCGTCGCTCGGTGTCGCCATTCACCTGCATGCCAAAATAGCCCTCGCCAAAGCCATTGGCCATAAAGTAGGAGCCAATCACGTCGTTGCCAGCGGGCACGGTGATTTCGCTGTAAAACCATTGAATGTCCGCCACTTGATCGGTATTGTAGCGCAGGTGTACCGAGGGGCCGCGGCGCCCCCAGTGAAAGTATTCGCCTTTGTTGTCTTTGACATAGCTGGCATCGGCAGTCAGGGCCGAGCCGCTCAGACCAATGCTCGACAGCATTCCAAAACTATCCCCCGTTTTGCTGATGCCTTGAATGGCGATGGGAATGTAGCCTGCTTTAGTTACCGTCCACTCGCCCATGTAAAATTCCTTTTTGGTATTGCCGCTCAATGCTTGGATGATGCCTTTGCCCAGCACGGTTACCTTGATGCGGTTTTGGCTATTTTGGGGATTGAGTAGCAGTGAGATTTTCAATACTCCTGGCTTGGTGACTCGGATGTACGCGGTGCAGACGGTTTGGGGGTCGTCCCAATCTTCGAGGCCGGCGTCGGTGATGGTTCCGCCGTTGGTTGTCCAGGCATTGCCGCCGATGGGGAGGAGGATTTTGTTGGGGTCGTGTCCAAGGGGCGCAGTGGTTGGATTCGACCAGGCGCTGAACGCGAAAAGGAGTGTTGCTGTTAAAAGAGTATTGAAGGTCATAAGGGTGTTTTTGGTAGTAAATTGGTATAAGTTTAGCCCCTTCATCTTCGATGGAAGGTTTCAAAAATATAGCCACAAATTGCGCAAATTTTCACAAATCAGGACACAAACTGACGTTTGTGCACCCTTCACGAACGGAGTTCGTGCTTTAATTTGTGATAATTGGTGCAATTTGTGGCAAAAAAAGTTTGTCTTATCGCCGAAGGCGAGGTGCTAATCTTTCACAAAGATTGGTGATAAAGCTAGTTAAATTTGATTGGGTGTTAAACTTCTCTAGGGATAATGAGGTGTGTTTTTTTTTCAAATTGATCGCCGGACAGCGCGTCAGAGACGCAGAGATATTGGATCCAAGTCAGAGACTTGGACCAGCAGCGCAAAGAGATAAAGCTAGTTAAAATCCCCAGCGTGTTAACAAAATCCGTTAAGCTTTTTTCAATTGTTAAAAAACGAAAGTCGGCATTAAGGTTGCGTTAAAGTTGGCAAACAATCCAATATTAGGATTAAACTTGTAACGCATTTGATCGTCCAAGCAGTTGATTCTCAATTTTTAAATCGAACGTTATGAAACGACTGATTTTTGTTTTTGCCCTACTAATGCTGTTTGCTATGAGCAGCTGCATTCCTTACAACACCGGCGTGAGCGTTGGTGTTAGACCTTACTACAATGCGCGGCCTTATTCCTATGGCCCTAGACCATATGTTTATTCGCGCCCCTATTATGTAGCGCCGCGGATCAATATTTATCCGCGTAATTATGGCGGCGGGTACCATCATTATGGCCGTGGTGGATTTCGCCGGTTTTAGAATTGAACGATTTATCGCGTCTCTGCGGCAAAATATTTTACATTTCGTAAAATCTGACCGAGAGACGCGATTCATCCCGTCTCTACAATTCAAAAAACCGCGCTTTCCGCCAGCTGCTTCCAATCTTCCAAATCTTTCCGCACACTATCCAATTTAGCAGAGATCGTACCGATCGCCACCTTGCCCAGCGGCAAACGCAGGGGTGCCTGCTCCAATTCCGTGATGTGAATAATGGCCAATGCCGCTTTGGCTGGATCGCCTTCCTGCTGTCCATCAACCTGCTTCATGCGCGCCCGAAACGCGCCAGCCGTAGCCGCATAATCGGCGATCTGGTTTTTTGCCTCCTGGAAACTACTACCGGCAAAACCAGTGCGAAATGGCCCTGGCTCTACGATCGTCACTTGAATGCCCAAACCAGCCACTTCAGCCGCTAAGGCCTCACTGAATCCTTCGAGAGCAAATTTACTGGCATTGTAAATGCCAAAACCAGGAAATGCTTTGATGCCGCCATGGGAGGAAATCTGGAGGATGTGGCCGCTGCGTTGCGCCCGAAAAATGGGTAATACCTCCTGGGTAAGCTGTAATGCGCCAAAAAAATTAGCGGCAAAAACGGCCTCAACTTCTTCGGTTGAAGCTTCTTCTCCTGCGCCGGCAAAGCCAAATCCGGCATTGTTGACCAGCACATCGATGCGACCAAAGCGGGTCAATATGGCAGCAACGGCCGTTTGAATGGCGGCGGGCTGAGTAACATCAAGCTGGATGGCCAGCGCATCATCTTTGTGGTGGTTGTTGAATACGTCTACTTGCAAGGGATTGCGAAAGGTGCCGATCACGAAATCGCCTTTGTCGATCACAGCCTCGGCAAGTGCTTTGCCGATGCCGCTGGAGATGCCGGTTATGAACCAGATTTTTTGTGCCATGGTAAATGGTTGTTGTAGTGAATGATGGGGCAAAGATGCAGGGGAATCGGGCAATGTCGTTAGAAGGGATGCGTGGGATTTGGGTAGAATTCGGATATTTTTGAATTTCATGAAACCTAATAAGTACTAAGTCATGCTGTACTTTTTTCAGGATGGAAAGGTGAAATTTTGGTGAATTTATTTTTTGACCTGCAAGGCGCAAAACGCATGATTAGCCATTACATATTCGTTTTTTTATTTTAGAGCTTGAAATGGGATTAAATGATCTGAAGTTACAACTCAATTTTCCCGCTAATCAATTTGAATCCACTTAACGATGCAAAGACGACAATTTTTAAAAGACACCATAGAAGGATTTCCCATCTTACTATTGGCGCCTACTTTACTCGCAAGTTCCTGCCACAATGATGAGGTCATCAACGATCCAAATGGGAAGACAGTTATCGTAGTTGGCGCAGGAATTTCAGGATTGATTGCGGCAAAAACACTAAAAGAAAAAGGATTTCAGGTCAGCGTTTTGGAAGCACAGGATAAAGTTGGCGGTCGCTTGCGCACCAACCGCAGTCTGGGTGTCCCCTTTGATGAAGGGGCGAGCTGGATTCACGGAATTAAGGGAAACCCGATTACTACTTTGGCGCAACAAGCCGGTATGCGCACCGCATTTACCGACGACAACAGTCGCAAATCATTTGATATTGGCGGTGTGGTAAGAAGTGATGCTGCTTATGGCCAGGCGGAAGACGAGTTGTATGCCATTCTAGATACCCTGATGAAGAGCGGAAGCAAAACCCAAAGTTTTGAAACGGTTTTTAATCGGTTGTATACCAGCAAAACGAATGATCGACTTTGGAAATTTCTACTTTCTACCTTCGTCACTTTTGATACCGGTGATTTAAACCGACTTTCGTCCTTGTTGTATAACTAAGGCGAAGAATTTGCTGGGGTGGAACACATAGCGACCAATGGCTACGAGACTATTCCCAATTATTTGGCACAAGGCTTAACCATACAGCTCAATCAAAGGGTTTCAAAAATTGATTATTCCACTTCCAAAGTATCTGTAACGCATAATGGCACTACCAGCGAAGCCGATTATGTAGTCGTTACGGTTCCATTGGGTGTTTTGAAAGCCAATGTCATTCAATTTGTGCCAGCTTTGCCCGCTACAAAACAAACTGCCATTCAGCATATTGGAATGAGTTGCGTAAACAAGTTTTTGCTGACCTGGAATACTGTTTTTTGGGACGACATTCAATACATCTCTTACACCCCCGAGGCGAGAGATAAATTCAACTATTTTGTAAATATCAAGAAATACACGCCGGGTGTAAATGCGCTGATGACCTTTGCCTATGCCGATTATGCCCGTCAAACGGAATCCATGACTGATGCCCAGGTGATCAATGAAATAATGGCGCATTTGAAGGACATGTATGGCAGCAGCATTCCCAATCCTACCAATCTCTTGCGCACCAAATGGCAAAGCAACGAAAATGCATTTGGCGCCTATTCGTACACAGCGATTGAAACCAACATGCAAAATTTTGACGACCTGGCCGAGGCGGTGAGCAATAAACTGTTTTTCGCCGGTGAACATACCCACATCGATTATTTCTCAACCGCGCATGGCGCTTATTTGAGCGGACTTAGGGAGGCGGATAAAATCATTCATTTGGGGTGATGGAAGGCGATACGCTCCTATTTTCAACTTTTACAAGTCCTTTACATCCTTTTACAAAGAATAATAGGCATCGGGGCTACCCTTCTGTATCTTTATCGTATTATTTCACCTATCAACTAAAATCATGAACAGCTATAATTTTATGCTTTTGTTCTTTTTGCAGGTTTTTGTGTTCAATAACCCGGTGTCGAAAAATAACCAGACAGCAGCGGATTTGTTAGATCTTAAACTCGCCAACTCCCGCAAAGAGACCTCGGAAAAAACACCGGCGGTGGCCGCTAACATCGTTTTCCAATCTGCTGACGGCGGACAAACCTGGAAGGACATCAGCGCTGGGTTACCCATTGGATTGGAGGCTCAAGATTTTTTTGCTGGCGATAACGAACTCTATATTGGTGCTGCAAACGGCATTTACCATAGCAATAAGGCTGCTTCCGTACTGGTATGGGAAAAAGAGAGAGCCCTTGACAAGCGTTTAGCTTCTTTTTTCCCTAGCCAAGCAGGGTTATTTGCCCACAATATCGAAGAGCGTATTGTTTCTGTTTTTCCCAGCCGGGCAGGGTTATTTGCCCGCACTTCAGAGGGTCGTTTTTTTCAAAAAATTAACGGCACGGGTATTTGGTCTCCTGTCTACTCCAACTTTGAGGACAAATCAGGGGAAACCATTCTTGAAGCGCAAGACGGAAAGGTTTTCATTGGCAGTCGCAACGGTATCTTCAAATCTGCCGATCAAGGAAAAACCTGGAAACAAGTCGTTGGCAACGGCTGGGCGATGAAAATTGTGGAATCAGCTGGCGTGCTCCTGAGTACGTACGAGCATGGCATATTGCGCTCAACCGACGGTGGAGAACACTGGGATGTGGTGATTTCTGAAGGCGGCGTGGGCATCGACGTGGAGCGCATTGACGGCGGTTTTGCCGCAATTACCTACAATACTAAGTCGGAGACCAGAAGAGTGCGTATTTCTTCCGATGGCGGCAAAACCTGGAATTCCATTGATGCGGGTCTTCCTCCTCATGATTTGATCGCCTCTATCAAACAAGTGGGTGAGTATTTCTTTTGTGGGCACCCTGACGGCATTTACCGTTCTTCCGATAAGGGTAAAACCTGGAAACTGCTGTTTCCCGCCATCGATAAAAAGGTATTCAACTTGTCGGTTTCTGGGAAGGTAATTTATGCTGTGCCAAGAAATGGCGGGTGTTAGAAAATGTTGAATTGATGAGATAGCAGGTTTTCGTACCCGCTGCTGCACAGCGCAACAAGAAAAAAGGCTATTAACCCTAGGGCAAACGCATTAACAGTGATGTCTAAATTCGCCATTTCTAATGTGGCTCTAACCCAACCAGAGCTATTGCCCAGCGGCATAGCCGCGTAACGTCTGTAGCACAACATCAAATTTTTAATCCAAGCTGCAGCGCAGTGCAACCATTTCAAGCGCTCTAAACAAACTCTAAAATCCTAATTTTTATTGATTTATATATACCATTTTCTTTTTGCCTTGACGCAAAAAGAAACAAAAAAGTCAAGGGCTGTATTGAAATCCAACGATTTTGCTTGAAATCTACGGCGGCGCGAAAAAAACTCGCCCCGACTGCGTCGGTGCTCAAACAGTTTTTCGCTTAACCCGCCTTCGATTTCGCAAAATCGGGATTTCAATAAGGCCCGCGCCATAGCCCCTAAGGTACTAGATCGAAGCTTTGACATATTTTTGTAGGAATTTCTTTGGTGTTTAAATGCGTTTGCCCTAGGCTATTAAATCCACTGAATCAGGCCTGATTCAGTGGATTTAATAGCCTTTTTTCTTGTTTGAATTTGTGAAAATTTGTGCAATTTGTGGCTATATTAAAAAAAGTCGCTCCGCCGAAGGTGGAGTGTTAATCTTTTACAAGGATAGAAAAATTTATTTTTGCTTATCGCCAAAAGCGAGGTATTTAACTTTTAAAAGCAATGAATAAAAAAGAGAAGTTAACCTCAGATTTCATTGGATTAAAAGCAATGGCAATAATGTTTTTTATAGGTGGAGCATATATTGTCTTTATCCAAGATCGAAGTCCTTTCAAAGAAGTAATGGTGCCATGGGGAATTGCTTTAGTATTTTGGATTTATGTAATGACAAGGAATAAAGTATACTATGCCGAAGAAAAAATTTTTATTTACAATTGGAAAGGAAAAGAAATTGATATTGTCCCGATTGATAAAATAACATCAATGCTTTTTTCAGGTTTTCGTATAAATTCCTTTGGTTATGCCTACAGATTTTTTTACGATACCGAAAGTGGTCGCAAAAAAGAGTTTTGGATTTTTCCACATGTATATGCGGATATAGTTTCACTTGAAAAAAGGTTAAAGGAAATAAATCCAAATTTACTGACTACCAACAGCTCGTTTGGTGGACTTGAACATTTGTTCATAAGAAATGAAGACGGCTTTCGATAAAATGAAGCATTCCTTCGCCCTACCAAAGCTCAAAACAACCCTTCAAAAAAAATCCCAACATTGCACCATTGACGGTTTGTTGTAAATTTACCTCAGTTTTCAGCTGAATAGGTTTTGCTTTTTAATAATTTCACAAAAAAATCATATTAATCAACTGAAAGTCAATATTTTAAATCGAAACATCCAATACTGATTAAATAGGGTCATGTTCAAAAAAATCTACCTGGAAATATCCAACATCTGCAATGTGCAGTGCTCTTTTTGTCCGCTGGTCGAAAAAGACAAAAAATTGATGGATCCTGCGGAGTTTGAGGAGATCCTGAAACAAGTAGCTCCCCTAGCTGAAATCGTCTGTTTGCATCTGATGGGCGAACCCCTTGCCCATCCAAAGTTTTTACAAATATTGGCCATTTGCGAAAAGTATAACACGCAAATCGATCTAACCACCAATGGAATTCTGATAAAAAAATACAAAGAACACTTTATCAACTCCAACTGTATTCGACAAGTCAACTTCTCGTTACAGGCTTTCAAAGACAACTTCCCGGATCGCGATATTGAACCTTATTTGTTGCCCATATTTGAATTCGTTCAATCGGCTCATGAACTTAGACCTGCTCTCTACGTCAACTTTAGATTGTGGAATCAAGAAAGCCCCGATGCGGATAATGAGGATATTTTTACAAGAATAGAATCGTATTTCAACATAGAGATCAATAGAAACCTCGAATTAGGAGCCATTAAGTCAAAAAACATCTGGAACAGACTATATCTTCATTTTGATTCCCGTTTTGAATGGCCGTCTTTTTTATTGCCTCATCAAGGCACAACGGGGCGTTGTCATGGCGCAGTCAATCACATTGGCATCCATGCCGATGGCACGGTTGTACCTTGTTGTTTGGACAAAAATGCGGTGATCAATTTGGGAAATGTCAAGCAACAGTCCTTGCAAGACATCATCAATAGCGAGCGATTTGTCAATATGCGAAATGGCTTTTTAAATGGCGTATTGGTGGAAGATTTTTGTCAGCATTGTAGCTTTATTACCCGGTTCAATAAATCGGCAAAAAAAGCTATTCATGCGGTGTAACAAAATATACTCCTAGTCCATCCCGTCATCCTCCAACACCAGTTCCGCGTCTTTTTCCCAAATCTCCATTTCACACGGCTTGCAATTGAATTTCAATTTGTACTCCACTTCCCCGTGTTTCAGGGTGAGAGGTTCGACAATTTTTTCGCCCATCGTAGCCCGCTGATAACGGGGACATTTGCCCAGTTCATATTTCACGCAGTATTTGGTCACCATCACGCGCGATTTGCCGGGATCCCACTGCAATTCAAAGGCTTTTTCAATTTCGGTTACACTGTGGCGCTTGTAAAATGCCCGCGCTAATTTATTGGACACGTTGTAGGTAAAATCAATCGACTGCACCGGATATGGGTGCTCGGTTTTGACGATGGGGTGTTCATCTCGTTGGTACTCGCTGATGCGGATCTCCGCCAATTGTTCCAGTGCTTGTCTGCGCACCTCGTTGACTTTTGAATTGGGCAAAAACCAATTTTGCGAAAAATCTACCTCCACTTCATCGGTAATAAAGGGAGTGTTACCGGTTTTGGCGAGGTTCTTTTTGATGTTTTCGATGAGTCCGTCCGCGTTTTTGGCGGGTTCTTTAGGCGCTTCCAGACTAGTCGAACAAGCGTGGCCGTCTTCGTCTACCACTTGCAGTAGGAAACCCGTCGGGGTCTCGCTGAACTGCATCTTTACGCCGATTTTCCGTACGGCGCTATTTTCATTTTCCAGCATCCGGTTGAATTCGGCATCCAGGTTGCGATAGATGTCGGCGCCAATGGGCAATGATTTCAAGGTATTGGGCACCACCAAGTCGTTGACAATGAGGTTGACCAGCATGCCATCAGCTTCGCCTTGTTCGTTAATGAAATGCAGCCCATCGCCGTTGTTGAGCAGCTCGTAGTTTTCGATGCGGTAACCGTTGGCTTTTATTTCCAGCAACTTGCCAATGTACTGTCCTTTTGATTTGGGGCTTTCCCAAGAGCCAATTTTGCTGTGGCGCTGGTTGACAAAATAATCGGTATAACCCCGGTTGAAACTGCGATCCAATCCAGGTTCAAAATTGTAGAAGGTTCGCCCGGAGGAAGCTTTTTCGAATTCATCATTATAGGTTTCCAAAAAAGCGTCCAATTTTTGACGAAGGTACGAGGTGTTGTTTTTGACATAAACAACATCCTTCAAGCGGCCTTCAATTTTAAAAGAAGAGATACCGGCCTTGATGAGGCTGGGCAGTTCATCACTTAAGTCCAAATCCTTGATCGACAACAGGTGGCTGTTTTCGATAAGCGTGGTACCGTTACCATCGATTAATTGGTAGGGCAAACGGCAGTTTTGTGCACAAGAGCCGCGGTTGGCCGAACGCTCGCCATTGGCAATACTCATGTAGCAATTGCCGCTAAAGGAAACACACAACGCGCCGGTGACAAAAAACTCCAGTTCTACATCGGTGGCTTTGTGGATGTCTTGGATCTGATCCAAGTTCAATTCTCTGGCTAAAACGACGCGCTTAATACCGGCGTCGGCCAGGAATTTCACGTGACCCGCATCGCGGTTGTTGGCTTGGGTGCTGGCGTGTAGCACGATTGGCGGGAGTTCCATTTCGAGTATCCCCATATCTTGGATGATCAGGGCATCCACGCCGATATTGTACAAATCCCAAATGAGTTGGCGACAGGTTTCGAGTTCGTTGTCGTACAAAATGGTATTGATGGTTACAAACACCTTCGCTTTGAACAAGTGGGCGTACTTGACCATCTCAGTGATGTCCTCTACCGAGTTAGTGGCGTTGGTCCGGGCGCCAAATAAGGGTGCGCCGATATATACTGCGTCAGCTCCGGCATTGATTGCGGCCATACCTTGGTACAGGTTTTTGGCGGGCGCCAGGATCTCAATCTTTTTTCTCATCCGTTATCTTTCTTCAAAATCATTCGGGAAGCCGCAAAATTACTAAATTTACAAGAAGGGATCTCAAAAGAAGTGGAGGAAATGAATCTAAAGAGTGTGTTTGGATTTTTTTCCTTTGAAATTAAGTCGCAGAATACCCAAATAGAAGATCGAAGAAAGAATAATTCTCAAATACTGATTAAATTATATTGAAACACCATGAAAAACCTACTCCAAACGTGTTTACTGATTTTTCTGCTTATCTCCTGTACTGAAAAATCAAAAAACAATCAAGAAGCAGCTAAAACTGTTGCCGATATAGCTCAATCTGCAGTGCTTTGCGCTCCTGAAGTAACGGATAAAGCCTGGTATACATCAGGGAAAAAAGCCCCCTTATTCAAAGGTCTAGATGGGATTCATTTTCCGGTCTCAACAAAAAATGTTGAAACTCAAAAATACTTTGATCAAGGAATGATGTTGTCTTTTGGGTTCAATCATGCTGAAGCTGGTCGTTCTTTTTATGAAGCTACCCGACAAGATTCAAGTTGTGCCATGTCTTGGTGGGGATTTGCTTATGTTTTGGGGCCAAACTACAATGCTGGCATGGAAAAAGACAATTTCCAAAGGGCCTATGATGCGGTTCAAAAAGCAAAATCACGGGCTAAAAACTGCACCCCAAAAGAAAAAGACTTGATTGAAGCATTAACTCATCGCTACTCAAAAGATACAACGATTTCACGCTCTAAGCTCGATGAAGCCTATGCCGATGCAATGCGAAAAGTCTATAAAAAATACCCCAACGACCCAACCTTGGCAACACTCTTCGTTGAGTCGATGATGGATTTGCACCCTTGGAATTTGTGGAATAAAGACGGTACTATTCAGCCATGGACTCCGGAGATCATTGCCGTACTTGAAAAATGTTTGCAACTAGAACCTCGCCATGCAGGGGCAAACCATTTTTATATTCATGCCACTGAGATGTCGGCGCAGGCAGAAAAAGCGCTGGTAAGTGCCGATTTACTTCGTGATTTAGTTCCCGGATCGGGGCATCTTGTTCACATGCCGTCGCATACTTACATTAGAATCGGACGATATCATGACGGTGTGGTGGTCAATCAACAAGCAGGATTAATTGACAGTTTGTACACCGAAGCCTGCCATGCCCAAGGAGCTTATCAGCTTTCCTATTTTCCACACAACTATCATTTTTTGGCGGCCTGCGCTACACTTGCTGGAGAAAGTAAAGCTGCAATGGAAGGCGCATTTGCAACCTCCAACCATGCCCAACAAAAATTATTACGCGATCCGGCTTGGGCTACTTTACAGCATTACTATTCGATCCCTTGGTATGTGGAAGTAAAACTTGGTTTGTGGGATAAAATCATTAAATCACCAGCACCTGAAAAAGATTTAAAATATCCATTGGTGATTTGGCATTACGCAAAAGGTATGGCCATGCTTTCCCAAAACAACATTTTGGAAGCCAAAAAACACATGGCGGCAATGAAAGTCGCCATGTCAGATGAAAAAATCAAAGATTTGACCATTTGGAACATCAATAGCGTATATGACTTATGTGTAATTGCTGCCAATACTTTGGATGGAGAAATCCATGCGAAGGAAAAAAATTATACCCCGGCAATTGCATTGTTGCAGAAAGCGGTTGCGCAAGAGGATGCCTTAAATTACAGTGAACCGCCTGATTGGTTTTTTTCGGTTCGCCATCATTTGGGGGCGGTATTGATAGAATCAGGTAAATTTCAAGACGCTGTTATGGTCTATGAGGAAGACTTAAAAACCTATCGCGAAAATGGATGGGCATTGAGAGGTTTAATGAATGCTTTTGAGAAGCTAGGGGACAAAAAGAATTACGCCAAAACAAAAAACCGTTTTGACAAGGCCTGGAAATATGCAGATATTCAAATTTCTGCTTCTCGGATTTTGTAACATAATTGTAAACCATAAGTAATCAGCTTCCAACGCTATCAAACCATGACAACAAGTGTAACCGTCCAAACCATCTACCATTGCTCCTTGGAACGGGCTTTTAAAACTCCCATGCTTTGCAATGTTACCAAAGTGCATACCGGTTATGGCATTATGCCCAAGGTGACCCATACCACCGAAGATGAAACATGGGGGCAACCCGGCGGCACCAAGAAGATATTTTCAGCCAAATCGCCCACCTTTGCTGGCGGTGAAGCCTCTACCGACAAAGTCCTGGAACGCGTAGAAAACAAATATTGGGTCATCGAAGTGAGTGATTTTAAAGCTTGGATGCTGGGTTTTACAAAATTCGTTGGCAAATGGGAAACAACCCAATTGGCTGAAAATGAGATTTTGATTACCTATTCCTATACCTTACACGCCGATGGCATTTGGTTGTACCCGCTAAATTGGTTGTTTATACACGCTTTTTGGCGAATTTATATGAAAAGGGTTTTGGAAAATGTAAGAACTTTGGCTTACAACAATGAACCCTATCAATACCAATAAATCGGTCATTATTTCAAACTAAGCTCAGTAGTATGTCAAAAATCATAACCCTTACCCTCAATCCTGCGGTCGACAAAACTACGTACACGGCAAAGGTTGTGCCCGAAAAAAAATTGCGGTGCTCGCAACCCATTTATCATCCCGGCGGGGGCGGCATCAATGTTTCTCGGGCATTGGCTCGATTGGGCTGCTACTCCACTCCGGTTTATTTAGCTGGCGGCACTACCGGAAATCATTTCCAACAACTACTGGCCAAAGAGCACCTGGGATCGATCGTGGTACCAATCGAAGGCAATACCCGTACCAACCTCACCGTAGTGGAAGAATCAACGGGGTTGCAATTTCGTTTTGGCATGATCAGTCCACCGATACTTGAATCTGAATGGCAGTTTTGTCTGCAAATACTGGAGCAACAGCTTGATTTTGATTACATCGTGGCCAGTGGCAGCATACCGCCCGAGGTACCTTTGGATTTCTTTGGTCGGGTGGCGGCTATAGCTAAGGCAAAAAATGCCCGACTCATCATCGATACCTCTGGAGAGGCGTTGGAACAGGCCATCAAAGTGGGTGTTTTTTTGATAAAACCCAATCTTGCCGAACTCAGCGCTTTGTATGGCCACGAGGAATTGGCCAAAGAAGATATAAAAGAGGCCGCTCAATCGATTATTGCCTCGGGCGCCTGCACGGCGGTGGCCATTTCGATGGGCCCCGATGGCGCCGGATTGGTTACCAAGGAGGAATATCACCAAATTCCATCTCCACCCGTGGTGGTAAAAAGTACCGTTGGCGCAGGCGATAGCATGGTAGCAGGTTTGGTCTACGGCATATCCAACAACTGGAGTTGGCAGGATATTCTTAGCTATGGTGTAGCTTGTGGTTCGGCGGCCACATTGAATGAAGGCACGCAGCTGTGTAGCAAAGCGGATGTGGATCGGTTGTATGCGGAAATAAAAGCGGGGCATTGACTTCCCCTACTTGTAAATCGTCAAAAAATTATCCGATACCTCATAAGTTCCTCTTCCTGATGCCTGGTCGTGGATAACCTGGGCAGCAATAAAAGCCAGAACCGCATCGCGTTTGTCTAGCGGCAATCTTGTTTGCACTTCCCAAGTCTTTTCGGTAGGAATGTTGATAATGGCCAGCGCGTCGCCGCCAGCAAATTCCCACCATAGATCGAAGCTGGTTTCATCACTTTCAAAATAGACGTTCCCGCTGCGACCTTCAGAGGTGTAGCGAATACGGGCATTGCCTAGCGATTGGGCTTGTTCGGAAAGTGAAAGCATCATCCGGTTTGATAGTTAAGTATTTAAGGAATTTCAGATAAGTAATAGAACCATTTAATCTTGAAATTACATCAAAAACAGTTTATATTTACGTCAACGACCTTCCTTTTTTGCAAAGCATATTTCAATTTTATTCGATTGCCGCTAATAAAAAATCTAAACAAGCTCTAAAGCTAACAGCTAACTTTTAATCACACCATAACACCTAAAACATGACAACCATTCAAACAGTCACCGTAAAAGCTGCAGATCCAGGTTTGGGCTTCTCTTTGGAATTAGACGATAATGGCGCCCCTATTAACCAAACGTTCAAGGTAATAGCCAAAGTTACCGATAAAGAGAATAAGACCTTTACATCAACCGTAATTGTCAATGATCCCCTTACCGACAAAACCATCAATTTCGTGGTACCATTTGGGGACAATCAATACCTCCCTGGCGAAACCTTGAACTACAGTTTGGATATTTACATTCCGTTTGATGCGTCTACTCCAGTAAATCAGGCTGGCGTAGTAATTGCCAACTCCGGGAAGTTTGAATTGCTTTCGGATGCGCCAAACAGTATACCTGAAGGCGGATCACTTGGGCCAGGAAAATTGATGAATTCTGTCAAAGGCAATAGAGTAGGAATCATGCAACTGGATGGTAATTTTTGTGTGTATGACCAATTTGCTAAGGGCAAAAATTCAAGTATCAAGAATACCGATTCAACCTATTCAGCAAACAATGGCAGTAATTGTTCACTTCTAGTACGCGGGGGAAGAATTTTTGTACACAACAACACTACAAATAAGGATGTAAGCGCCAGTCCCGCCAATCAAGCCATGCTTGGGGCTTCAATGGTTATTTTTAATGGATTGATCAGCTTGCAAATGCCAGGAGGGAAAGCTGTTGCTGTACAAGTAAGACCTGGAAATCTTCATTAGAGCTTGTTCAGAAAATACATATCAATCGCGCCTTTGTTTTTGGCTTCGATTTTTCCCCGGTGGGTACAGGTAAAATCGTTTTTCACCAACTCGTAAGTAGTTCCTGAAAGATTGATTTTACCTGGCTCACTGTTTTGTTCCATACGGGCTGCGGTATTTACGGTATCCCCCCAAATATCGTAGGCGAATTTTTTAATTCCTACAATGCCCGCCACAACCGACCCAGTGTGAATTCCAATGCGCACTTGAAATTTCGCGGCATTAAGCGGATCATTGATCCAAGCACAAATGGATTGGGCGGCAAGTACCGTTTTGGTCGCATGCGCTATATCTGCTCCAGGAAGCCCACATACGGCCAAGTAGGCATCACCAATGGTTTTGATTTTTTCTAGTCCGTTTTCTCCAATGATCCCGTCAAAAACCCGAAAGCAACGGTCTATTTCTCCTACCAACTCCTGAGGAGACAGATTTTCAGCAACCTGGGTAAAGTTGACAAAGTCGGTAAACAGTACCGTTACATTGTCATACAAATGAGCAGTAGCAGACCCTTTTTCCTTAAGCTCATCGGCTACTTCGGCGGGCAAAATATTGAGCAAAAGCTCATCCGATTTTTGTTTTTCCAACGAAATGACCCGATTGGCTTTTCGCTGGTTGCTAAAGTTGCGGTAGATGAAAAATGAGGCCAACACGGTCAACAATAACCCAAGAATAGAAATGTTGCGCTGGATATTTCTGGCTCTAATTTTGGTTTTTTGCAACTCACTTTCTTGATTCAAGGTTTTTAATTGGGCGGATTGTAGTTGTTTTTCTTTTTCAGAAAGGCTCAATTGCTTGATTTTTTCCTGTTTTTCAGCCTTTTCTTTTAGATAAGCCAATCTTTGGAGGTCTTTCTCTTTATTGCTCAGATCAAGTTGTTGACTACGCATTCGGAGCTCCTGACTGCGTTGGGTGGCAAGCAGTACTTGTTTTTGCAATTGCTCTTCCGTGAGTCGTTGTTGAAATTTGTACTCGGTTTCTTTTTTGTCAAACTCGTACTGAATTTCAGTCCGGGTAAATTGTTTTTTTGACTCTTCCCCCAGGATTTTATCCCGCAAATCGGTGTGTTTTTTATAAGCTTCGTAAGCCTGAGGGTAGTTTCCCTGTTTTTCATAAATGCTGCTCAGCGATGCCAAAGCATCACTTTCAATCGTTAGGGAACCAATTTTTATTGCAATTGAAAGTGCTTTGGTTTGGTAGGCTATGGCCTGGGAGTATTCCAGATTGGATGCATAAATATTGCCTATTTGATTGAACTCAATTGCTTGACCATTCATGTCGCCCAATTTTTCATGAATGGACAAAGCTCTTTGCAGAAAGGATAACCCTTTTTGATTGTCTTTCATCGAAACATATAGAGAGCCCAAATTGCTGATATTGACAGCTTGTCCGGATTCATTGCCAATTTGCTCATGTATCTCGAGGGCTTTTTCATGGTATTTCTGAGACTGGACATTATTACCAAGCCTTTTTTCGACGCTGCCAAGTCCGGAGAGATTAGCTGCCTGTCCTATTTTGTCGCCCAATTTTTCCGAGATGGACAATGATTTAAGATGAAATTCGCGTGATTTGATGAAGTCACCTAAATTGTAATAAATGTAAGCCATGTTCAAAAAAATATCTGCTTGCCCTGACTTGTCACCTATTTTTTCATACAGCGCCAAAGCTTTTTGATAATAACTCAATGCTTTTGGGAAATCCCCTAATCGTTCGTACACTTCACCGATATTACCCAAGCATAAGGCTTCACTAGGCTTGTTGCCCAAAATTTGGAAAACAGGCAAGGTCTTTTGGTAATAGACTAGGGCTTGTTGATAATCGGAGGTATTGAAATAGATGTTACCAATGTTGTTCAGGTTATTGGCAATTTCTTGTTTGTTGCCGATGGCTTCGTTAATGGGTAGCGCTTTTTTGTAGTATTCAAGAGCTTTGGGGAAATCACTTTGCGCCAAATAAATGTTGCCAATATTGTTGAAATTGGCGGCCATTCCCGGTTTATCTGCTATCGTTTCGAATAATGCGGCAGCTTTTTGATGGTAATCGAGGGCTCTAGGATAATCAGACAAGCGGTACAGATTGATGCCGGCAAAACGATAGGCTTGGGCTTCGCCTTTTTTTGCGCCGATCTTTTGCGCAAAATTTAAAGCCAGATTGGCAAAATAAAAGCCAGTATCTGGATTGATGCGCCGCAATTCGTAACTGATTTTGTTGAGGGTATTGACTTTTTGGGTATCGGCTTTGATTTTGGGAAGGCTTTTGCGCAAGGAGTCAATGAGCGCCTGCCCGGATTTGTTTTGGGCATTTATTCCAATTGATATGGAAAAAAAAATGAATAGGGCGGTTAGCTGTTTCATAGTATGGTATGTAGATAAGTAAAGCTACATTTTTAACAGCAGAAATCAACGTGTACCTAAAAAAAAGCAATTCCGTTTAGAACAATAAAGTGATTACTGTTTAAAAAACCGTAACACCACTTTTTCAGGAGCAATAATTTCCAAATAATACACTCCTGAACTCAAACCACTGAAATTTTGCCGCTCTACCCCTTTTCCTGAGTACAGTACCTGTCCCAGGCTATTGAATACCCGAAAGGATTCATCCCCAGGTGCATGTTCAACTTTCAAGTAATCGGTCACTGGATTAGGATATATCCGTAGATTTTCGGCGGCTGCATCAAGGTCTTTTGTGGGCGTAGTCAGGTTGCAAAAACCGCTTTTGCCAGTCAGGTTGGTCATTTCGGTGCAGAGGTAGTTGTAGTTGTTTAGGGCTTCAGCGCTTAAAGTAGTTTTGAAAAGATCGGTATCTTCAGTGGGATCACTAGCTATGCGGTAAAACTGTTGGGCGCCATTGTCGAAATTCAGGAGTTTGTAGTTCTTGTTGCGCATAGTTTTACCATCACTAGCAACCGTAGGTTTTTTAAAAACTTCGGTAAAAATCCAAGAACGAATATCGGTAAGCTGATTTTTCAAGATAGGTAGTATGCTCTTGCTGTCTACCGGTTTGTTGACAGAAATTTGGCTGGCCCAATTACTGTGACCAAACAATTCCAGGATGGTGGCAAACAAGTCGGTTGTATTCACCAGCGCATCACTTGCCCGATTGGGGTTGACAACGGAAGGCCCGGAAATGATAAAGGGGACACTTATGCCTTCTTGGTATACACTACCTTTGGCTCCGCCTTTGTTTTGCGCCACATTGGGTTCATCGCCGTTATCGCCGATGAAAATAAAGTCGGTATTATCCCATTTACCCATGATTTGGAGCGAATCAAACAAGCGACCGATTTCATGATCGAGTGCCTCAACTGCAGCTTTGAAATAAATTTTGGGATTGGCGGTAATATCTGCGCTTGTACCGCTTAAGTTGCCATAAGAATGCAAATTAGCTGGCGGGACATGATAAGGCGTATGCGGTGCATTGAACGCCAGCCATAAAAAAAAGGGTTTGCTGTTGGGTTGGGCTTTAATCCAAGAGATGGCGTTATTGGCGGTTTCAGTGGTTGCGTAGGTCGTAATATTGCTGGCTACGCCGTTTTTTACTTTTGTCCAATTGTAATAGTTGTTGACCATTGCGGTAAAATTTCCTTCATAATGGTCGTAACCCATGCGATTGGGGAAAATATAATTAGTAGTAGGCATTGGGCTTTGCAAATGCCATTTTCCAATTTGCGCTTTGGCAATGGCATTGGGTGCAAAACGGTTTAATAATCTCGGAATGGTTGTTTCCGCAGTGTCTAAAACTGCTGATCCAGTTCCTCCAATGGCATCGCCAACTCCTGTCCTAAAACTGTATCGACCAGTTAAAATCCCTGCCCGGGTAGGCGAGCAAAGCGGATTCGACCAAGCGTTGCGAAAACGCACACCGCGCGCCAACAAGCGACGAATATTAGGCAACTTGCAAGTGTCGAGGTGATTTTCATAAAAACCGCAGTAGTCGCTACCTAGATCGTCGGCAATGATCAAGATGACGTTGCGTTGACCATAAGCAAAAGAGCTCAGAAAAAGAAAACAAAAAATGAGTAGTGTCTTTTGTAGCATTAGTGTTGGATTATTACTTTGAAAGTTTTGATGGCTTCGCCTTTTTGCAAGGTTAAAAAATACCAGCCATTTTCAACCATAGCTGTATTGATTTGCAGGGTCTTGGTGGTTGAAGGTATTTTTGATTGTTGCAAAATTTGCCCCAGTACATTGCTCAGTAGTAAAGTTTTATCGCCGCTGTTAGATTCTCCCTCAAAATAAAGCAGGATTACATCATCAGCAGGATTGGGATAAATGCGTAGGCTTTCCAGTTCGGGATCAATCTGGCGAATGCCGGTAGAAACCACCTTATTGCTGCGCACACAAATCAGATAGTTCGGTACAGTTTTTAAATCATATGTAGTGATACCAAACTGGGTATCCCAATACCAGGCACGGGTGGTTTGGTTGGGCAAGGTGGTAGATGACCAGTATTTTTTTACACCAATGGTGCTAAAAATAGAAGAATTGACCGAAGGGCTTACGGCGCTGAAATCGTTGAGCGATTGAATTTCCTTGATGTTCGGAACACGCCAATCGCTCGCGCCCGCTAAGGTGAGGTTTTCAGCTTCGGTCAAAGCCTGTTCCCAGGTAAAGGCAGTTGTATTCGGTATTTTTTCCCAAACTAGATTGCTCAGTTGATCGGTAACCGTGCCATTGCCATTGTCGATAAACCGCGTACTTAAGGTTTGGGGTGTAAATGGCGTTCGAACTGCCCGGGCATGAATCTTTTTGGTCCCCCCTGCGCTAACCGTTTCAGTTTTGAGATGATTGCCAATACCGCCGCCAGCATTGGAGACCCAAATTTTGCTGGCATCGGTACTTTGAGCGGTATTGGTCCACCAATATTCTGCACCGGTATTCACAAACTGCGTGATATCGATCGCCGGGTTGCTGCGTTGGTGATTGAGGATGCTGTAGGCTTCGAGGGGAGTTGGTAAACGCCAATCGGAAAAACCGGCAAGTTTGAGGGTGTCACAATAAGTTGTTGCATTTTCAACGGTCATTTCGCCGCCATCTCCACGCTGCCACATCAATCCGGTGATGGTATCAGTGATCGTACCATTGCCATTGTTGATGAAAAAAGGAGCATTGATGGTGTAATCGTTGTCTTCCCCAAAAGTGGAGGTATAACTGGTACTTTGACCCGTATCTGGCAAGCGCAGCATGGTTTTCAAAATACTTCCCGCCGCGCCGCCGGAAGAACCAGTAAAGTTACAAACCGAAACGCCATTGTATTTGGAGATAGTTGTACCTGTCGGAGAAATGAAATTAAAGGTAAAAACCCCGCTGGGCGTCCAACTGTATTCCACCGAGTAGTTTTGGCCACTTAGCGTATAACTCAAGGTGTATCCTGTTTTAGTGGCATTGGGTGCACATCCGTTTATCACCGCGCCTTTCAAGGGCGTTCCGGCAGGTCGGATGGACTTAGCTGCCGCTTGCGGGATGATTTGCATGGTGGCATCTTCGGTTACCTTCCCCACCATATTGCCAATCATGTAAGGAAAAGCTTTGGTGCCGTGGTAGTGGTACACCCCATCGGTACCCAAATGACCATGGTTGACGTCTAGTGTTTTCATCGTTGTGCCATCTGGCTCTAGGGCACCGTATACCGCAAAGCCATCCAAGGCATAGGCGATAGGCAGCGTAGGCTTAGTGTAGTCGTACAAGCTGAGTGGAGCAATGTGGTAATGATAGTCATCGGCACGACCACAATGGCCGCCGTATTCATCCAGTTGACCATCTACTAGGGCATCTACTCCGGTATTGGTAAAGGGGTTGAAAATGGCAATACCATTGACCGCCACGGCAATCGCACCCCGGGTAAAGTGATTGGCGTTTACCGGCACCGGAGTAGCCGCAATGATAGGGTTCAAGGGGATGCTCCAAGCGTTGGCGCCGGTATAACATTGTGGTATCGGGAATTGCTGTTGCCATCCAGTGATGCCCTTCATCATGGGATGGGTAGTGGGCAAACCATTGGATTCCACATAAAAATAATTGGCGTCCCAACGGGTAGCTACATTGGGTTTAAATGGTTTAAAGGCGGCTTCAACGGTTAAGGGATCGGTAACTACCGGGGTGGTTACGGTCTTTGATTGGATTCGAATCCCTTTGTTATTGGTTTTCTTTAGTTTTTCATTCAAAATTAAGATTTCGGCGTACCGTTCCATTACGGTAAAGCGATCTTTTCGCGACAAGGATTCGATCGGAAGGGTGATGATGTCCCGATTGGCTTTTTCAATCAAGACTTTGCCGTCTTTGTAAAGGTAAAAATAGCCGTCGATTGTGGTCGTTTTACCAATTCCCTGAATCGTCCAATGCTTGATTTGTCCGTACTCATTGCCATTATGTGCATGCAAAAGCTGTGTAAAAAGGAGACAAATTGCTCCTAAAAAAGAAATTTTTTTCATGGTTATTCTGGATTGTCAGTAGCTTGCTGGTAATTATGATAGCATTGTGGTTTTGGTTTGACGACAAAAAAGCGATAAACCTGCGGCGTAAAAAAAATAATTTTGATGCCTGATTTTGCCAGGATAAAATAGCAAGCAGAAACATCTTTATTCTTACGGGGTTGCCGTTTCACTTTTGGGCGCATAAACACGCACATATTCAACCATTACTCTTTCAGAGCCAACCGTGACGCGAGTTTCATGAATTCAATTTTTCAAGGCATGAGAAAAATCAAAACCCCAATGGCTTAAGGGCGTAAATAAAAAAGATAATAAATCAAGTATTTTGAATTGATAGAATGGTTTTTACAAAGTCTAAATGGACAAGCATCGTAGGAAAAACCTATGTTTGATTCTCTACACAATTATGAATTTTGTTTTAAATCTCCAATAAACTATTCCTTACCCAACCAACCTGCAACATATTCCGCAACCTCTTCCCAATTTGGTTCGCCGCAAATAAAATGGCCGCGATTGCTAAACTCCTTGAATACCTTCCGACTGCCAGCGTCTTTGTAAGCATTGAAATTGGCTTTGTTCAATACAGCAGGAATGATGTTGTCTTTTTCAAGGGCAATACCCAACAAAGGCTAATGCCCTTGTCGGGTGTTGATTTTTGCAAATGACTGTTTTTCTACTTCAAATACAAACTCCCCGCCGCTGCAATCACTTCATCCATGCTGTTTTTCACCCAACGAACTACCCCCAATTGATCTTGGCGCGCCAACTGATCGTTGACTTGGTTTTGTATTTTTTCCAACGAAGCACTGCTCAGGTCGATCCTACTGCGTTTGTTGCGTTGCATCCACACCCGCTCGTGCTCACTCAGGATGGTGGCACACAGCGTTTTCATCTCCATCAGCAAAGCTTTATTTTCTGAAGTAGATTGTTGCTGATGGTAATAATTGAAGCGTTTTATGGCACAACCCAAGCGGATCATGCGAATCGCATTTTTGTACTCATCATGAATCAGGGTACTATCTGGACGATCCAAATGTGTTTGTAGCAATCTTTTTTCTTGTTTAGCTACAAAATCTAAAATAGCAGGATAATTATACACTTTAGGATGCTGGTAATCATTGGCCATTTTAGTCCGCATTTCGTCATCCATAGGAATTAAATCAGAAATACCCGATTGCATTTTGAGAAAAATGGCACGATTCATTGATTTATCCAAAATGCCAAACATATACGACATGCCGGTTGTGGTCATGGAAATTATGGGGTACTCTTCAAATTGACGATAGCGCCCCAATTCCATTACCACATCGCCCATCGTTCCGGTTTTGTCTTTAAACACTTCGCGACTCAAATAATCGCCCAGTGGAACCTGGTCTTTGCTGGCAAAATTCCAACTCAATGCCCCAGCATATGACAAACCCGCATAGCTCACTGTGAGGTATTGCAAATGACCAAAATCGCCCCAATCGGTCGTCACCATGCCATCGGCGCCGTATTTGACGCCATTGCCTACCGCGTTTTCCACATTGGCCATCATATTTTCCAGGCGACTGGTAAAACTGGACCAGGAGCTGGTTCCCGGACAAACCATGTAGTGCAACCCGGCTTTTTGGTAGCGCGGACAAAAGGTTTTGAACAGGTGATCGGCTTCGTAACCCCATTCCAATAAGGTGATATTTTTAGGGATTTCCGGAATGATCTCGGGATTGCGCGATACTACATCCCCCCACATCAACATGGTTTTCCCTTTGCTGTTGACATAGGTATTTAGTTTTTTGGCATAATCCATGTACAATTTAGCAACTTCCTTAGGGTCATCAATCCGGCGTTTTTTGCTTTTTCCCAATTCAAAAGGCTCGTCAAGGTTGACATTGAATTTGTTAGAACTAAAATTGGGCAACAAATCTTCACTCATTTCTTTGACCAGTTGTAATGTTTTGGGATTGGTGGGTGAAAGCGTTGTTTTCATATACACCAGCCCTAGTAAGCGATATCCCTCCGGACATTCCGCTAGGTCTTTGTACTCCTCCGTTTCCAACCAATCCGCCATATGTCCCAAGCAATTTTGGTTAGGCACCAATTCAATGTAGCGGTCTTTGCAATAAGCGTCCAGTTGTCGTATTTCTTCAGGCAACAAAGGCGTCTCCGTTTCCTGCCACAGTTTTTTAAAGGAAGGGTAGCCAAATGAAAAACCTTCCACATACAATTGCAAGTGGTTGTATTTCAAGTCTGCCAGAAAATCAACCATGCCCAGTAGGGTTTTTAAGGTTGGTACTTTATTGCGGCTGATGTCAAGCATTATACCACGGGTTTTTAAATCGGGTTGATCTTTGATTTGCACACCCGGTATTTGATCTTTTGCTTGACTAGCCAGTTGTTTGAGCGTGGTAAAAGCGTAGAACAACCCCGGCTGGTCGTGGTATTCAATGAGCACTTTGGTTGGCGTGACCGTCAAACGGTAGGCTTGTTCCGCCAAATCGCTTTTTTTCACGCATTGAATGATGCCGCCAGCAGCAGCGATCCCTTCCCGGTGCAATTGAATCTGGGTTATTTTTTTTATGGCTTCAACATCTTCAGGGGGTGCAGAAAAACGCAACGATTGCGGCAGTGTGAAATGCCCGCCCGTCCAGTTTATTTTTTTAGGGATCGGCAAAAGGATGGGACGTTCTGGGTTGGCCAACGGTTTATTCAGGCTTGGCGCGGCAACCAAAGTAGGCGGTGGCGGAGTTTTTTGATAATTGACTTGATAAAATACCAGTAAGCCAATGAAAGCAAGGAGCGCAATGGCTAGTAAACCAAACACCAAATATTTAGCAATCCGAAAAGTTCTTTTCATTTTATTTTGAGCTAGTTAAAAAAACAGCCCAATTATACTGAGTTGATTTGAAGGGACAAAACTTTAAAAACTTATTTTACTCAAATCAATGGATTGGTAAAAAGACGCCAAATCCATCAGTTTGCCCACTCCTTCATTTTTCGGGTCAATCAGGGTTGAAAAAAACAGATCCCCCTCGGTAATCGGCTCCCAAGGCGGCGGCGGCGACAAGCTCACACCTGCGCTGGTATGCATGTGCGAGCGCGCGGAAAAAAAATGCTTCACGTACTCTGCAGCGCTGATTATTCTGACCAAGCAATTGGGATCGGGTGTTTCTTTTTCTAAATTAAATGTAAGGTTGCAATACAATTTTGCAGAACTGGAAAAAGGCAAGCGAGTATCAAAATCCAAAATGCGCAGCCCGCATTTTAGTGGCGCAGCATACAATACATGATAATCCCAAAACACTGGTAACGTGGCGGAAAGCGCCGTTTTTTGCCAATAGAATTTGCTGTAATCTTTTTTATTCAACACATACAAAACAACGGCGCCCGAACGGTTTAGTTTTTTTGCTAAATGCCAAATGTTCTCTTCGCAGTAATACGGGTGATAATGCATAACAGGTTTTCAAAACAATCGACAAGGCGTAAAACTGGTTTTACGACTTGTCGATTGTTGTAATGTGATCTTGAAGTGTGTTTGGATTTTTAGTTCGCAAGCGAAAATGAGTCAAAATTTGCACCAACGAAGCGCGAAAAACGTTGAAAATCCCGACAAAGTCTGGAGAGTGTACCCCGACTTTGTCGGGGCAGGTCAGCGCTACATGAGTATTTTCGCAATGAAGTTGGGGTGAATTTTGGCCATTTGCAGAGCGAATAAAAAATCCAAACACACTCTTAAAATACCGTCGGCGCCTTATCCAATTTACCCCGCACATAAAAGTACGCTTTTTCCTCCATTTTCATAAACGGAGTATCCTGTCCATTTTTTTCTTTTAGGAGTTCCACGGTTTCCTTCAACATACCTGATTCGTATTGATAATGTTGGGTGATGCGAATTTTGTTGTACGGTGAAAAACTGCTTACGTTTTTAACCTGCAACACGATTTGTTGTTCGCGGAATTCCTTATCTGATTTTCCGCTCCCCTCCCCTAGTGAAGCATGAATGATGGATTGCAACTGATTATTGGCCGCCGCAGCATAATTGAGTTCAAAATACATGGCCTGATCGCGATCTCCGGCACGACCATCGTATTCAGGATGCAAACGGTGCAAATTTTTCGTTGATTTCCATTGATTTGGATAGCGTTTTTGGATTACGTCAAACACATAATCGTAGGTTTCGTCGCGTTTCCATTGCCCGTCGGTATAGCGGTAAGCCTCGCTTACACCGTTCCAAATGATGGTATAGGTATCCTCAATTTGCGCCTTGGGCATCAAAGGAACAATGGCCGTTTTTGAACTCGAACAACTAAAACAACCGGTGAGTAAAAGGAGAATGAATAAAGAAAAAATGCGTGTTTTCATTTTGCTAAACTTTGTTTGGTGATGAATGATGTCACAAAGTTCAGCCTTGACGACCGCTTAAAAATTGACAAATGTTACAATCGTTCAGGGTGTGTTTAGATTTTTATACTTCGCGTCGTCAAGTTTCGAGCATGAAAAATAACGATCCGGTTCACGTAAAAGGACAACTGTTTTTCACATCTGAATCTATTGTCATTCTAAAATACACCACAGATTGCTCAGATTGCACAGATTCTTACCGCCTTCGGCGTAAGCACGATTCCACAGATAGTAGAGACACGATTCATCGCGTCTACCCAATCTGTGGAATCGTGCTTGTGATGCAATCACAAGAATCTGTGGAATCTGTGTATCTGTGGTCGATAATCATTTGACGCAGTCAATTTTTAAGCGTTAATAAAGATAAAACTCCAAATTTTAATATTTTTCCATGCTCAAAACTTGACAGCGTTAAGTACGCTTCGCAAGCGTAGTGAGTCAAAATTTGCAGCGCGAATAAAAAATCCAAACACACTCTTATAGATTACTTTTGATCGCGAATTTTTTTGCGCAAACGACTCAAACTCTCCCTTTCCAAACCCAGGTAGGACGCAATGTGGTACAATGGGATCCGCTCAAAAAGCTGGGGCTCTTCCTCCAATAATTGCAAGTAACGCTGTTCGCCATCCAAAAAAAGGAAACTTTCCACCCGTTTGGTGGTGGTGGTGTAAGCTTGCTCGGCAATCAAGCGCCCAAATCGTTCCCAGTTTTTGGATTGCTGATAGGCCATCTCCAAAGTTTCAAGGTTAAAACAAACGATCTCGGCGTCTTCCAGCGCTTGAATATAGTACCGACTTGGGGTATGTTGCAAAAAACTATGGTAATCCACCACAAATTGATCTTCGAAAAAAAAGTGGCTATTGACCTCCTTGCCATCCATGAGGTAGTACATGCGAAAAACCCCGGAGTTGATAAAGCCAATTTCCCGACAGGCTTTTTCTTCTTCCAAAAAGTTCGTTTTGGCAGCTATTTTTCTAGTGCGCAAAAACGGTTCAAACAACTGACAATCCGCCTCGCTCAAAAAAGATTTTTGTTGGAGATAGGTTTTAAATTGGGCAAATGAACTCATGGTTATTTATAGATTATTCATGATTTCCAAACCGTTTTTCACCGGCAGTTATTGCCAGCTGTAAGTTGTTTTGCGCAGGCGGCAGCGGACAAGTTGCAAATTCTGTAAACGCACAAGGCGGGTTGATGGATTGGTTGAAATCCAGGATGGTGTTACCGCTAGCATCTGGTTTGTCGGCATACAAAAACCGACCGGAGGGGTAAGTATGCTTTTCATTGGTTTTATCAGCAAAAAGGATAAACAACTTATCTTCACTTTCCACAGCATCCAAACGCAGCGTTTTTCCTTTGAGTTTAAAAACTAATGTCCCCGGAGAGGTCTGCAAAGTCGTTTGTCCCAACACGTCCACAATCGGGATTTTGCGTTCGGTAGTGGTGGTTTCTAGTTTGGCGATTACTTTCCATTTGCCGTCAACCGGGTAGGTTTCAAGGCCCTTGAATGACAACAAAGCTGGGCTTTCCAGATCCCTCAACCGCACGCCGATTTTGTCGCCCCGTTTGATGATGAACCAGCGCAAAGATTGGTGTTTCAGTATTACCTGTTCTTTTATTCCCGCTCCAAATATTTTTGTTTTTTCAACTTTCTGCTCGCCTTGCCAAACATTGGCCTCCAAGGGCGATTCCACCCATACTTCGCCATTTTCCAAGATCAGCTTCCCTAAATACTCGGCGCATTTGTTTTTGGGAAAAACGATGGCATTGGTTCTCGCCCCGCCAAAGGTATTGCTTCCTGGCTCCAGCCAATACAAACCAGCTAAATTCAACCAGCCGTCTTCTTTTTTGAGCGCTTCTTCCCGTTTTTGATGCCAGGTTTTGATCGATTCGATGTACTGTGGATCATCGCCGCTCGTAGCGCTGATCAACAAGTAGCTGAATACCAATAAAGCAATATTCCGCCAAGAAGAATAGGTGGCCGCTGGGAAAGATATCATGAATTGCATGGCTGAATTTTTTTTGTAAAACTAACTAATTCCATCTGAAAAATAGAATTTAATATTCCGCGGTGGTAACTTTTTAATGCTAAAATTCTATCCCTCCCAGTAGGTTGCCCGCTCAAATAATCCGTCATTTTAATATGGACTGAACCAAAGTAAAAAAATCCTTAATTTTCAAGTTTACCTACACCACACCACAATAGATCGCTTTGCTATGAAAAAAATCATTCTGTCACTCTTCACCATTGTTACCATGAGTCATTTCACATCCGCCCAAGGCATCTTTGAAGGACAAAACGACGTTGGCGCAGTGCTGCATAGCGGAAAAACTGTCTACGATGCCGCTTCGCAAACGTATACTTTAGAAGGCGCTGGCGCCAATATTTGGTTCAAAAAAGACGAATTTCATTACGCCTGGAAGAAACAAACCGGTGATTTTATTCTGCAGGCGCGTGGGGTGTTGCAAGGCAAAGGCGTAGACGCGCACCGCAAATTTGGTTGGATGGTGCGCACCAGTTTGGACACCAGCGCGGCGATGGTTTGCGCTACTGTTCATGGCGATGGCCTCACCTCGATCCAATACCGCAAAGTTGCGGGCGGCAATGTAGAAGAGGTTCGCTCGCCGGTGAACATGCCCGATGTGCTACAAATTGAGCGTAAAGGAGGTCGCTGGTTTCTATCGGTGGCCCAGTTTGGCGATGAGTTTTGGACTGTCGAAGTTCCGGATATTAGTCTGCCTAATGAAATGTATGCAGGTCTTTTTGTTTGTAGCCACAACAAAGACGTGGTGGAACAAGTCAAATTCAGCAATGTGCGCGTGGTTATTCCTCCCAAACCTGATTATGTACCTTACAAAGATTATCTGGGTAGTCATATTGAGCTATTGGACCTTGCTTCTGGCGATCGACAAATACTTTATTCTGAAAATACTAGCATGCAGGCGCCCAACTGGTTGCCCGACAACAAGGGGTTGATCTACAACAAAAGCGGTTTGATTTATCGACTGGACTTTGCCACTTTGAAGCCCGAGGTGCTCAACACCGATTTTGTCCAAAAAAACAACAACGACCACGTGATCTCTTTTGATGGAAAAATGTTGGGACTCAGCAGTTCTAGTGGCGATCCCAAATTTGGTTCCATGATTTATACGGTGCCGCTTATTGGAGGAAAACCCACGCAGATTACCCCCATTGGCCCCTCCTACTTGCATGGCTGGTCGCCCGATGGAAAATGGCTGACCTTTACTGGACAGCGTAACGGCGAGTTTGACATTTACGTTGTTCCTTCAAAAGGGGGCAAAGAAATTCAACTGACCAATACGCCAGGAAACGACGATGGCTCGGAGTACAGCCCCGATGGCAAATACATCTACTTCAACTCCACGCGTAGCGGGTACATGCAGCTCTGGCGCATGACGGCCAAGGGCAAAGATCAAACCCGCCTAACCAATGATGAGTTGAATAATTGGTTTCCTCATATTTCGCCAGATGGAAAATGGATCGTATTCCTTTCCTACTTGCCAGATGTAAAACCCAATGATCATCCATTTTACCAACACGTTTACTTGCGCATGATGCCGGTGGATGGCAGTCAACCGCCCAAGGTCATTGCGTATTTGTTTGGCGGACAAGGCACTATCAATACCCCTTCTTGGTCGCCCGATGGGAAGAAAGTAGCGTTTGTGAGCAATACGGGGATGTAAGGATAAGAAGTTATACTTAACGCTGTCAAGTTTCGAGTATGGGAAAATTTTACAATTTTTAGTTTTATCTGGGTTAACGCCGAATAATTGACTCCGTCAAATGATGATCGACCACAGATTCACAGATTCCACAGATTCTTGTGATTGCATCACAAGCGAGATTCCACAGATTAGGGATTTGTTCAATCTGTGGAATCTCGCTTACGCCGAAGGCGATAAGAATCTGTGAATCTGTGGTGGATTTTCTGTGGTGAATTTTAGGATGACAAGAGATTTAGATTTGAAAAAAAGTTGTCCTTTACCTGAACCGGATCGTTATTTTTCATGCTCGAAACTTGACGACGCGAAGTATATATTTCAATAAAAAAGGGCGGAATCACATACAAATGATTCCGCCCTTTTTTTCGGTATGGAATTAGAATCAATTATTCCGTAATCCCAAACTGATCTTTCGATGGCAAGGACAACATACTGATGGCTTTCACCGCACCCGGAGTAGGATCAGGGGACTTATCAACATTTTTCACCCACGACATCATATCGCCAGCTTTGGAAATACCTTGGATGATCCATTCGATATCGCGGTTGTCGTCGATGGCGGAATCAATATAGAGCGCATACCCCATTTTGTTCATCGCTTCAATACTAGCTTCCTTGATGAACCAGCTGCCTTCATCCTTGGTTTCGCCCCATTGACCGCCAATATAAGTGCCATTTGGACTAAATTGATACCAGGTGCCTTTGTTTTGGCGAGCTGGAATGAGTTTATTTTCCCCCATAGGAATTACATAAAACTCAAAAACCCAGTAGTTATTCGTCAACAAACGAACAGCTTCAGAGTTGCCGGGCGTAATAGCGGCGGCGGCTGTTCCTTTTTGATCGATTCCGGTTAAAGAACCAATGTTGCGGTGACCTTTTACCCGGTTACACTGTGTAAAAGCAAACATCAAAGCTAAAATGAGCGCTACCACTGCTGCGCCGATCCAAATCACTCTATTTTTCTTCATGACGGGATTATTTATCGTCTCATTACTTAATTCGCGCCCAAGGTATAATTTTTTTTGAACAGACCCGAAAAACCGATAACAATATCAATCATCCGCGGCAACTAGCCAGCACCCAATACTGATAATATTTTCAGAAACCGTTGACTTTCAAAATTTGGGATCACCAAATCGGATTCATCTTGCAAATCATCAGCCTTGCCGACACCAACTACAAAAAAATCATCCAATACGGCAGCGTTGTCTTTGGAATGTTCAAAAACGATGGTTTGATCAGGCCGCATGTTCATCTCTTGCGCCGTTTGTTCATACACACTCAGCGGAACTGGCGACCAGGAGGGAGCAGTTGACTCGTTCACCGCATAAAAAAGATGCGTCAGTTGCAACCGGTTTAACAATTTGCGAGTATTGGGATAAGGGGAAACAATACCCAGCGTAAGCCCTTTGTGTTTGAGTTCTTTGATGAAATTCACCACGCCATCCAAGACATGATCTGGCGTCACTTCAGCCATTTCGCGTTCCATCCAATGGTCTATTTCTTCCATGACCGCGGTTAACTGTTGGGAATCGAGCGTTTTGTTCGCTTCGCTAAACAATTGCTGTATGGCTACCAAACGAAAAGCACCATAAAGATGATCGTTTTCACTCCATTCGCTGGTCAGTTGCCAACCATAGCGGGGCGCAAATTGTTCAAGCGCAGCGATAAAAAAAGGTTGGGTGTCCAAGATGACCCCTTCGAGGTTAAAAATACAAGCTTTGATCATGTTGATTATTCATTTTATGTTGGGGTAGTTGGATCAGTTTTGCTGTTGGCAATAAATTTAGCAAATCCTTGTCGGGTCTTTAAACCTTGTTGGGAAAAAAAAGTCTAAAGCCGCGAATTAAAAAAATCCTTTTATCGTTTTATTCGTATAAAACATAAAAAGGCTCTATTTTTATGTGGTACTAATTCAAGTTGACCCCTCCACTCAGTTTTTGCAAACTTCCTATACGCTGTACATTAAATAGTTGAGAAACAATATATTATTTCTAAACACTTTCAAACGACCCTATTAGAATCGTTTGAAGTGTGTGTTTTTTATTCATTTGATATAACCTAATCACAAACCGATACTTTATGGACAGAAGAGCAACTATTGCCATGCTCATGGGGCAGACTACTGAAAAAAAAGCGCAGGTTCAAGACCTATTTGCGCCAACCCCGCCAGTTGCCGGCCTTGAGCCGTACACCGGCGCTTGGGGTTATGATCAAGCTGCACATTTGCTGCGCCGAGCTACATTTGGCGCTACCCCTGTACAGATCAAAAACTATGCAGGACAGAATTTAAAAACATTATTGGATGATCTGTTTAAATCACAGCCGCTTCCTGCACCGCCCATTAATTACGATGGTACCGATGAAGTAGTTCCGGTAGGTTCTACTTGGATCAATGCCGTTTACATACTTGATGCAAACAAACAGATCAGCAATATGGGTTATCGCGATCGCAGTTTGCGGGCATGGACTACGGAATCGTTACTGGATACCAGTAACGTTTCCGTAAGAGAAAAAATGACTCTCTTTTGGCACAATCACTTCTCAGTCAACGGTATTGCTGATCCTAAATTTTTATATACTTACATTGATACCCTACGAAAAAACGCGCTGGGTAACTTTAAAGACCTTGTCAAGAAGATTACCATTGACCCCACCATGTTGATCTTCCTCAACGGCAATCAAAATTCAAGCGCAGCACCCAATGAAAACTACGCCCGCGAATTGCTCGAGTTGTTTACCATTGGCAAAGGACCTTTAGCCGGCCCAGGTGATTACACCAATTATACTGAAACTGATATAAAAGAAATTGCACGAGCAATGACGGGTTGGCGCGATACCGGGTACCGTTCAACTGATCCCACGGTAGCTGTAGGTTCAGCCTTTAGAGCTGCTTCTCATGATACCAAGACCAAAACCCTTTCTGCCCGTTTCGATAAAAAGGTCATCAACAATAACCTGGATAAGGAATACGGCGATGTAGTGGACATCATTTTCACCAAAGACGAAGTGGCGCGTTTCATTTCGCGCAAATTGTACCGCTATTTTGTTTTTTACCAAATCACTGCCGATGTAGAGACCAATGTCATTCAACCCATGGCACAATTGTTGGTAAAAAACAATTACGATATCGCTCCAGCATTACGGGCTTTATTGAGCAGTGCGCACTTTTTTGATGCCCAAAATTTAGGATTGATCATCAAAAACCCGATTGAATTTAGCTTAGGAGCAATCCGTCAGTTTGGATGGAACATTCCTACCGATACGCTTGGAAAATACCGCACCCTTTACAGTTTATTTTTGACCATTGCACCACAACAAATGGTTTATTTCGGACCGCCCGATGTTGCGGGTTGGAAAGCCTATTACCAAGCTCCGGTTTTCAATCGGATTTGGATCAATGTCACGACACTGATTGCCCGCATGAAGTATACTGATGCATTGGCCTTCAACACCCTTAATCTCAACGGCGTCAAATTGAGTCTTGATGTATTGGGCTTTATTTCCAAACTGGATGATCCCGGCAACCCAGTTGCCATGATCAAAGACATGACAAAGGCCGTTTTACCCCAACCTTTGGCCGACGGTCAATATGCTTACTTAAAAGATGTACTACTGAAGGGCGCTCCAGATTACGAATGGACGAACGCTTACCTTGCATTCCTTGCAAAACCCGATGATAAAATTGCCCGCCAAGGTGCGGAAGTCAAATTGAGGAATCTGGTCAAAGCCATGCTCAACATGCCCGAATTCTTTTTGGGCTAGTTGAATCACACCTGTTAAGCCGAAATTTTATTCAAAAATCGAACAACTGTCTTCCTTATGAAAAGAAGATCTTTCCTCGCCGCTGGCGCAACCATAACCTTACCCGTATTTCTCAATGGCATGCGGATAGGCGCCCATCCTAAATCATCCCTTTTTTCTGGCATGGCGCCAGGAAACGACAAAGTAATGGTGCTCATCCAAATGGCGGGTGGCAACGACGGTCTTGGGATGGTGCTCCCTTTGGATCAATACAGCAATTTGTCCAAAGTAAGAAGCAATATCTTGATTCCTGAAACCAAGGCATTGAAATTGACCGATAATCTGGGTATTCACCCGGCGATGACCGGCATGCAAAAATTGTACACCGATGGGAAATTAACGGTTGTACACAGTGCTGGTTATCCCAATCAAAACCGCTCGCACTTCCGCTCTACCGATATTTGGAGTTCGGGATCTGGCGCCAATGAATATTTGAACACCGGTTGGATGGGGCGTTATTTTCAAACCAACTACCCTGAATACCCAGATACTTACCCCAATAACAATTACCCCGATCCTTTTGCCATTACCATTGGCAGCACCGAATCGGAAACTTGTCAGGGTACCATTGTGAACTTTAGCCTTACGCTTACCGATCCTTTTTCTTTGAGTTTGTTGAATCAAGGGGGCAGCACTGCTGATATGAAAACGTTGTACGGCAAAGAATTGGATTATTTAAGAACTTCTATCTCCCAATCCAATTCCTACTCCAAAGTGATTACGGCGGCAGCCAACAAGGCCAAAAACCTAGCTACTTACCCGCAAACTACCATTGCAGGGCAGTTGAAAAACGTTGCGCTTTTGATCGCTGGCGGACTAAAAACCAATGTTTACGTTGTGCGCATTGGGGGTTTTGATACCCACGCTAACCAAGTAGATATTACCGATAACACCATTGGTCAACAAGCAACCATATTGAAACAAATTTCAGAGGCGGTTGCTGCTTTCCAGGAAGATTTGCGTTTGCAAAAATTAGAAGAACGGGTGATCGGCATGACCTTCTCGGAATTTGGCCGCCAAATTGCTTCCAACAACAGTAGAGGTACCGACCACGGTACTGCTGCCCCTTTGTTTTTGTTTGGTTCTTGTGTGAATCAAAAAATTGTTGGCAAAAACCCTACTATTGCTGATAAATTACAACCACAAGAAGGGGTAGCCATGCAGACGGATTTCCGCGACATTTACGGTTCTATCTTGGTCGATTGGTTTGGAGTGACTCCGGAAAAAGTAAAAACTTTGCTCTACAACAACTTTACCAAGCTCCCAATTCTCAAAAATTGCGCATTGGCTACTGCTGTTGATGAAACCATCGTTGAAGCAACTGGTTTGAACATTTATCCCAACCCATTCCGCGACACTGCTACTTTACAGTTCCGTACTGCCGAAGCCGCTTACATTCGCGTCAGTTTGTTTGATACTTTGGGCAGCGAATTGCAAGTCATTACCAGCCAGAATATGCCTGCGGGTGATCACCAATTCCAATTGGATGGCAGTAATTTGGATGCCGGCTACTATTTTTGTCGCATTCAATCCGGCAACGGTGTACAAACCTTGCGTATCATTAAACTGTAATAAACGACTTTGTTTATCTCAAAATAGGTTAATTTGATGAAAAAAGGGCTTGTCTTGCAAAAGATGAGCCCTTTGATTTTTTGTTCTCCCTGATGTATGGTCTTAATAATGAAAGTATATATGGTCTATTATTTCATGACCAAGTTTAATTGATATACTTAACACTGTCAAGTTTTAAGCATAGGAAAATATTAAATTTTGGAGATTTATCTTGATTAACGCTTAAAATAAACTACGCGCAAAGATGATCGACCACAGATTCACAGATTCCACAGATTCTTGTGATGCATCACAAGCGCGATTCCACAGATTGGGGATTTGTTCAATCTGTGGAATCGCGCTTACGCCGAAGGCGATAAGAATCTGTGAATCTGTGGTGGATTTTCTGTGGTGAATTTTAGGATGACAAGAGATTTAGATTTGAAAAAAAGTTGTCCTTTACCTGAACCAGATCGTTATTTTTCATGCTCGAAACTTGACGACGCGAAGTATAAGTATCGAGTTTTTTTTAACGCGCCAAACAACTGTTGTATCGCTCCTCAACGAAAGGTATTGTAAAGGTGTTTAATGCTTATCCATTCGTTGGTCAATCGCCAGCCATTACTGGGCTCGAATTGTTCAACAGCTACTACAAAAAAATTGGGTGTCCAAGACGCCCCCCTTCAAGGTTAAAAATTCAAGCTTTGATCATTTTAATCATCCATTTTGAGTTGGGGTGGTTGAATCAGTTTCAAACTGACAATTCCTGGTTTAGGCTTTAAACCTTGTTGAGAAAAAGGAGTCGAAGATTGTGATTTTAAAATTCCTTTTATTGTTTTCGCCATCCAATCAGAATCCTGAACAAGCTCTAAATTTATCCTGTCCACTCTGCTTTTTAACACTTTTTATTCTCCGCTTACTAAATATTTGATAACCAATCCATTGCAATTAAATAATTTTCAAACAATTTCATTGGGATTGTTTGGAGCTTGATATTATTTCATTCGATTTCACCTATAAAACAATAATTTATGGACAGGAGAGCAACTATTGCCCTGCTCGTGGGGCAAAAAACTGAAAAAAAAGCACGGGCTCAAAATATTTTTGGACCAACCCCGCCGGTTGCCGGTCTTGAACCTTATACCGGGACTTGGGGGTACGATCAAGCCGCGCATTTGTTGCGGCGTGCTACCTTTGGCGCTACCCACGTACAGATCAAAAACTACGCTAGCCAAAATCTAAAAACATTATTGGACGACTTGTTTAAGACGCAGCCACTTCCGGGGCCTCCCATCAATTACGATGGTACAGATCCGATTGTACCAGTGGGTTCTACTTGGATCAACGCTGTTTACTTGCTCGATGCCAATAAACAGATCAGCAATATGGCTTACCGCGACCGCAGTTTGCGGGCTTGGACCACTGAATTGCTACTGGATACGAGTACGGTTTCATTGCGTGAAAAAATGACCCTTTTTTGGCACAATCATTTCTCGGTCAATGGACTTGGTGATCCTAAGTTTTATTACGTTTATATTGATACTTTGCGACAAAACGCGCTTGGTAACTTCAGAGATCTGGTCAAAAAAATTACTATTGACCCCACCATGTTGATCTTCCTCAACGGCAATCAAAATTCAAGTGCGGCGCCCAATGAAAACTATGCCCGCGAATTGCTCGAATTATTTACCATTGGCAAAGGAGTTTTAGCTGGCCCTGGCGATTATACCAATTATACAGAAACGGATGTAAAAGAAATTGCCCGAGCAATGACTGGTTGGCGCGACACGGGATATCGTTCAAGCGATCCAACGGTTAGCGTGGGTTCTACCTTTAAAGCTGCTTCACATGATACCAAGACCAAAACGCTTTCTGCCCGTTTTGATTCAAAAGTCATCAACAACAACCTGGATAAGGAGTATGCCGATGTGGTGGACATCATCTTCTCCAAAGACGAGGTTGCACGTTTTATTTCTCGCAAGTTGTACCGCTATTTTGTTTTTTACCAAATCACTGCCGACGTAGAGACCAACGTCATTCAACCTATGGCACAATTGTTGGTGAAAAACAATTATGATATTGCTCCAGCACTACGGGCATTATTGAGCAGCGCGCATTTTTTTGATGCCCAAAATTTAGGTTTGATCATAAAAAACCCGCTCGAATTTAGCTTGGGTGCAATACGTGAGTTTGGTTGGAATATCCCGACCGATACTTTAGCCAAATACCGTACGCTTTACAGTTTGTTTTTGACGATTGCGCCTCAGCAAATGGAGTATTTTGCCCCACCCGATGTTGCTGGATGGAAAGCCTATTATCAGGCGCCGGTTTTTAACCGAATTTGGATCAACGTCACGACGCTGATTGCTCGCATGAGGTTCACTGACGCTTTGACCTACGCCGGTCTTAACCTCAACGGCGTCAAATTGTACCTCGATGTTTTGGGTTTTATTGCCAAGCTGGATGATCCAGGAAACCCAGTTGCCATGATCAAGGACATGACTAAAGCGATCTTGCCCCAGCCGCTAGCTGATGGTCAATATGCTTACTTAAAAGATGTATTGCTAAATGGGGTACCCGATTACGAATGGACCAACGAATACGCCGCATTCATTAACAAACCAGATGATAAAGTTCTCCGCCAAGCCGTGGAACTCAAATTGAGGCTTTTGGTGAAAGCCATGCTCAACATGCCAGAATACTTTTTGGGCTAAGAGCATCTGTAAAGACAAAATTTTATTCAAAAATCGAACAACTGTCTTCCTTATGAAAAGAAGATCATTCCTCGCCAGTGGCGCAACCATAACCTTACCCCTATTTCTCAATGGCATGCGAATAGGCGCCCATGCTAGATCATCCCTTTTTTCTGGCATGGCGCCAGGAAACGACAAAGTGCTCGTGCTCATCCAAATGGCGGGTGGCAACGATGGTCTTGGGATGGTGCTCCCTTTAGATCAGTATAGCAATTTATCCAAGGTACGGAGCAATATCTTGATTCCTGAAACCAAGGCATTGAAATTGACCAATAATCTGGGCATTCACCCTGCCATGCCCGGTATGCAAAAACTGTTTACCGATGGAAAACTAACCGTAGTACACAGTGCAGGTTATCCTAACCAAAACCGCTCGCACTTCCGCTCTACCGATATTTGGAGTTCAGGATCTGGCGCCAATGAATATTTGAACACCGGTTGGATGGGACGTTATTTTCAAACCAACTATCCTGAATACCCCGATACTTACCCCAACAAAGACTACCCCGATCCCTTCGCGATTACCATTGGCAGCAGCGAATCGGAAACTTGTCAAGGTACGGTGGTTAACTTTAGCCTTACCCTTACCGATCCTCTTTCATTGAGTTTATTGAACCAAGGGGGCAGCACTGCCGACACAAATACCTTATATGGCAAAGAATTGGATTTCTTAAGAACATCGATCTCGCAATCCAATTCCTACTCCAAGGTAATTACTGCTGCTGCCAACAAGGCTAAAAACCTAGCCACCTACCCGCAAACTACCATTGCTGGACAGCTAAAAAATGTTGCACTTTTGATCGCTGGCGGATTAAAAACCAATGTATACGTTGTGCGTATCGGCGGTTTTGATAACCATGCCAACCAAGTAGATATTAACGATAATACCATTGGTCAACAAGCAACTCTTCTTAAACAAATTTCCGAAGCGGTTGCCGCTTTTCAGGAAGATCTCCGTTTACAAAAATTAGAAGAGCGGGTAATCGGCATGACGTTCTCGGAGTTTGGCCGCCAAATTGCTTCCAACAACAGTAGAGGTACCGACCACGGTACTGCTGCACCATTATTTTTGTTTGGCTCATGCGTCAGTCAGCAGATTCTGGGCAAAAACCCTACTATCGCTGATAAACTGCAACCTCAGGAGGGCGTAGCCATGCAGACGGATTTCCGCGATATTTACGGTTCTATCTTGGTAGACTGGTTTGGTGTTTCAACCGATAGTGTAAAAACATTGCTCTACAACAACTTCACCAAACTCCCAATTCTCAAAAATTGTGCGGTGGCTACTGCTGTTGATGAAACCATCATCGAAGCAACTGGTTTGAACATTTATCCCAACCCATTCCGCGACACCGCTACCCTACAGTTCCGTACCTCCGAAGCCGCTTACATTCGGGTTAGTTTGTTTGATACCTTGGGAAGCGAATTGCAAGTAATCACTAGCCAAAACATGCCTGCGGGTGATCACCAATTCCAATTGGATGGTAGCAATTTGGATGCCGGCTATTATTTCTGTCGCATTCAATCAGGCAATGGTGTACAAACCTTACGCATCATTAAACTGTAACAAAAGACTTTGTTTATCTCAAAATAGGTTAATTTGATAAAAAAGGGCTTGTCTTGCAAAAGATGAGCCCTTTGATTTTTTGTTCTCCCTGAATTTTTTTAGACTTGTTACCAGAAGTTACTTTCCATCCCAATCCGAAGTATAAGAGCTTGTTCAGGATTCTGGTTCGATGGCGTAGTGAGCTAAAATTTGCACCAATGAGGCACAAAAAGCGTTGAAAAGTTCCGATTTTATCGGAAAGAGTGTACCCCCGATTCATCGGGGGCAGGTCAGCGCTACATGAGCATTTTTGTAACGAAATTGGTGTGAATTTTGGCCATTTACAGCTCGAAGCAGAATCCTGAACAAGCTCTAAACCAAAGTACAACTACAAGAAGATGATCGAATGCGTTATTGCCAAAGGAATTGAAGGAGATTTTCAATGGATGGATATTACCGAACCCAAACCCGTGGAATTGGATCAAATTGCTACGGATTTCAATTTGCCGCACTACGCGGTTAAAGATTGCTTGGAGCCTGATCACCTACCCAAGTTTGAACAAATTGACGACAACCTCAATTTTATCATTCTTCGACTTTTTAGTCCAGGCGCAGGCGATCACAAACAAACCGTTCAAGATTACACCAGCAAAATAGCCTTATTTTTTGGGACTGATTTTTTGATCACCATTCATCGGCTTCCGTTGCATTTCATGGAAGAGATCAAGTCGAAATACATTGCTACCAAACATGTTACTTCACCCATCGAAACCATCGTGAAAATTGTCTGGTACGTGCTGCATACTTACGAACACCAATCGCGCGACTTGCGAACCGAGATCGAAACCTACGAAAGTCGGATTTTTTTGAAAGAAGTAATCCCCAATTTGCAAGAGGATCTCTACTACCTCAAACGTAAAGCGGCCGTTTGTAGGAACATCCTTTACTTATCAACCGATGTGGTCAGTAAGATCCATACCACCAAAAAAGATCGCGCCGCCCTCCAGGATGTCAAAGATTTGCATACTAAAACCGAAGTGGTTTACCATCAAATTGGCGATGACATTGTCAACTTACTCAACTCTTACTTGTCCATTGCGGCGCAACGCAACAACGATATCGTCAAAATCCTTACTATTTTTTCGGTATTTTTCATGCCCCTAACTTTCATCGCGGGCATTTACGGCATGAACTTTGAGCACATGCCAGAATTGAACCAAGCCTGGGGCTACCCTGCTTCTTTAATGTTGATGGTTTTGATTTCTGTTTTAATTTGGTTTTGGTTCAAACGGAAACATTGGTTGTAATTTGATATTAAGAGCTTGTTCAGGATTCTGGTTCGAGCTACAAATGGCCAAAATTCACACCAATTTCGTTACAAAAATGCTCAAGTAGCGCTGCTACACTCCGCTTTTTGTGCCTCATTGGTGTAAATTTTAGCTCACTACGCCATCGAACCAGAATCCTGAACAAGCTCTAAAACCTTCCAGGTCCATCGGGAACTTGGAAGGTTTTTTTCATCAGTTTATAAGTTAGTGCGACGCAACCCCATTAGAGTCCATAATGCCAATCCTATCTCTAAAGCTGCAAAAAGGTAAAAAGTTACTGGCCCCATTTGAAGCAAAGCAAAAACCACCAATATCGAGCAAAACAAAAAACGCTCCCAGACACTGATCTTAATCAAGGGAAGAAATTCATGTTTTGCCATTACGTAGTAAAAACTAGAAAAGACTAAAACCAAAGCACCCAAAACTCTAATCCAGATTTCTGAAGTACTTTCAATCCCAAATAGGCCTAAAACAATGTTGGGAGTTAATAAAAAACCCAATCCCATCCCAATCATGTAAACCATTTGGGCATAGATGGATGTCACTACATTTTTCATGTTAGCAATTTTATTTTTTTGTAATAAGGTTAAAGGTTTGAACAATATACAAAAAATGACTTGGAAATAGCATTACGCTTAAATTAGAATCCTAATTAATGTTTTACGAATATAGTTTTTCCATAATAAAATGTAGCAACAAAAATCGATTGGTAATGGGAGTATAATAACTTGTCATTTTTTTGAATGAAAAAACCTTCCAGATGCAAGACCTGGAAGGTTTTTTCTCTCAAAAAACAAAATTTCAAGAAGTATGACGCGAGCGGATTTAAATCCAATAATTAAATCACCCCCAATTCCTTTCCTACCTTTGTAAACGCGGCCACCGCTTGCTCCAGGTGCGCTTGCTCGTGCGCGGCCGAGAGCTGTACGCGTATCCGTGCCTTGCCCTGAGGTACCACTGGAAAAAAGAAACCGATCACGTAAATCCCTTCTTCCAATAAACGTGCAGCAAAAGTCTGCGCCAATTTTGCATCATACAACATGATCGGCACAATGGGGTGCTCGCCCGGGATGATGTCAAAACCCGCAGCCGTCATGGCTTTCCGGAAATATTGGGTATTCGCTTCGAGTTTATCGCGCAAAGTGGTTGAAGCGGAAAGAATTTCCAGCACCTTTAACGAAGCGCCGACAATCGATGGTGCAACGGTATTCGAAAACAAATAGGGCCGTGAGCGCTGACGTAAAATGTCCACAATTTCTTTTTTGGCTGCCGTAAATCCGCCCGATGCACCGCCCATCGCCTTACCCAGCGTACCGGTGATGATGTCAACCCGCCCCATCACGTTGTGGTATTCGTGGGTACCGCGACCGGTTTTCCCCAAAAAGCCAGTGGTATGACACTCATCGATCATCACCAGAGCATTGTATTGCTCGGCCAGATCACAGATTTTGTCCAACTGGGCAATGGTGCCGTCCATCGAAAATGCACCATCGGTGGAGATCAGTTTGCGGCGAGCGGTGCCGGCCTCTTGCAATTTGGCTTCTAAATCGGCCATGTCGTTGTGTTTGTAGCGAAAACGGGCCGCCTTACACAAACGAATACCGTCGATGATCGAGGCATGGTTGAGCTCATCGGAGATAATGGCGTCTTCGGCGCCCAACAAGGGCTCGAACAGTCCGCCATTGGCATCAAAAGCTGCTGCATACAGAATGGTGTCTTCCATCCCCAAAAACTGCGAAATGCCCGCTTCTAGTTCTTTGTGAATGTCTTGCGTGCCACAAATAAAACGCACCGAAGACATGCCAAAACCATGGGTATCAATGGCTTCCTTCGCGGCTTCGACCACTGCTGGATCGGCGGACAGCCCCAGGTAGTTGTTGGCACAAAAATTCAAGACTTCTTTACCGGTATTGAGGCCAATTTCCGCGCCTTGTGGGGTAACGATGATCCGCTCTTCCTTATACAAACCGGCTTCGCGAATTTCCTGAATTTCTTGAGCCAAAGAGGATTTTACTGAGTACATATGTTTTTTGTTTTTTTAGCTTAAAAAATGGATCAAACCGCCGCCAATTTGATTTGCAAATGCTGGATCATATCCGTTGTCATTGCTGCCAGATCATACTGCGGGCGCCAACCCCAGTCCCGACGAGCAACGGCGTCGTCAATGCTGCGCGGCCAACTTTCGGCGATTTTTTGACGAAAATCGGGCGCGTAACTCACCTTGAAATCTGGTAGATGGCTTTGAATGGCGCTCGCCACCTCGGCTGGAGTAAACGAAACGCCAGCCAGATTGTAACTGGTACGCACCGTAAGTTTGTCCGCATCGGCGTGCATCAAATCCAACATGCCTCGAATGGCGTCATCCATGTACAACATCGGCAAACGGGTTTCGGGCGCTAAAAAACAGGAATAGGCCTCCCCTTGCACCGCCCGGTGAAAAATCTCCACCGCATAATCAGTGGTACCGCCGCCTGGCAGCGATTGATAGCCAATGATCCCCGGAAAACGCACCGAGCGCACATCGACGCCGTATTTTTCAAAATAGTATTGACACCAGTTTTCACCCGCTGCTTTGCTGATGCCATAAACAGTGGCTGGCTCGGTGACCGTTTCTTGCGGGGTAAGGTCTTTGGGCGTATTGGCGCCAAAAACCGCGATTGTACTAGGGTAAAACACCCGCAAACCATGGTTTTTTGCCGCTTCCAACACATTAAATAAACTGCCGATGTTGACTTCCCAGGCCCATTTGGGATTTTGCTCGCCGCGGGCGGATAAAATGGCGGCTAAATGGTAAATCTGCGTGACTTGATACTGTTGTATGAGTTCCGACATGCGCTTTGCATCGAGTACATCAAGGATCTCAAAAGGACCGCGCTCTTCGGTCACCACGCCGTTGATGTCGGTGGTAATGACCGCATCCCGGCCATGCAGTTGACGCAATGCTTCCGCCAATACCACGCCGATCTGGCCGTTGGCGCCGGTGATTAAAATGGTTTCTTTGGTCATCTGGTTAGTGCAATAAATGAATGACTGATGGTCTGGGAGGCAAAAAGAGGAAAAACCTAATTTCTGATCTCCTTCAGCTCCATCGCCGTCAGTCGAATTGAACGCAATTTAGAAAAATGTAGGGATTATTGCGCGGAGATCTATTTCATTTCAGCGACCAGGCCAGAGCGGCACCTCATCCAGCATTTCGTAAGATTGTTTGTCGGGGTGGATGGCGCAAATTACCGTATCCAACCCATTGGTCATCAACAGATAAGGCACCTGTAAAGGAAGATTGTACATGGCTAATTGATGAAACACCTCGGGATTGACCGCAACGTTGGGGGCTTTGCATTCTACCAACAGGAAAACGTTCATTTGATCATCGAAAACCACAACATCACAGCGGCGTAGTAGACCGTTGATTTTGATGCCCATTTCCACCCGAATGCGGTTGACGTTGTAGTTTTTTTCCGTCAATAAATACTGCAAAAAAAGCTGACGCACCCACTCTTCTGGTTGGAGCGTCAGCCATTTTTTGCGAATGGGATCAAAGACAAGGCGTTTGTCTTGCTCCATTTTTATTTGTACCCGATCCTGAAAACGGGTTAGATCTAAGTCGAGCATTTAAGGAACTAGAAGATTTTTTACCGCAAATTGCCCATCAACCATTACCCGTACGATGTAAAAACCGCTGGTTGTTAAATCGCCGCGCTGCAAACTCCATTGGTAGCTTCCTGCTGCCAATGCGCCGCGGTGTAAGGTGCGCACTTGTTGGCCAAATAGGTTAAAAATCGCCACTTCCACTTGTTTCCCCGCAGTAGGCAATTCGGCTTTTACCCAGGTTTGATCACTCAAAATATTGGGCGCCACACTAAAACCAGCAGCCAATTGCGGATCTTCTACCGCCGTAGTAGTTTCTACGGTTTCCAGGGTATTGACATTGACCAATTCGTATTTGCTGCCAATTTTGCGCCAAATAACGGCGGCGATGGTGATGTTCTCCGGTTTGAACATTGGGGATAGAATGTATTTTAATTCCCCTGTCGCATTGGTACTTATAGTCAATGTCTTACCAGCAAAAGCAATCTGAGAACCAAAAGTAGAAGGCGTCAATGAAGTGCGCAATACATTCTTGTGTACTGCCGTGGGCGAGCGACTTTCTTGCTCTTCTATCACTTGTTTTTCAATCAAGTAAAACGCTAAATACAAATCAGCATTGACTGTCTGGAAATATTCTACTTTGCTTGATAAGGTAATTTCGCGGGTTCCAGGTTTGAACACCGCCCGCATGGCAGTTTGGGCGATGGGTACGGTTTTAGCGACATTGTCTACCTCGGTTTTGATGGTGGATTCATCGGCTGCACTACCCTGACCATACAGCTTGGCATTGACGTAAAACCAAGGCTGACTAAAGGTTGTTTCGAAATTGGCCAAAATTTCCGTCGAAGTAGGAGAATACAATCTACTCGATGTGCTGCGGTGCATAGACACCACCAGGGCATTTTTAGAATTCACCGTTAGCAGGCGCTCATAGGCATCCCAAGAAGCGGTGCCACAAATAGGACACCAAGTAGCCGACAGTTTGGTCACAATGCTGCGCTGGGTTTTGGGAACCGTAAGCTCCTGCGCGCTCAGCCATGCGAAGGCGCAAACTCCCAATAAAGTAAACATCCATTTTTTCATGTCTTCGGGTTTTGAATATATGTAATTGAAATTTCTACCGTTGCTGTGGTTGAAGCCTGTACTTTAAAGCGTTCATCAAGTCTAAAACCTACTACCCAAATGATGCGTCCATCAGCATTGACCAGCAACCACAAGCTTTTTTTGGTGAAACGGTCAATTTTTTGGTCGCTCAAAAAATTCTGTAACTTGCGCCGCCGACCGCCCATGCCCAGCGGACAAAACACGTCGCCGGCCCGCCAATGCCGCAACTCGAGCGGAAAACGCAACTCAGCAGCGTCGATCCACGCGGTATTGACGTCGACTGAATAGGTTGTTGGCGGTTCCTGATGGTGTACGAGGATAAAAAGACCTGATGGAAGAGCGACTTCAAATTGATCGGCGGGAATCCAGATCGAGGCATCATTCGCTTCCCGCTTTTTTTCGATCACTAAAGTTACACGATCTAGCAACATCTGGTATTCTTCGGAATAGAAAAATTTTCCGGGTTGGCCATTTTTTATTGCTTGCAACAGGTTTCCAATCTGATCGGAAGTAAAATTAAAGGGTTGTAACAAGCGGTGCAGCAGGTTACTCGCCGCCGGATGGTTTTTGAGGACTTCCACGGCAAAAAAATAAACACCTTGGCGCTCCGTCCAGTATTTTTCCCGTACCCGTTGTACTTCCTGTTCAAAAAAAAGGGCAATTTCCTGCAAAAACGGCAAATTTTTGCTGACCGAATTTTCCAAATGGGGGTTGATGATTTTCAAGGTAGGCACCACCTGCTGGCGAATGCGGTTGCGGGCATAGTACACCTCAGCATTGGAGCGATCTTCGCGGTGCTCCAGTTCTTCTTGCAAATAATATTGCTCCAGCTCCTCGCGCGTGAAGCCCAGCAAAGGTCGGATCACCCTACCGTTCACCGCCGGGATGCCCAACAAACCCGCCAACCCCGTGCCTTTGGTGAATTTGTAGAGGATGGTTTCTACATTGTCGTTGGCATGATGGGCGGTAACAATCCAATCCAATCCCTCCCTTACTCGCAGGTTTTCCAGCCATTCGTAGCGCAGCCAGCGCGCCGCCGCCTGGATGGATATTTTTTTGGTTTCGGCAAATTCAGCGGTTTCAAAGCGGGTGCTAAAAAAAGGCGCCTCGTACCTTGCCGCCAATTGCTGAACAAAAACTTCATCCGCATCCGCTTCAGCGCCGCGCAACTGAAAATTGCAATGGGCAATGGTGATGGAAAAACCGGCGCAAAAAAACAAATCCGCCAATACCGTAGAATCCTTACCGCCGCTCACGGCCAGCAGAAAATGCTGTTCCTCCTGCACGCCCGGGAGCTGGAGCAGGGCGGCGCGAAAGTTTTTCAGCAGGATGCGGGAATTGGCGTTGGTCAAGGTGGTTTGAGTACAAAAGTGATGAAATGTTATTCTCAAAGAAAATCCCAAGTTTGGCAAATTGTTCTTGCCAAACTTGGGATACTAAGATAGTACTTATCATTGAAAAATGACGCTCTCCTACCCTTCCACCACCAACTGCGCAGTTTCCCCACTCACTTGGTTCAAACGTACCTTTTTGCCTTGCAGCATTTTTTCCACAAAAGCCGCATCGCCGTGGCGAATAGTCAATAATTCCAATCCCCGCTCAGCTATTACTTCAAAATGATGCGCGGTTGCTTCCAGGAAGCGATTTACCTTATCATTTTGATCGTTGACCACCATAAAGAAGGTCATCGCTGTGTTTTGAATCAAATTGACTTGCAGCCGCGTTTCCGCCACCAGTTTGAACAACTCGCTGAGGTGGATTTCCGAAACAAAGGAAAAATCTTGGGTGGCGATTTGCAAAAACGCCTGGTTTTTTTCCATCATCACCATCGCCGGGTAAGTGGCATCCACATCGTGCGCAATGTAGGTACCGGGCGCAGAGGGATCCAAAAACGACTTCACGTACAAGGGAATATTTTTGCGCTCCAGCGGCCCAGTAGTCTTCAGGTGGATAACCTTGGCACCATAATAAGTCATTTCAATCGCCTCGCGGAAGGAGAGCCGGTCCAATTTTTCAGCATGGTCAAAAAAACGCGGGTCGGCACTGAGCACTCCGGCGGCGTCTTTCCAGATGGTCATGTCTTTGGCATCTAAACAAAAGGAGAAAATCGCCGCAGAATAGTCGGAGCCATCGCGACCGAGGGTGGTAGTAAAATTTTCCTGGGTACTGCCAATAAAACCTTGAGTAATCACAAAACCCGGTTTATTGAACAGCGGCAAAGCTATTTTTTTGGCCAGGTTCTCGGTTTCTGTCCATTGCACCCAGCTTTCGCGGTACAACTCGTTGGTGCGAATCACGTCGCGCGCGTCGAGCCATTGGGTGGGCAAGCCGATCTTGTTGAGGTAAGCTTGAACTATTTTGGAAGAAACCAGTTCCCCTATGGATACGATTTGATCGTACATGTAATCGTAATTGGGATGCGGCGCTTCATCGAGCACCCATTCTACCTCTACAAAAGCATCGTTAACCGAGGCAAATACTTCGTCGTTCGGATCAAACAAGGCGCTACACAGCTCAAAATGCGCATTTTGAACTTCCTCAAGCAAGGCTAAGGCTTCCCCGGTTTGTTGAGCATGGGCTTCCACTACCTTTTCTAAGGCGTTGGTAGTTTTCCCCATGGCCGACACCACTATCAACAACGACTCCTGGGCATAGGCGCCCAAGATTTTGGCCACATTCTTAATATTGTCGGGGTCTTTTAACGACGCCCCGCCGAATTTGAATACTCTGATATTTGGATTCATCGCTGCTAGCGGTTTTTTTTGTAATGCGCCGCAAAAGTAGGGTATTTTTCAATTATAGCTCTAATTTGTTGCCGCCTGAATAGCGTAACCACAACGCTGGAAATGACAAGCGGTTCATTTTTTGATCGCTTGTCTGGACAGCAAATCCATTATTTTTCCAAAAAAATCTGAATCATGTTACCATTGACCAAATTATTGCGAAGCGGAGCGTTATTGCTCCTCGTTTTTTTATTGGGCGCTTTTACCAATCATTTTTGGGATGACAAAATCACTGCCGATGATGTGCGCAGTGCCGCCAAAATTTTTGGACTGGAGCTGACCCAGTCGGAAATCGATACCCTTTTGCCCGGCTTGGAAGAAAACCGGCGCACCTACCTAGCTTACCACAAAATTTCGCCGGAGAATACGGTAGCTCCGGCATTGGTATTCAACCCAATTTTGCCAGGTTTTCAAATTCCTAGCGGTGCTGGAAAAGTTGTTTTTAGTCCGACCCCAGCGGTTAAATTGCCCGCCAATAAAGACGAGTTGGCCTATTACTCGGTGCGTCAGTTGGCGGAGCTGATCCGTACCAAGCAGATCAGTTCATTGGAATTGACCCAGTTCTTTTTGGAGCGTTTGAAAAAATTCAGCCCTACCCTTTTGTGCGTGGTCAGCTTGACCGAAGAAACGGCGTTGGCGCAAGCAAAACAAGCCGATGCGGAAATCAAAGCGGGCAAATATCGGGGTATGTTGCACGGTATTCCTTACGGCGCCAAAGACTTATTGTCGGCCAAAAACTACAAAACCACCTGGGGTTCAGTAGCCTACAAGGACCAAGTTATCAATGAAGACGCGGCGGTCATCCGCAAATTGGAAGAAGCGGGCGCAGTGCTTTGCGCCAAACTCACCCTGGGCGAATTAGCTTCTGGCGACGTATGGTTTGGTGGGATGACCCGCAATCCTTGGGACCCAACAATGGGTTCTAGCGGCTCTTCGGCGGGTTCGGCTTCTTCGGTTTCAGCGGGGTTATTGCCATTTGCCATTGGTACGGAGACATTGGGCTCGATTGTATCGCCATCCACTACATGCGGCACAACAGGTTTGCGCCCCACCTTTGGGCGCGTGAGTCGCACCGGCGCGATGGCACTGAGTTGGTCGATGGACAAAATTGGACCGATTTGTCGCCACGTAGAAGATTGCGCCATTGTGTTCAACGCCATTTACGGCCCTGATGGCAAAGATATGTCGGTGATCAAAGCGCCATTTAACTATGATGGCACTGCTGATTTGAAAAAAATCCGCATTGGTTATGACAAAAAGAGTTTTGAGCGTACCTACCCTTTCAAAGCCAATGACAGCATCGCGCTGGAAAAAATGCGCAGCATGGGCATTGAGTTGATTCCGATTGAGCTGCCCGGCATGCCTGATTTAGGCATCATCCTTTCGGCGGAAGCCTCGGCGGCATTTGAGGAATTGACGCTGAGCAATCGCGATGATTTGTTGGTGCGCCAAGTACGCAATGGCTGGCCCAATATTTTCCGGCGGGCGCGGTTTATTCCGGCAGTAGAATACATCCAGGCCAACCGTCAACGCACCAAATTGATGCTCGACATGCAAAAGGTGTTTGAGAAAGTGGATGTTTATGTGCACCCATCATGGGGCAGTCCAAGTTTGCGAATTACCAACCATACCGGTCATCCGAGTGTGGTGTTGCCTACCGGCTTGCGCGAGGGCAAACCAACAAGTATTAGTTTCACGGGGCAGTTGTTTGAGGAAGGGAAGTTGCTCCGGGTAGCGAAAGCATTCCAGGATGGGACGGATTTTCATAAAAAACATCCGGCGCCTTTTGCGCAATAAGCTTAAGACTTAGCGCTTAGGCTTACGACTCAACAAATTTTCACAAATTAGAACACCAACTGGCGTTTGCGATCCCTTCGCGAACGGAGTTCGTGCTTTAGAGTGTGTTTGGATTTTTTATTCGCGCTGCAAATGGCCAAAATTCGCCCCACCTTCATTGCGAAAATACTCATGTAGCGATGCTACACTCCGTTTTTCGCGCTTCGTTGATGCAAATTTGACTCATTTTCGCTTGCGAACTAAAAACCCAAACACACTCTTAATTTGTGAAAATTTGTGCAATTTGTGGCTACATTTTAAAAAATCACTCCATCGAAGATGGGGATCCTCAACTTATACAAAATACTTTGCCAAATGAAAAAAACACCTTTTTACAACCTACTTGCTTTAGCCCTCGGGATCAGTTTTGTAGCTTTTTTGCCACTCAAAAAAACCATCCACCTCTTCAACGGCAAAGATTTGACCGGTTGGCACGTCGATGTACCTGATATGGACAAAAACCCCAAAACGATCAACCCCTTTGTAATTCGCGATGGCATGTTGGTCAGCCTAGGTACGCCCAATGGCCACCTGATCACCGATGCCGTGTATGAAAATTATCGCCTGCAAGTAGAATATCGATTTACCGGAGAACCCGGCAACTGTGGCGTGCTAGTGCATTGCTCTACCCCGCGGGCATTGTACAGCATGTTCCCAAAATCACTGGAAGTACAGATGATGCACGATAATGCCGGTGATTTTTGGTGTATTGTAGAAGATATCACCGTGCCCGACATGGAAAAACGCCGGGGACCCAAAGAAAAATGGGGCATCATAGAAGGCAAGGAAAGACGCATTCCCAACCTTACCGATAACTCCGAAAAACCACTCGGCGAGTGGAATACCATGATCGTGGAATGTGTCAAAAACAGCATCAAAGTGTGGGTCAATGGCGATTTGGTAAATGCCGGTTACGATTGTACCGCTTCCAAAGGACAAATTGCCGTGCAAGCCGAAGGATCAGAAGTGGCCTTCCGGAAATTGGATTTAAAGTCCATCCATAAGTTTTCGAAATAATCCTGGAATTTTTTCATGATAGCCTACGATCAACTCCGCATCAGCGACACCCAGGCCGCGCATTTGGCCAAAACCTTTTTTGACCTCAGTGGCAAACTCTCGCCGCTCACCGGCGAATTGGATTTCAATTTCAAAATTGATGCCCCAACCGGGAGTTATGTCTTGAAAGTCAGTCGACCCGACGTCGATGAGGATTATGTCGATTTTCAGCAAAAAATCATTTCCCAAGTTGCCCAAAGCAACCCTAAGATCCGCGTACCAAAAATCATCCCCGACATCCGCCAACAAACGGTGAGCACCTGGATCGATGAAATTGGACAAGCCCGGAAAATTCGCTTGCTGAGTTGGATTGATGGTAGGCTATGGTCGGGCGTAAATCCGCATACCGAGGGTTTGTTGTATAGCTTGGGGTTACAAGCGGGGTTGATTACTCAGGCACTTACGGGTTTTGACCATCCCAAAGCGCACCGTATTATTCATTGGGACATTGATCAGGGCGACTGGACTTTTACACATACCCATCTCTTTGAAGGGCGACAAGCGGAGTTAATTGATTTGTTTCAGGAACGTTTTCGCGCGCTCCAGCCTGCGCTCGCACACCTGCGCAAAGGCGTGATCCACAACGACGCCAACGACAACAACATTGTAGCATCCAAAGATTTGATCCACCCCGAAGTGTTGGCCATCATTGATTATGGCGATGCGGTTTTTTCTAGTCTGGTCAATGACTTGGCAGTAGCCATCGCCTACGCGGTGATGGACAAACCCGATCCATTGGCGGCGGCATTGCCGATCATAAGGGGTTACCACGCCAGTTTTCAGCTATTGGAGGCCGAATTGGAAGCCCTATATACCCTAGTGTCCATGCGCTTGGTGATCAGCGTCACCAAATCGGCGATCAACAAAAGACAAGAACCTGATAACGTTTATCTGCTGATCAGCGAAAAATCGGCTTGGGATTTGCTGGAAAAATGGTCGGCCATCAACCCTACCCTCGCCTATTGTCATTTTCGCAGCGCTTGTGGGTTTATGGCTCATCCCCAGCAAATAGCATTTCAGGACTGGGCGCAAAAAAATCCAGTTCCCTTGTCGGTGCTATTCCCGACTCTCAACGCCCTGGATACCACGCCCGTAGACCTCAGCATCAACAGTACTTGGATTGGCGGCAAACACCAATTCAGTGACAATGATTGGATGACGGCGCAATTGCAGCGAATACAAGCAGAGCATCCCCATTCTATTATCGCTGGCGGTTATCTGGAAACTCGGCCCTTTTACACCACCGATGCCTTCAAAAAACAAGGGCTGCAAGGTCCAGAATACCGCACCATACACCTGGGCGTCGATTTTTGGTTGCCAGCGCAAACGCCGGTGTGCGCCCCCTTTGACGGCAGGGTCTTTTGCATTACCCACAACGATTTTGATAAGGATTACGGTCCGACCTTGATTTTGGAACACCAATTTGACGGTGTCCCCTTTTACACGCTCTACGGCCACCTGACTTTGACCAGCTTGACGCTCTTGAAGCCAGGGCAAAGTGTGCAACGTGGCGAGTTGATTGCCTACATTGGCGCCGACACTGAAAATGGCAACTGGTCGCCCCATCTCCATTTTCAGTGTATGCTCGATTTGTTGGGCAATACCGACAACTTCCCTGGCGTGGCCTTCCCACAACAACTGGAAGTATGGAGCAGCATTTGTCCCGATCCTAATGTTTTTTTGCAACAAAAAAAACTAGCGCCCGCTCTTGCTACCCTTAATCCCCAACACTTGTTGCAAGAACGCAAAAAAATGCTGGGGCGTAGTCTGAGTTTGTCGTACCAAGCCCCCCTGACCATTGTGCGCGGCGACGACGTTTACCTCATCGACCATCGCGGACAAAAATATCTGGATACCGTCAACAACGTCGCGCATGTTGGCCACGAGCACCCGCAGGTGGTGCAAGCGGGACAAGGACAAATGGCGCTGCTGAACACCAACACCCGTTATCTTCATCCCGCGATAGTGGAGCTGGCGGAGGCTTTATTGGCTACCTTTCCGCCCGAATTATCAGTAGTGCATTTTGTCAACTCTGGTAGTGAAGCCAACGAATTGGCCTTGCGCATGGCCAAAACTGTCACCCGACAGCGCGACATGATTGCGGTGGAAGTTGGTTATCACGGCAATACCAATGCTTGCATCGAAGTGAGTTCGTACAAATTTGACGGCAAAGGCGGCAGCGGCGCGCCCGAGCATACCCACATCGTTCCCCTACCCGATGCCTTTCGCGGCAAATACCGCGGCGAAAACACTGGCATTGCCTATGCCGCGCATATCCAAGAACAAATTGCCGCCATTCAAGCCAAGGGGCGCAACGTGGCCGCCTTTATCTGTGAAAGCATCATTAGCTGCGGCGGTCAAATTGAACTGCCCGAGCAGTACCTTGCGCTCGCCTACGCGGCCGTGCGCGCCGCCGGCGGACTTTGCATCGCCGATGAAGTGCAGGTGGGTTGCGGGCGCGTAGGCAGTCATTTTTGGGGCTTCCAGGCGCATGGCGTCATTCCCGATATCGTCACCATTGGCAAACCCTTGGGCAATGGGCATCCTTTGGCGGCGGTAGTTTGTACCCCTACGGTAGCCGACGCCTTTGCCAATGGTATGGAGTTTTTCAACACCTTTGGCGGCAACCCGGTGTCTTGTGCTATTGGCAAAGCAGTGCTCGAAGTAGTAAAAAAGGAAAACCTGCAGCAACACGCCTGGGAAGTAGGGAATTACCTAAAAAATGGTCTTGTTGAGTTGCAAAAAAAATACCCCATCATCGGCGATGTGCGTGGACAGGGTTTGTTTTTGGGATTTGAATTGACGGATGCGCAGCGTAGCCCCCTGCCTGAGCAAACCGCTTATTTGGCCAATCGCATGAAAGTGTTGGGCATATTGATGAGCACCGATGGGCCGGATCACAACGTGTTGAAGATTAAACCGCCGATGACGTTTGGATTTGGGCATGCGGATGAACTAATCAACCGCTTGGCGACAGTTTTTGCGGAGGATTTCATGGATCTTGCGGCCCATTAAAGAGCTTGTTCAGAATTCTGGTTCGAGCTACAAATCTAATAACACCATGCATATCATCATCATTGAAGACGATCCGCACATTGCAACACTGATTGCCATCCACCTTCAAGAATTGCCCGCTGAGGTGGAGATATTCCATGAAGGTTGGGCTGGATTGGATGCTGCGCTGACAGGATCTGCTGATTTGTTGGTGCTGGATCTGATGTTGCCTGGTGTAAACGGGCTAGAAATTTGTCGGCGGGTGCGGCAAAAAAACCAATACCTCCCCATCCTGATGTTGACATCAAAATCGGAGGAAGCAGATAAAATTACGGGTTTGGAAATGGGCGCTGATGATTACCTGACAAAACCCTTTAGTACCGGCGAGTTGGTGGCGCGGGTGAAAGCCATCTTGCGGCGTTCACAATATGAGAAAAAAGTGCTCGAAAAAAATCAAATCCGCTTTACTGCTGGGGAACTCGTTTTGGACATGACCGAAAAAACGGCTTTTAAAAACGGGGAAGAACTGATCTTAACCGCCAAAGAATTTGATCTACTACACTTGTTCATGCAGCATCCTGGTCGAAGTTTTTCTCGTCAACAAATACTGGATTTGGTATGGGGCGAGCAATTTGAAGGCTTAGAGCATACCGTCAATTCAAACATCAACCGACTAAGAGCGAAAATTGAAGCTGATTTAACGCGTCCACGATACATTCTCACGGCCTGGGGCGTGGGTTATAAATTCAACAATGAGCTATAACTTCGATTTTCTTTATGGAAACGCACGCTTGCGGCGAGTGATGATTGCCGTAGTAGCCGCTTTTTTGGTACTTACCAGCTATTCGATTTATTCTAGCTATAGTTTTTCTCTTGCCCAGGCACAAAAAGCCAGTTTGATGCGATTGGGGGGGATCGTTAATTCGCTGGCGCTGCAAATTAATGGCGACCAGCATTTGGAATTGATGCAAAGGTACTCCAAGACCAATGCCATTAATACCAACCAGCAGGATAGCAACTACCTACAGATTCACAGTATGCTTAGTCGGAATCAGGTTGCCAATATGCTACCGACTCCGGTGTATACGGTTATTTTTGACAGCTTAAGCCACCGTTTTCAATTTGGCGTGACGTCCTCCGAACAGCCTTATTTTCGACATCCTTATCGTTCCTATCCGGCCAGTTTGATGCGACAAAATATAGAGCAAGCAATGATCCCCATGTACCACGACGAGCACGGGATGTGGTTATCCGCTTATGCCGCCATCAAAACACATTCAGGCAAAATAGTTGGCTATGTGCAAGCCGATGAGAAATTCAACGCTTTTTTGCAACAAGCCCGGATGAATATTCAAAAGAATATACTCATCAGCATCCTGGTTTTTGTATTCCTATTGCTGTTGCTGGTTCAAATCATTTACCCTGCGCTCAAACGCGAACAAGAGGATAAGAACGCTTTAGCAGTGGCGTATGCCCAAAACAACGTAATGAGCGAGCAATTAAAATTGAGCTTAGAGAAAATAACGGCTCAAGATCAATTCCGCAAAGAGATGATTGCCAATATTTCTCATGATTTGCGTACCCCGATGGCCAGCATTATGGGCTATTTGGAAACTATTTTGGTTAAAGGCGCGAAGTTATCTCTAGCCGAACAGGAAACCTATTTAAACATTGTATGGATTGAATCAAAGCGCCTCAACCACTTGTTGGATGAATTATTTGAGTTGTCGATTTTGGAATCGGGGCATTTGGAATTACACCCAGAGCCCTTTAATATCATGGAATTGGCTCAAGATATCCTCCAAAAGTACCGCATAGGCGCCGAGGCAAAACAAGTACGATTGCTAACCCAGTTTGATGAAGAAATGCCCTATGTTTATGCTGATTTACGCTGGATTGACCGGGTTTTACAGAATCTGCTTGACAATGCCATGCGCTACGTTGATTCAGGCGGTTTCATCAATTTCAACATCATTAAGCGCGAAAACAAGATTCAAATTAAAGTCTGCAACAGTGGCCCTCCCATTGCGAAGGAGCATTTAGACCATGTTTTTGACCGTTTTTTTAAATCTGCCAACAGCAAAAAAGATAGTGTGGGCTTAGGTTTAGCCATTGTTAAAAAGATCATCGATCTCCACGATGAATCTATTGTCGTAGAAGTTGGCAAAGACTTGACCACGTTCCGCTTCACCTTGCCGGTTTATTCAGTCAAGTAGGAAAGTATCATAAAATCATAAAACCGCATCAGAGTTTTTCATTTGTCGCCATTCGACATTCCATGTGATACTTCTGTGATAATTTGGCCGCATCTTTGAACCAGAAACAACGCAACGCTACTGAATTACAAAGGCTTGTTGGTGTTTCTTTTCATTTAATCCAAATTACAACAGCTATGTTTAAGCACATTCTTTTTTTCGCGCTTATTTTATGCAGCACATTTGCAATTGGTCAAAATCAAGTTCCAAATCTTGACAAAAAAGGAGTCGCTATAGAGGGATATGATGCGGTAAGTTATTTTAAAGGAACACCAAAAAAAGGTAATCCTAGTTTTAGTGCAAAATTCAATAACGCTACTTATTACTTCGAAAGCCAAGCCAACCTCGACGAGTTCAACAAAAAATCAGATCATTATGCGCCCCAGTTCAATGGTTGGTGTGCATATGCGTTGGGAAAAACGGCGAGCAAAGTCGATATCAACCCAACTACCTATAAAATCATCAACGACAAGCTGTACTTATTTTACAACAGCTGGGGCAACAACACCCTCAATTCCTGGAACAAAGACGAATCTAACTTACTGCAAAATGCCAATAAGACTTGGGCTACTTGGAAGAAATAATCGTGCCCGAAGTCAATTTAATTTTTAGTTTTTAGGTTTTATGGAATTTGTGCTGATTTTCCTAGTCTCCGCCGCCGTTAGTTTTCTGGGTTCCATTCAATTGGGCGCAGTAAACACGGCGGTCATTCAAGCCACCCTAACCCAAGGCCGTCGTGCTGGGTTCTGGATAGCATTAGGGGGCAGTCTTCCTGAATTGTTGTACAGTTCGTTACCTTTTTTGTTTAAAGGGCTTATTACTACTTTAGATCAATATACCGTAGTACGCTATTTAGCAGCTTTGTTTTTCCTGACTTTAGGCATTTTTACTTGGCATGGTGCAACTCCAAACAATAAGATTTCAAAACCGCGAGAGTTGTTTCATCCCTTTTTTAAAGGACTCTTACTGGCACTTTTTAATGTACAATTACCGGTGTTCTGGTCATTGGTCTGGCTACAGATGAATCGATTTATTTTACTTGAAGATTTGGTGAATAACATTTTTTTTGTGCTCGGTAGCTTCTTTGGTGCATTTTTGATTTTGGTACTCATAAATCAACTAACCCATCGCTACCGGGCGCATATTTTAACCCGACTTTCTCTCCCGCTACTGAATAAGATCATTGGGACTTGTTACATATTGGTTGGTTTATCGGAATTTATTCGTGTATTTTATTCCTGATTGAATATGAAAACTACTATTGCGTTTCCAGTGAATAAAACCTTATTCACCTCTAAAACAACGGGGTTTATAATGCCGTTGTGGTGGATAAAATTCAGCAATTATGAATATTGGCCCATGTTTATTTTTTATTTACCAATGTTACCTTATTGGTTATTTCAATCCATTCGTGCTCGTTCATTTACCTATTTCACCAACATCAACCCTACTATTGCGGGTAGCGGATTTTATGGGGAAAAGAAAAATGAAATTTTAGATTTAATACCTCAGGCCTACCAACCACAATCCAAATTGATCCAAAAAAACGAAGCCCTTGAAACACAAATCAACGTCTTAGAATTACAGTTTCCATTAATTGCTAAACCCAACGTGGGCGAGCGCGGAAATGGCGTTGCCAAAATAAAGGATCTATTGACTTTACAACAATACCACCTCCATTCATTTGCTGAGAGCTACTTAATACAAGAATTCATCCCTTACAACATTGAATTGGGGATTTTGTACAGCCGAATGCCCGATGAGAAAAAAGGCAAGATCTCTTCGATTACGTTGAAAGAATTCTTACACGTCATTGGCGATGGGCGGGCTACCCTTGAAGCATTGGTAAAGAGCAATGACCGTGCCCGTTTTCAGGAAAAACGCTTGCAGGAAAAGTTTGCCGCAATTTGGCATCAAATATTACCCGAAGGTCAAAAACTGGAATTGGAAACCATTGGAAACCATTGTCGGGGCACCCGTTTCATCAATGCCAATTATTTGAATTGCGCGGAATTAGAAACTGTATTTGATGAATTGTGCGCCCAAATTGAAGGTTTTCACTATGGCCGCTTCGACCTAAGAGTTCGTTCCTTGGACGATTTGTATTATGGCCAGACGATCAAAATCATGGAACTCAATGGCGTCAGCTCGGATCCTGGGCATATTTACGATACCCGACTGGGGCTATATAATGCTTACCGGGATTTGGCTTGGCATTGGAACCGCATTGCCAACATCAGCATTCAAAACCGAAAATTGGGCTATCGACCTATTTCTATTGCCAAACTTTGGAGTTTAGTTATGATAAGCAGCCCTTCTAAAACCAATGTTTAGAGCTTGTTCAGGACTCTGCTTCGAGCTACAAATGGCCAAAATCCACTCTAATTTCGTTACAAAAATGCTCATGTAGCGCTGCTACACTCCGCTTTTTGCGCCTCATTATAGTGGATTTTAACTCACTACGCCATCGAACCAGAATCCTGAACAAGCTCTAAGCTCAATAATGTTAAGCTATGTGTGTACTCACTTATATTCCCCATGGGAAAGGCCATTTTACAATTACCCATAACCGCGATGAAAACATCCATCGGCCTTTTGCATTGCCTCCTACTTCATACGTAATAGATGGAGAGACAGTTGTGGGTCCGCTAGATCCACAAAGCGGCGGCACCTGGTTTGCATTGCATCAAGATTGGGTTTGCTGTTTACTCAACGGCGGGTTTGAAAAACACCAACGCAAAACTGCCTATCGGGAGAGCCGCGGTACAGTTATCCCATCTTTTTTCAAATATTTGGATGTAGCCAAGTTCATGTATCATTTCAATGCCATTGGTTTTGAGCCATTTACCTTGGTTGTTTTTAACCTCAAAAAATTGGAGGTACATCAATTGGTTTGGGATGAACATATTTTCCATTGTTTGCGGTTGGATGGCCAAAAACCGCACATTTGGTCTTCTTCTACGCTATACAGCCAAGAGGTAAAAAAAGGCAGACAACAACTTTTTGATCATTTTAACACCTCCCATCCCAATGCCGATCAGGTATTGGATTTTCATCAGATTAATCGCGAGAACGATTGGCGAGAAAGCCTTTTTGTAAACATTGATGATGTGATCAAAACAGTAGCGATTACCCAAGCAAGCGGGTGCTATCCTAATATAAAACTGAGGTATAAAGCTTTTCAGGAAGGCGGTAAAGTTAATGCTTGAATTTTCGTTCATTTGAAAAAAATAAGCCTTCATGCCGCATATCAACCTTTTCGTCAAATCCAAAAAAGCAGAAATTGAGCGTAGCCTCAATAGTGCAAAGATTTACCTCATTGTTGGCGTATTGTTGATTTTCATAGCGCCGTTCATCCTCACCCAACCCCTATTTCTCTCCTTGATCATGGAAAAAAGCGGTCAATTGGGCGATACCATTGGGGGTATTACCTCGCCTTTGTCAAATGTGCTGGGGGCTGTTTTGGTTTATTATGCCCTAAAAGCTCAGCTACATGCCAATGAATTGATTCAAAATCAGATCGATACTCAGCAACACAAAGAGTTGTTGATGGACGAAAGCAATGATATCCAAAAGCTGTACGGCAATTTAAAAGATGCCATTGACCATTTTACCTATTCTTCCCTTCGTCCTGCCGAGTTTGGCAAAGGGTCTTATCTATCGGGAAGTGAAGCCATCTATCAATTGATTGATGATTTTTACCTCCACTATCACGGAACTGAGGAAGAAATGCTGGGCAACCCAAAAATTACTGAGTTGATCAGCATCATTGATTTATGTAGCGCCATATTTAGCAGATTGGACATTTCTCATGTTCCCGACAAAGACACGCTGTGCTTACTAACCGTTCACCAATTTACCTACCGCATTTTTCCCCGAATGCGCAAAGATTATCCTGATAATTTGGAAGAGTATTATTGTAATGCCTGTGGCCGCAATCATGGTTTACCCAGGCGGTTGGTGCTATCCATCAAAAAAATCAAAGCGAAAATTGAACATTTGGAAAATGTAAACTGAGATTCTACTTTCCCGTAGAACCTCAATGATTTTTTAGTAAAAAGCATTTTTTTACTTATCATTGGTGCATTACCGATCATCAAAGCACCAAATCATGAAACGTCTGCTTCAAACGCTGTTTTTTTGCGTGGCTATTTTATCAACCATTACTGTCTTTGCCCAACCCACCACCCAACTCGTAAAAGTCATTGTAGGCTTGGATCACGACAACTGGACTTACCAAAAAGGCGAAACCGCTAATTTCTCGGTGTCGGTATTCCGGAATGGCAATTTGCTTAAAGACGCCCGTATTCGCTACGAACTTGGCCCAGAAAAAATGCTGGCAACCAAAAAAGAAACCCTAACCCTGAAAAGCGGAATGACCACCATCGCTGGCGGAGCAATGCCCCTTCCTGGTTTTTTGCGTTGCTTAGTCATTGCCGAAGTAGATGGAAAAGAATACCGCGGACTAGCAACTGCTGGTTTTGAACCCGAAAAAATTCAACCCGCAGTAGAGTTGCCCGCTGATTTTGTCAGTTTTTGGGAAAACGCCAAAACCGAGCTCGCCAAAGTTCCGCTCGATGCCAAAATGACCTTACTGCCTGAGCGTTGTACCGAAAAAGTCAATGTTTACCACGTCAATATGCAGAATTTCCGGGAAGGAACCCGACTATACGGTATTCTTTGTATACCCAAAAAAGAAGGGAAATACCCAGCAATCCTACGCGTGCCTGGCGCTGGCGCCCGCCCTTACGCCGGCGACGTACGCAATGCTGAAAAAGGCATCATCACTTTTGAAATTGGGATCCACGGCATCCCTGTTACTATGGATCCTAGTGTTTATAACGATATGATGGCGGGAAGTCTCAATGGGTATTGGGGTTACAACCTCGACGACCGCGACCGTTACTATTACAAAAGAGTGTACCTGGGCTGCGTACGTGCCAACGATTTCCTAGTGAGTTTGCCACAATACGATGGCGCTAATCTGGCCGTTACCGGTGGTAGTCAAGGAGGAGCGCTAAGCATTGTAACCGCCGCGCTTGATCCTCGGGTAAAATGGACGGCGCCTATTTATCCAGCCTTGTCTGATATGGTTGGCTATTTGAAGGGGCGGGCAGGCGGCTGGCCGCATTTGTTTGATGCCAATAATCCTCAAAATGCAACGGAAGCGAAGATCAAGACCGCCGCTTATTACGATGTTGTCAATTTTGCTAAACAACTCAAGGTTCCCTGCATGTACACTATGGGATTCAACGATGAGACTTGTCCGCCGACTTCGATGATGGCGGTTTATAATTCTATTACTTCGCCTAAGGAACTGAAATTGTATTTGGAAACAGGGCACTGGACTTTCCCCGAGGAAAATGAATGGGTAAGCAACTGGCTTTTGGGGAAATTGGGAAAGTTGTAGACTGCCAGAATCTATTTACGCTCTATTTTTATCAAACAAAGTGTTATTGCTACTTGCTTTGTAAAACCAATAATTCGTACTTTTGATGATCGGTGCGATTCTATTGCAACTCGACTTAACAACAATTTGAATCAATGGAAGAGGTATTTATCAGTGGTATTACAATCAATAAAGTGCGCCATTTGGCCAATTTAGAGATACCGCTATCTAACACTGAAAGGAAACACCTAATTCTTACTGGTAAAAATGGAAGTGGAAAGACATCGGTCTTGAATGCTTTAAAGGAGTTGTTTGTTGAATTAGAAAAACCAAACTCCTGGACAAAAAAATATGCTGAGCGTATGCAAAAATATGCTATCGTCTTACAATCAATTAGAAATGATAAATTAATTTTTGACAATAAGCAATTAGAAAAGGAGTTTTCCAGTATGAAAATTACTGATTTTCTTGAAAATAAAAACATTATTTGCGATTTCAACAACCTTTTCAGATTTGCTGAGTATTGTGATCAATCCAATTTCTTGTTTGTTTTTTTTGAAGCCAATCGATTGGTGAAATTTGAACAGCCAGATGGGCCTTCAAAAATCGAAATTAAGCCAGTTTATAACGTAAGTGAAAAAGCAAATAAACTATTTCTTCAGCATTTAGTAAATCTACGTTTCAGCTACCTTGATGCTATTGTCAATAAGGAAAATGAAGCTGCTCAAGAAATTGACGAGTGGATGAATAAATTGGAGCTTAGTTTAAAGAATATTTTTGACGATAACAATTTAAAAATCCATTTCGATAGCAAGAACTTCAAATACACCATAAAAAGTGGAAATAAAGAAGATTTTGACTTTACTACGCTTTCAGACGGGTTTTCTAGAGCTTTTGACATCATTACGGAATTGATGATGCGGATGGAAAAAAAATATTCTAAAGTTTACGATGCTCAAGGTGTTGTTTTGATTGATGAAATTGAGACGCATTTACATATTGATTTACAAAAAAAAATACTCCCTTTTTTAACTAGTTTTTTCCCTAAAATCCAATTTATAGTTACTACTCATTCCCCCTTTGTATTGACATCGCTAAAAGATGCCATCGTTTATGACCTAGAACGTCAAGAACCACTCGAAGACTTGTCTGGTTTTTCTGTTGATGCCATTATTGAAGGCTACTTTGATTCTGATAAATACTCTGAGATTATAAAGAAAAAGGTAGCAGACTACGAACAGTTGATGTTAAAACCTGAACTTAACCATGTTGAAGAAAAACAACTTCAATCTTTTAAACAATATTTTGGAAGCCTAACCAATGTTTTTGCTGAAGAATTACAATTAAAAATCCAACAAATTAGATTGCTTAACCCTGCAAGATGATCAATGTTATAAAATCTCAACCTGCTCCGCTTTGCTTGGAATTAGAAAAAAGCAAACCGAATGGTAGCTACGACTGTAATGATGTGCGAAAACGCCTACAAGCAGACTTCTTCAATAAATGTTACATTTGTGAAGATTTGGGACCTACCTCGCTTGATATTGAGCATTTTATTGCTCATCAAGGAAATCAAGACCTGAAATTCGATTGGACAAATTTATTTTTTGCTTGTAGTCATTGTAACAATACCAAATCAAATCGCTTTAATGACATCCTGGATTGTATAGATTTTGCCCAAATCATAACCAAATGCATTCAATTTGAAATCAATCCTTTTCCAAGAGAAAGAGTAAGGATTACCGCACTGATAGATTCAGTTTCCATAAATAACACCATTAAACTCCTGAATGAGGTGTTTAATGGAAACACCATTCGCCAAACCATGGAAGCCGAAAATCTTCGGACAAAATTGATTGTTGAGATTTTCAAATTCACCCAATTATTGAATGAATATTACCAAGCTGGATGGCCGCCAACCGAAAAAGAAAGGCAACGAAAAGAAATTGCCCGATTACTCAGCCAAGAATCGGCATTTACGGCTTTTAAAGTTTGGATCATTAAACGCAATCCCGATCTAATGGCTGAATTTGGTGATTTGTTGCCTGATTTTGAAAAATTGTAGTCTCCTTATTTTGCTACATTCTCTAAACACATGAGCATACCTAGCAATTTCGACATCCTCTACGAAGACGAGCACTTCATCGCCATCAACAAGCCTTTTGGCATCTTGGTGCATCGCACGCGTTTGAGCGAGGATACCGAGTTTGTGTTGCAACGATTGCGCGATCAAATCAATAAACATATTTACCCCCTTCACCGACTTGATCGTGCCACTTCTGGCGTGTTGATGTTTGGTAAAAATCAGGAGATGGCCAGTAGGCTGGGCTTACGTTTTCAGGAAAAACAGGTGGATAAACGTTACCGCGCCATTGTACGCGGCTGGGTGGCGGAGCAAGGTACAATCGATTATCCGCTGGCCGATGCTGAAGTAGGGCAGGTCTTACAACCTGCCATTACGCACTATTGGCGCTTAGGACAATCTGAAATTCCCGAGGCGATTGGCAGCAAATACCCTACTGCCCGTTTTTCCTTGATTGAGGTGGAACCAGAAACGGGCAGGCGACAACAAATTCGCAAACATTTTGCCCATGTTTTTCACCCCATCATTGGCGATAAACGCCACGGGGATTGCAAACACAATACTTTTTTCCGGGATCACCTGCTGGTGGATCGGTTGCTACTGCACGCCCATACCCTTGGTTTTCAGCATCCGGAAGATGAGCGGCGAATTGAATTGAGGGCGCCGATTGATGAGGAGTTTGTGCGTGCGCTGAAAACGACGCAGTTGATGGAATACTGGGAAGCGGCTGGGCAAAAATTGTAATTCTAGTATTACAGAAAGGGCTTCTTACCCAGGGCAAACGCATTAAAAGTGATGTCTAAATTCGCCATTTCGAATACGGCCTAACCTAGGTAGGTTATTGCCCCAGCGGCAGAGCCGCGTAACGTCTGTAGCACACAATCAAGTTCACGTCCAAGCTGCAGCGCAGCGTAACCATGTCTAGGCGCATTTAACCAATTCCAAAACTCTGATTTTTAGTGATTTATATCCCCCATTTTCTTTTTGCCTTGATGCAAAAAGAAACAAAAAAATCAAGGGCTGTATTGAAATCCAACGATTTTGCTTGAAATCTACGGCGGCGCGAAAAAAACTCGCCCCGACTGCGTCGGTGCTCAAACAGTTTTTCGCTTAACCCGCCTTCGATTTCGCAAAATCGGGATTTCAATAAGGCCCGTGCCATAGCTCCTGAGGTTCTAGATCGAAGCTTTGACCTATTTTTAGTAGTAACTTTTTCGATGTTTTAATGCGTTTGCACTCGGCTTTGCCCCTCACTCATCCGTACGGAAAGGAGATGCTGGCAACCCTTCCCGATTGTACAAATTAGCAGCAGCAGGATTGTCTGCCCAAGCATAACGTACATAAAGCGGTTGCGTCACCTGAGGAGAAGATACCAAAATCGTCTGATCTGCCTGAATTTCCGCTTTGGCCCATACAAATTGCTTATCGGCTCCAGCGATAGCAAAACCCGCCAACGGCTCGCCATCTTTACAGATCAAACCACTTCCCGTATGCTTGAAAAATAAGCGAATTTTATCCCCTTCCAACCGATACTGGTCGAATTGCGGTCCGGAATAAACTACCTTATTATCCCCATAAGCGATCCGCTGTGCGGCCAAAGCCAAACGCTCCCCTACATCTTTTTTGTTCAAAGGGTGGATATCGTTCCATTCGCCTAAATCGATGGCCACCGCCATTCCAGTATTGGGTACAGTCAAGGCTTTGAACTGCGCATCGCGCAAAACTGCCCAATTGCTTTCCGACGGCAGGTAATTGACCTCCATAAAATTGGCCAATTGCACATACAAAAAAGGCAAATCTCCTTGCCCCCATTGTTGGCGCCAATCGCGAATTAAAGCCGGGAGCAAGCGGTAGTATGGCTGAGGATTGCCAGCATTGGTCTCTCCCTGATACCACAAAAAACCCTTGGCCGCATAGTTGACCAAAGGCGCAGTCATCGCATTGAACAATGAAGTTGGCTGGTTTTGGGCATTGACGCCGTTGACAGGAGCACTTGTAGCTGGCGGAAACACCTCTCCTACTTTGTATTGCCAAGTTCCTTTGAGGTCAAGGTCTTGTCCGTTGGCGCTCAGGAAATAAGGTTTATCAGGTACAAACCCGCCTTTTCCCTCCTGGTTGATAACCCTGACCACCAGCAGGTTTCTCCCCGGTTGAAGTACTCCAGCGGGGATGTTGTAGCGGCGTGGCGGGTATTGATAAGTGATATTGCCCACCTGTTGTCCGTTGAGGTAAGCAAAATCGGCATCAATAATTCGCCCTAAAAACAGTTTTGCGGGTACGCCACACATAGCCTCAGGTACTTCAATTTCCTTGCGGTACCACACTACTCCGTTCAGATCTCTGATGCCTTGATCCTCCCAATAACCGGGTACATTGATGTTGCGCCAATTTTCGGGAAAATAGGCGGGATCAAACCATTTAAGCGGTTCCAATAAACCTTTGTCGGCGCTAGGGCGCGGAACATTTGCCAATCGCGCTTTGCGGTTGAGAGTGTTCACGTAGCCAGTATCCTTGTTGGTTTGCACCGTGCTTAATAACTCCGGAAACGCCTGCAAACCTGCTTCGCTGATCCAGGCTTCAATGGGGGTACCGCCTACGCTGGCATTGACTATCCCAATGGGAATTTGGTACTTATTGTAGATTTTTTTGGCAAAAAAATAAGCCGTTGCGGAGCAAGCCAGTATATTTTTCGGGGTGATCTCTTGCCATTTTCCACTCGGTAGATCCGTTTGCGGGGTTTGTAGATTAGCGATTGTCGGGATAAAAAAATAGCGGATCGCCGGATAATTAGCTTGTTCAATCTCCGTTGGGTAACGTTCTTTTACCCGTTCCATGGGCAAAACCATGTTGGATTGCCCGGCACAAATCCACACGTCGCCAAAGTAAACATCGCGGATCAGCAGTTCATTGCTGCCTTTGAGCTGTATGTCGTAAGGCCCGCCAGCAGGCTGCGAGGGCAATACCACCTGCCAATTGCCCTGCTGATCCGCTTGACATGGGTAGTTTTTATCCTTAATACGGATCCGAATTTTTTCCTGAGGTGCAGCCCAGCCCCACAGCTTCAAGTTTTGCTCCCTTTGCAACACCACGCCATCGCTGATGAGGCGCGGTAAACGAATTTGGGCAAAACTAACCAGGCTGCAACCCAGGAAAAACAACAACAAGCTCAGCTTACTTGTAGGCATCGAGCGTTTGAATCGTCCCATCGGCATTGTATTTCAACTCTGTAACTTTGACGTTGCGCAGGTGCGTTTGGCCAGAGATCTGTACATCATGGTAAAACAGATACCATTTGCCTTGAACCTCTACGATCGAGTGGTGGTTGGTCCAGCCCAGTACTGGTTTGAGCAATACGCCCTGGTATGTAAAGGGGCCATAAGGATTATCACCAATAGCGTAGCACAGATTGTGGGTATCACCGGTGGAATAAGAGAAGTAGTACTTGCCTTGGTATTTCTGAATCCAGGCCGCCTCAAAGAAACGCTTGTCGTTGTTGCTTTCCAGAAACAACTTACCGTCTTTGTCCAGGAGTTTCACCTCTTTCACTTCTTCGGAAAACCCCTTCATGTCAGGGTTCAATTTAGCGATGCGGGGCAAAATAGCGGGTTCGTTGGCTTTGCGCAATGCCCCTTTGGCATCGTACTGGTTGTTGTTCCAGCGTTGCAATTGTCCGCCCCAAATACCGCCAAAGTACATGTAATAACTGCCATCATCATCTTTGAATACGGTGGGATCGATGCTATAAGCGCCTTTGATGGGTTCTGGCTCGGCTTTAAAAGGACCTTCAGGCTTTTTGCTGGTGGCCACCCCAATGCGAAACACATCTTGTTTGTCTTTCACTGGAAAATAGAGGAAATAAGTGCCGTCTTTGAAAGCCGCATCGGGCGCCCACATTTGGCGTCCGGCCCAAGGAACGTCTTTCAGGTCAAGCGCCACCCCATGATCGGTCACTTTACCGCCGATCTTTTTCATGGATAAGATGTGGTAATCGCGCATCACAAAATGCCCGCCATCATCGTCTTCTTTAACCTTCTCGTCGATATCGTGCGAAGGGTAAATATAGATCTTCCCTTTGAACACATGTGCCGATGGATCGGCCGTAAAAATGTGGGACACCAAAGGCTGGGAAATGGGATTTTTGCCACCACCGGTTTGTCCATAGCTGTTCCAGGCCAGGCATAAGATCGCCAGGAGGGTTGTTATTCTTTGTTTGTTGGTCATTGTAAGCTAAGATTTAAGAAAAAAATACAGCCTGAAATTAACTTCTTTTTGGTTTTTTTGGCAAATAAAATGTGGTGGGAATGTTTTTAATTTAAAATATTGTTTCGGCTTAAACAATTACATTTTTTGCACCTATGGAACGCTTGAACAATGATTATTGGTAACAAACAAATTATGGCCAATATTTGTCTTAACACACTCCTCCAACACCTCAATTCACGCAAACAACTTCCGATCATGGATTTTCCTGGGATCAGTGTAATAGCCATCCCACCAAGGTTTATCGGTTGGTAAAGTTGGTGGTCGCTTCAAAAAGAGCTTGCCCTGACTTGTGGTAGCGTTTTGTACCAATAAGCGAAATTGGTAATGATCAAACAGACGCACTGCCTCAATCATATAGGCAATCGCCACGGCCTTATCTTTGATGAGTAAATGGTTTTCACCATTCAGCGTATCCGCAGTGACCGAAAAATTGTACGAACCTAAATAGACCCGCGCAGTAGGCAAATTAAAATCAATCACTACAAATTTGTGGTGCATACGCACACCATATTTGTCGTTTCCGCTTGGTTCTGACAAAAATGGTTCTGGTAAGTTTTTGGTCAGTGTAGTTGGATAAACCGGCGCCACATTGCCATTGGGCGTTTGAATGTCCAAGCCACCAACCTGTCGATCAGAGATGCCAAATATAAACACCTGGTCTTTCACCGTTACGGTTTTGATGGCATCTTGAATCACGCCCGGCGTTTCGTACAAAAAAGCTAGGGAATACAACAAGCTCGATTGTGCCGTTTGAATGTCCTGCGCATCGGAGGCCAATAAAGCATTGCTGGGGCTATGCGGCGAAAAAGCAACCTTGCCGTCTATACCTGGTAACCCAAGTGGATTCCAGGTAGCTGAAGGGGTCATACCAAAAACCAACGGATCATCTGATGCCCAATATGCTTCGAAGGCTTGTTTGAAAATTTGTACCGCGGGGTCTCCCTGTAAAAGCATGGCGTTATTGGCTTGCACGTAAAAAGCCCGCCACGAAAAATTTGTGGAGCCGCATACGACCATTTTTGTCGTTGGACTATCCACCACGATGAATTTATTGTGTTGCAATTGCCCCATGTGCTGGCATTTCACATTTGCCGCGCCAGCACTCTGCTGCAATTCGGTGGCAGCTTGGGTTTCTGCCGAGGTTGGATCGCCGTGAGTACCTGAGTTGTCGATAATGATCCTTGTCCGTCCTCCTAATTGCTGTAGGCGTGATACAATTTCTGGTAAATTCAAATCATAAGCCACTACGTAAACTTGTGCTAATGGATCAGCGATAGCCGCATCAAGCGTAGACAAAATAACTTTCCGCGCTTCAAAACCCATCCAATTCAATGCTTCGGCGGCTTTAGGGTGGTTAGGGGTAAAATTCAAACCATCCTTGGCGCTAGCGGGCAATAACTCACTGATTGGCCCAAATTTTATATAGCGGTCTACAAAAGCTTGGGATGAGACAAAACCTCGCGTAAACGCCACGTTCAGTTCCTTTGGGTAAGTTTCATTTTCCAAGGAAATATCAACCATTTGCGGTACGCCATAGCTGATTACCCCCGCAGCGTCCATAAAAACCGGCATCACGCGATAGGTAAACTTCCCTGATGAACTGGTGTCATACGGAAAATGTACCCACCGGAATTTTTGAATGGGCGAGCGCAAGGTGGAATAGACATTGGGATCAGTTAGATCAGCACCTTCAAAGGTTAAGCGATTTTGCAAAGCAAAAAACTGTGATCCGCCAGGTTCTTTGTATTCAATGGAAAAACCTACAAAATTAGAAGTAGGCCGACTGCCTTTTTTCCAATTCATTGCCAATAGTGCCATCCCTTCTCCGCGGTATACTTTTAGGGTAAATAGTGCTTGGGGGTTTCGAGCCTTAGCCTCTAGCGTCGATTGCATGCAAAATGGTTTTTGATGGATACAATTTCTTTATCCGTTTTTGAAAAAATGGAAACAAAATCTGGCTATAAAATCTGGAAGGCAAAATGGAAAGTAGTACCCAGCATTTCAAGTTGAACTTTTTTTGGGTACCATGCAAGCAGTTGACAAATTATTCGATTTGGTGCTAAAAAACACAGAAAAGTATCCATTTTTGAACAAAATACAAGCTCAAACCTCCTTTTCATTGATTAAATTTGTCGAGATTAGACCAGTAAATGTCAAAAAAAGGTCATTTCCGGATTAGTACATTCATTTTCAATCCATTCCACCTGAAAAAGTAACAAAATGCGTTATTTAGCTAAGCGTGTGCTTGCGTAAATTTCACTCCTTTTTGATTACTTAATTTCAAAATCAAATAACAATGAGATCATTTAGCTTCATTTTTGCTTTTTTGCTAACTGCAACTTGTGCATTTAGTCAGGGTGTTTGGACGCTTGACAAAGGTCACTCCAAAGTTGGGTTTACTGTTTCCCACCACATGATTTCTGAGGTGGATGGCGTATTCAAAACTTACGATGCTAAGTTTACCGCCAGCAAAGAAGATTTTTCTGATGCTGTTTTTGAAATGAGCGCTGACATCACCAGCTTAAACACCGAAAACGAAGCAAGAGACAAGCACCTAAAAAGTGCCGACATTTTTGATGCGGAAAAATTCCCAACCCTCACTTTTAAAAGCACTTCTTTTGCCAAGGTAATGGGCAACAAGTGGAAAGTCACCGGTGATTTGACCATGAAGGGGGTTACGCAATCGGTTTCATTGGATCTTTGGTTAGGTGGCCCGGAGAAAAACGACCGTGCTAAACGTTTTGAGGTGGGTATCAAAGCGCTAGGAAAATTGAGTCGCAATGCTTTTGGCGTGGGCAAAAATTTGCCAACCATGATGGTCGGCGACGATGTTGAATTGCGGGTATTGGGCGAATTCAACAAGCCATATTAAATTAGAGCTTGTTCGGGATTCTGATTCGAGCTACAAACGAGTTGTGCCTTATACAAGCACAACTCGTTTGCTATTTCTCCCCTACTCTACCGCACGATTTCAATCTTGTATTTTTTGCCTTTCATTTTTTCGGGCTGAACTTTTTTCAACAGCGCTTGCACGATGTTCTTTTTTACCGCTACAAACGACATGTGATCCAGCAATTCGATCTTACCAATGTCGTCTTTTTGCAGTTCGCCTTTTTTGGCCAAAAATCCGACTACATCGGTTTTGCTGAGTTTGTCTTTTTTACCACCACTGATGTAGAGGGTAACCCAAGGCGAAGGCAGCGGCAAAGGCAAGGAATCCCCAAAAGTCATTTCTTCCGGCAAAACGGTCAAAAACTCCGGTACCGGTCCATTGGGTTGAACGATCACGTAAGCGGCGCCTTGCGCGTGCATACGCGCGGTGCGCCCGTTGCGATGCAGGAAATCAGCGGCTTTACTGGGCAATTCCAAATGAATCACGTGTCGTACTTCGGGGATGTCCAAACCACGCGCGGCCAGGTCGGAAGCTACCAAATAGGCAATGCTGCCATTGCGAAACTGCACCAGTGTTTTTTCCCGATCCAATTGTTCCATACCCCCATGAAAATAAGTGGCAGCGATGCCTCGCTGGGCCAATTCCGCAACCGCATTTTCAGTAGCATCGCGTTGATTGCAAAAAATGAGGGTTTGCTCGTTTCCGATATGGCAAAGCAAATTAAAAAGCGCGTCCATTTTATCTGCGCCGTCAGCCATGACGGTTCGCAGGGTAAGGCCGTCGGTTGCCAAATCCTCCTCTTGGGTGAAATCCAAAACTTTGGGGTCTTCCACACCCGTAAACTTTGGGATATGTTGTTTTTTGCTGGCTGAAACCAAAATGCGTCTTTCCAGCTGCGGTATTCCCTTGATGATCTGCTCCATTTGTTCTTGAAAACCCATGGACAGCGCCTTATCAAATTCATCCAGCACCAGTACCTTCAGATCATTCACCAAAAATGATTCGCGTTGCAAATGCTCAATTATCCGGCCTGGTGTTCCGATCAGCAAAGCTGGCGGCTGACTGAGGTTGCGGATTTCAATGGCCATCGAGTGCCCACCGTAACAAGTATTGACTTTGTAGCCGGTGGCCATTTTTTGCCATACTTTTTCAATTTGCAAGGCCAATTCGCGGGTAGGTGAAAGCACAAGACATTGCACTCCGGTACGATCAGCTTCCAATAAGCTTAAAATTGGCAACAAAAAAGCCAGGGTTTTACCCGATCCGGTTGGCGCGAGCAATACCACATTGGGTTCGGCAGGGATGGTTTCCAAGGCTGCTTCCTGCATGGCGTTGAGCGCGTAAATGTCTAAATGGGCAAATATTTCCGATAAGGTGGGTGTATTCATGGGGCAAAGATAGGGAAAATCGAATGCTTGGATGGCATTGAAAAAGCAAAGGCTTGATCAAAATATCTATTCCTTCTTACGCAAACAACTGTTTCACTTCTATATTAAAGTCAGGCAACACGGGCGCAGCCGAACAAACATCATTTTCCATGGCGATGTGAACAGTCTTTGCTCCCGAATACACATAGACGATCTGTGCTTCAAGATAAATGTGCCAAATGAGCTGAACGCCGGCTCTAAAATATTCAAGCCTTTTAAATTCAACCTTTTCGGCATCATCGTTTGGCGAAATTACTTCAATAACAAAAGCTGGGATAGGCTCAGCAGCATCTCCGCTGTTGTCAATTTGAGCGCCACTAAAAAAGGCTAAATCTGGCCGACGAAGCTGTATTCCGGTGAGCAATACATCTTGTTCGGCAATCAATGCGCCTCCTTCTTGAAAGGCAGTTGTGGCATAAAACTTTTGGATCAATAACCGGATGAGTCTTAAATGCTTCTTATTCATTTTTTCAAATTGAATAAGAGTTCTGTCATTCCACTCGTACTTGTAACCGTCTACTGGCGCTTCCCAAGTAAGGAATTCTTCTAATGTTGTCGGAATATTTATGCGCTGAAAGCTATCCCGCATAGTTTTTAATTGTTTTACCAAAAATAACCATTTTGGCTTACAATTCAATGCTCCTACGCTTTAACACCGCGCCATTTTCTTCTTTTTCCCAATCCGTCCCATGCTTTCAATTTTAGCGATGTACTCCACCGCATCAGGAGTTTTGCAGGATGTACCGGCAATGATTACTTCAATTTTCCCCAGTGATTCGGCCACCGCAATACAAGCAGCCCTCAATTCCGGTATTTGCGATCCCAAAGAGATGATAAACATGTTCATGGCGCGTTTTACAAAATTGGGAGCAGTGTGCAGTTCTCGTTTTACCCGTTCCAAAAGCCCCAAGTAAAGCGCTTGATCCAACTCCGAATTCGGGCGCAAAGTCAACCAATTCGAGAGCGTGCTCCAACCGGCACTTTGGATGTTTTCTTCAGAAGCTTCAATCCATTCCAAACCCAATTCCTGACCATAGGGTGTTTCGGCAGCGATCCAAGGCACAGCGTATTCCCACAACATATACCAGTAAGCTTCCCGCGCCCATTGCCGTAGCTCATCCTTGCTCATCTTCTTTTCATCGGCAATCAACATACCTAGGTACATGGCATCCGAATTACCAGTGGCATATAAGCCCAAACTTAATGGATGGTCTTTTTTGATTTTGATCGTTTTGAGGATCTTTTTCATGTCGCCAACTTTTACCCCAAAAAAAGGTTCGCGGGCACCGTGGGTCATCAATGTTTTTTTAGTGCTGGAGCTGGCATGATCGGCAAGGATTTCCATGATGTCGTCAACGGTGGCCATCAATTAGGTGTTTTTTAGGTGAATGAATAAGTGATCAGACGGTATAGATTCTATCAATTCATACCGTCTGATCACTTATTCAAAAATAAACCTTTTTTTGTTTTAAAGCAATTTTTTAAAACAAATATTTTGATTTAAATCCTTTTTCTACCTGCCAAAAAAAACAATAAAAAAAGCGCCAAGGAGCAAATACATCCTGACGCTTCGAGTTCAATTCCACTTAGCAATTGGGGTTTCCAAACGAAACTATTTGGGAGATGAAGTGGTAAAATTGTTAATTAGCGTTGATTCTTTATCTTGATATCATACTTGGAACTTACATGAAAATGAACCGCCTGAGGGAGGCGGTTCCAGATAAGAACGCTGTAAATAAAACAAAATCTTAACCTCATTTCATCAAAAAACAACCTGAAATGGGAAAGTTGGTATAACTTTATGTTACTAGTATAAATGCCTTGCTTTCACGCCAAAGGTAGGTGCTGCTTTGTAAAATGATCGATAAAAATAGGTAGACGAGTGTACAAAAAGATAGAAAATTGTACAAAAAGTGAGATCGAGATAGGTAAAACTGCTGTTTTTTGAACAACCCTAACGCACTTGCGAAGGTAAAACACCAAATCGAATCTTAAACTGACGAGAGAAATATTTTTCATCTTTGAACCCCACGCTGGCCGCTACTTCTTTAATGGTAATTTGACCAGCGCTTGATTTCAGTATTTCCATGGCTTTGTTGAGCCGAATTTCAATGATGTATTCGTTAGGGGTAAGGCCGATTAATCTACCTACTTCCGTATAAAAAACGGTGCGCGACATCAGCATCAATTTGGCCAAGTCATTGACCGTAAAATTGGGATCATGCACCTGCGCCAACACTTTTATTTCCAATTGATCAAGCCATTCTTGCTCTTCCTCGGAAAAACCCAGCGCCAAAGTTTCTGAATCTTCCATCGTACCCTCAATGGCAACTTGTTCAGATTTTCTGATGTAGTCCTGCCGCAGTGCTTGTCGTTGCAATAAGTTGTTCACTCGAGCAATTAATTCCGCTTCTACAAATGGTTTGAGTAGATAATCGTCTACCCCCATCCGCAGGGCGCGAAGTTTATCGCCCAGATCGGCTCGAGCCGTAAGCATGATAACGGGGATACCGCCATATTTTTTATTGGATTTCAACCATTCTAGCAATTGAAATCCGTCCATAAAAGGCATCATCATATCGGATAAAATGAGATCTGGAACGGTTTCCTTCAAAAGCTTTCCTGCTTCCCGGCCATTTGCAGCATGCAAAACCAGGAACTCGTTTTCTAGAATTTTTTTCAAATACTGTTGCAGATCCTGGTTGTCTTCAACAATGAGTACAATAGGTCGTACTGTTTCAGGTAAGCTATCGTCTAGCAGCGTTTTATTTTCTGCAACATTTATCTTTGAAAAGTCATTTGATTTCAACAATTCATCCAGTTCAAAGGCTTGCTCCGAAGATCCCGCTTCAATGGCTACTTTTTTAGGACACAAAAAGGTAAAAATACTCCCTTCGCCCCGGCTACTTTCAACGGTTAAGCGTCCGCCCATAGCTTTGCTGGATTCATTGGCCAAAGCAAGTCCGATTCCAGAACCGCCTTCCAAGGCATGTTCTTGCTTAGAGGTCTGAAAATACCGCTCAAAAACATGAGGTAAATCCTGTGGATGGATGCCCATTCCATTGTCTTGGATAGAAATTTGAATGTTTTGGTCTAAGTCTTTGACCATTACCACTATGGATCCCCCTCGGGCTGTGAATTTGAGCGCGTTCGACAAAAGGTTATTCAAGATAAACCCCAATAGCTTTGGATCTATCAAAACATTGAGATAAGGGTCGGCATGGTATTCCAGTTTCAGCTGGATGTTTTTATGTGCTGCATACCCTCCAAAGGATTGCAAAAACTGGCGTATTTTTAGATTCAACAAGGTGGGTCGTTCATGAATTGACAATTTCCCTACTTCCAATTTGGATAAATCGAGCAGGTCATTGACCAATTGCAGCATCGACTCGCCATTTTTTTGAGCTAAATTCAAAAGATCTGATTCTTCGCCCTCAAGTTCATTGCGCTCTAAATACGTGTTAATAGGACCTAAAATCAGCGATAATGGCGTTCGCAATTCGTGGGTAATATTGGCAAAAAAGCGCGATTTGGCCTCGTCCAATTGAATCAATTGTGCCGCTTGTTGCTCAATGATGGTTTTGTCTTGTCTGATTTTTTCAGTTTGAATGGCTACTTCCTGTTCTAATTCGGCTTTACGGTTTTTAAGCCATCGATTGCGGTACCGAAAAAAAGCAATCACCAATGCTAGTAACGACAACCGTAGAAACACCAAGAACCAAGTTTGAAAATAGAAAGGACGCAATACTTGGATGGGTATCAGCAATTTTTGGCTGGAGTATAAGCCGTTGGCTGTTTTAGCGCGCACTTCCAATTGATAATTCCCATAAGGAAGCCCAGCTAATTGTAAGGAAGCTCCAGTGCAAAGCGCCCAGCGATTCCCCAATCCGTCTATTCGGTATTCATACTGGGTTGATGAAGGGCTCAAATAATCCAATAAAGAAAATCGCAAGGTCAGGTACAAATGGCGAGGTTTATAGGTAAGCACGCCTTTTTGCATAAAATAGGCGGTAGCATCTTCTAAAGTGTCGCTGGTAGAAGAAAAAAATTGTGCTCCCGCTAAAATCAATGGAATATTAGGGGAACGGTCAAAGTCAGTAACAAAATCACGGGGATGAAAGGCGGTAATGCCATTCAAACTACCAAAATAGATGATCCCATCCTTGTCTTGAAAATGAGAAATTCGATTGAATTCTTGGTGGGTGATCCCATCCTGAGGTAGAAAAACCCGAGATTTACCGCTCTTTTTTTGGAACTGAATAATGCCCCGGTCGGTACTTAGCCAGAGAAAACCAAATTCATCAGGGTAGGCTGCATAGATATTATTGTTGGAAAAACCATCCTTGCTCGTAAACAACCGCGTGGTACCCCGTAGCGGATGCCAGCGCAACAAACCTTCTGCGGTAGCAAGCCACCAATTGCCAGTTTCATCTTTACAATACGACCGCAGATTGTCGGAAGGCAGGTAATATTTACCTTTACCTTCTTTCCAATAGTGCTCCAATATGCCCTTGGGGGGATCAAAAAGAAAAAGGCCCTTTTCGGTTAACAGCCACAATGAGCCATTACCAGTAGGTTCAATGGCGTGAATGATGGCATTTTCCAGTACTGGATCACTCTTTTTTGCGTCTATAAACGTAACCGACTTAGTAGCAATATCGTAATAAGCAAGACCTACATTGGTGCCCAACCACAATCGATCCTTTGTTTGATAAAAAGACCAAATCAAAGAAGAACCTGGGGGCATATCAGTTAAAAAACTAGCCGTTTTTGTGCCTTTATTAAACCGATACAAAGACTCACAGCCTAGCCAAATTCCCCCTTGACCATCCGGAGCTAAGGCAAAAAAAGCTTGTTCTCGACGAATGTTTTTTTGAATTACTTTACCCTGAATCGACCAAAAACATTTGGCAGCATTCACGTACAAAGTGCCCGTTTGCTCGTCTTTATAAATTCCTCGACAAGAAAATTCATTGGGATTATCGGTTTCTAGGCTGTTTTTCCACATTAATTTCTGAAACCTTGGGGGTTTGATGCTGATTTTGTACAACCCATCAATAGAGGAAACCCAAGCCAATCCTTGTTTATCCAGCAAAATGGAATAACCAGTTGTTGGTCTTTTGACGGTTATTTCATTGTCAATGACGTATTGAATACCCTTTTCAATTGAAAAAACATAGAGGGCATTATCATACAATATCCAAGTAAAACCTAAAACGGGATCATACCCTAAAGGAATTCCAAAATGATTGGACATTTTGGGAATATAATGGGGTATAATTCGCTGGATTGGCATGCTCCAGGTCTTTCCTTCTGGAGAGATAAAATGAAAATCGCTAAGGGTAGAAAAACAAAAAACACCTTTATTGTCAAAATAGGAAAACTGAAAAAGTTTAACACTCGTCGTGAAAATCGTTTTTCCATTAAAATCAACCAATGAAACGATTCGATTTTCATTCCATTTCGTTTCTATAAAATCTTGCCAAATCAGGTTGCGGAGGGTATCTACTTTCCAAAAACTGAAAGGACGTGAAAATTTGTGGTAATGGGTAACTCGGGATTGTTGGGGTTCAAAATTAAGGAGTTCGCCTTTATGTGTACAAACCCAAATACTCCCCTTTTTGCCAGGTGCTACATGGTATACGTTGTGGGGAAATGCTTTTCCATATTTACGTTCAGGCGTTGTGATTTCACCGGAAATGGTATGGATTAATCGAAAATTAGGTAATGAACCTTCTTTCCAGTCTTTGATCCAGAGATAACCAGCTTGATCTTCAAAACAGATTTCGTTGTTTTTGGGTTGGTCGCTTACCAAGGTAGCCATTACATTTTTGAATTGCTGGCCATCAAATCGGTTCAATCCATTTCCAGTAAGCAACCAGATTAATCCTCGGCGGTCTTGAAACGTTTGGTAGATATGGTTGTGAGACAACCCCTGATCAGCGGTATACTGCTGTATATCAACAATGTAATTTTGTTGGGCAAAAAGAAAAACGGGGCAAAAAAATAGTAGCAGCGTCAATCTTAATTTGCTGAAAGACATTGAAGTCGGTTATTTTAGGCTGTTTTGCTTCATTAAGAGCTTGTTCAGGATTCTGGTTCGATGGCGTAGTGAGCTAAAATTCGCACCAATGAGGCGCAAAAAGCGGAGTGTATCCCGACTCTGTCGAGGACAGGTCAGCGCTACATGAGCATTTTTGTAACGAAATTGGGGTGAATTTTGGCCATTTGTAGCTCGAAGCAGAAACCTGAACAAGTTCTAAATATAGGAAACTAAATGTATTTCGCTCGCCTTTTGATTTGAAAAACAATTTCTCAGGGGATCGAATGCACAAATGTAATTGATACTTCACTCGGGATGAACAAAACTCTGCACAAAAAAAGAGACAGGCTTTTCGACCTGTCTCCGTGCTCACAAAAATGTCATGGGATTACAAAATGAAAGAATGCTATTGTATTTATTTCTTAATAAACCGTTGGTGGAAAATTGCTGATCCCGATTGGATCCGCAAAATATACACCCCGCTGGCCAAAGCGCCAACATTGATTTCCGTGGAATTATTTACTGGTGCTAAGAATACTTTGCCATCGATACCAAATACTTGCAATTGGCTGATCGGTGTCGATAAAGTGGTCGCCACCCGCAGTACATCGTCAACTGGGTTGGGATATACTTGTACAACCGGGCTAAATTGCTCGTCTACTGGTACTGGGATGGATGGAGCAGCTTCAATCAGCAATCTTGAAGTTCCCAAAGGTAGCTCATTGCCATCCATCTGAATACCCCGCGGATCTGTTACCTGCATTACGCTGGCTTGGCGGCCAACGATGTCGTCTTTAATGATACGCAAGTAAGCAATCGGTCCGTAACCAGATACTTCGTTTTGATCAATCCGGGTAAGCGCCATTTCAATGATCCCTTCCTTAGGATAGATCTTGTAAATGGATTCCATGTTGACTTTCGGCTCGCCCAACCAAGAAGTTGGAACTACCACTTCAACATTCGATAAATTGATCAACTTTGGATCTACTTTGATGGCAAAAGCCAAACCGTAGATGTTTTTTACCCGCTTCACCTCAGAGCCCAAAATGATCGGAATATCGATTTTAGCGCCTTGGGGCACTTTGCCAACTGTAGGCAGCTCCAAACGGATGTCTGGATCAAGCGTGGTGTATGGCAAAGTATCAGGGCGCAACAATGTACCGTGGGTGTAGCCATAGTTTTTCCGCAGAATATCGATATCAGTTTGGTCGATTACGCCGTCGCCGTTACAGTCCGCATGTTTGAAGTTTAATCCATTCGGAAAGCTCAGTGCCCAGTCATCCGCAGTTTTTGCAGCCCAATCTACCATGGCATTAGCTGCACCGGCTGGTGCGCTGCGTTTTGCACCTTTGAAACCAAATGCTACTCCAATATGGATCAAATCGATGTGGTTGGCAATACGATCGGCGTTGGCGTCGCCTGGCCAAACATCGGTATTCAACCCTTGTTTGCAAGGCAAGCTAAATTCACCCGACAAGCAGCATTCTTTTTGATCGTTGACGCAAACTGTGATTTTGTACTTGTCTTGGCTCGCAGAACCAGGGAACTTAAAGGTTTCTTCCAAGGGCAACTTGCTTAACGGGTAAGTACCAACTGGTTTGTTGTTGATCGACACTGTAAATGTGCGATTATTAGCTCCCAAGTAAGAGAAGTCCAACAAAACCCGACGGGTACTATCCGTAACACATTTCAGGAGTTGAACATTCAATTTGCCGATGGTACATGGCGCATCACAATAGACTGGTCCGACCTTAGCGTAGCCAAAACAAGTTGGATTGGATATATCAATCGCCAAGACATCATATATGGTAAATCCGTTGCCTTTAAATGGTCCGATTTGCTGTACAGCTTTCGAATATTTGAACGGTCCATAAATTTGTCCGTCAGCATAAATCACGTATGTTTTGATCGAATCTGCAGGGGTGCTTCTTACCGTAGTTTCAATATAGAACAAACCGTTGTTGCAAGGCAAAGCTTTTGCTACAAGTTCTTTGATTGAACATGAAGTTTCGCAAATTTTCAGCTCTGTTTTTAGCGCAGCTTCACACTTGTTTACTTTGTCTTCTACCTTGATTTCAGCAGTTCCTGTCCTGGTTAGCGGTCCTAAACGGATCGGCAACTTACTGTAAGCATACTCGCCTACGGTTTGGCCATTAAAGCTTACTTGGAAAGTGGAGCTGGTGTTTTTATGGTCAAAATTCAAAGTCAAGTAGTAGGTCCCATTTGGCAAACAAGTCTGTTCAACTTTGATTGGCCCAATGTTACAGTTTACTGGCTGACAAGGAAGTTCATATTTCCACTCTGCACAACAATCTTTGCTGTTGGCCGAGCAAATGGTAAAGTAATCGACATTACCGTTTTTGGGAGTAGGGATGCCGGTTAGGCGGATTGGCAATGATTTTACGCGAATCTTGTATTCCCCTCCTGCTGAAGTTTTCAACAACAAGATTGAATCCGTGTTAACCGCCTTCAAGTTAAGGGTCATGTTGTACTTGCTGGTGCTAACACACTCTACATCACTTACTTTGAAGTCGCTAATGTTACATGCGGGCGTACAGTTCGGTTTGGCTAGTTTCGTCAACACCCGACAAGCCTTGCTATTCCCGTCTATAAAGGCTGCAATTTCAACCAAAGTGTCCTTGCTTACACTCACTACATTTTCAACCAATACTGGCAAGTTGGCAAACTTGTAGGGGCCGTATACTTTGCCTTCGATGTAGATGTAGAATTCCTTTGGCCCACTTGGCGTTGGGATGTAATCCAAATTGACAAGTACGTTGTAATTGCCCTTTGGGTTACAATCTTTTGCTTGTGCTTTGATTGCTTTCAAAATACAAGCTGGCGTAGCACAAGGTACTTCGTATTGCCATTTGGCGCAGCAATCGTTGCTGGTAGTTGAGCAAACCAAGATGTAATCCAACACACCAGATTTGGGGATGGTAATACCAGATATCCGTACTGGAAGGTCTTTTGATCTAAACTTGTATTCAAATCCTTCACCCGTTTTGAGGTAGAAAACCGAGTCAGTTCCTGTGGTTTTCATGCTCACCGTCATGCTGTAAGTCTTGCCGTTATCGTCACATTTTACATCGACAACTTTCAGATCAGAAATATTACATGCAGGAGGGCAAACTGGTCTTTTTACTTTCACATTCACTCGGCAATTCACATTAGCCAAGCGCAAGAATGCGGCAACTTCAAAAAGGGTGTCTTTGCTCGATACTGGAATGTTTTCCAATAAAAGCGGCAAACTAGCAAATTTATAAGGGCCATAGGTTTTACCATCGATCGACAAATAGAAGACGGCAATAGAACTAGGCAGCGGCGTATGTGCTACATTAACTACAATATTGTATCCACCGTTGGGAGCACAGCTTTTCACAACCGCTTTAATGCCGGTCAAGACACACGTGTCGACAGGGCAATCCAGTTTTTGCACTAAAAATGTATCAGCACAAGAAGGATTGTTGGTATCGTAAGCCACAAACACTTGGCGTGCGCTGGTAGAAGCTAATACGAATGGTCCAATCACCGGACTTGGCTTATCGAAGGCGTAAGGTCCGTAAGTCTTACCGTCTGGCGCTTTAACCGAGTAAGATTTTGCCAGACCGTTGTTGGTTACATTGATTTGGGCGTAGTATTTACTGGAGCCAGGTACGCAATCTACTGTTTTTACCTTAAGACCTAAATCACACTGCTTGATGGTGTCGATGCTGGTGAAACAGAAGTTATCCACCAACAATTCTTCGCCACCGATGGCAAATGATTTAATATCGCCTTTGATGCACAGGGTACCATTTTCCAAAAAGTAATTAGGATCCTTGGATGGTGTAAAATAGATCGTAAAGCCTTTGAACAAAGAATCGATCTTCAGATCTGACAACTTCTTAAATGGTCCGATCATTTTGCCGTTGATCGCAATGTTTCTGATCAATGAGCCGTCGAAGAAATCAAAACACAATTGTTTTACGCTGCCTTTAATTTTGCTGAAGTCTAAGCGCAATGTGGCGTTGTTGACGTAGAGCGATTGTCCCTTGGCTTGTGGGAACATAGCGGGGTCAACTTTACGCGCCACGGAAATTTTTCCAAAAGCCTTGGCGCCTTTCAACTCGTCGATGTAGGCAATTACGTCGTCTTCGGTGAAGATTTTTGCCCCTGGTTTGAAACCGGTTTTGGCGCTGTATTCCTGACCAATAGGAAGGTCTTCAAATTCAAGACAAGTCTCATGGTCTTCGATGCAAGGTCTTTTTGAAGGAAAAGCATCTATTTCTGCGCAACAATTAGGGAAATGTGGAATACAAATTTTGATCCTTAGTTTTGCCGCCTCATATACTTTCGGAAGAACAAATGTGTGGTCTTCATTTAAATGAAACTCTCCAATGGTTTCGCCATTTACTTGCAACAAAAATGGGGAATCTAAATCTATGTCCGTTGAGGCATTAAAATACAAAGTTGGCCGACCATCTTTGCGACATAAAGTATACGTTGCACTCAACTTAATTGCTGGACAACTTTTGCAACGAAAATTTTCGATATAAGCCGTATCCCGACAACCAGTAGAATCCAAATCGATTACCTCAACCGTATAGTTTCCAACGGAATCGGCTTTGATGGGGCCAACTAAAGCAATCGGCGATACGTAAGGATATGGACCAAATTTTGCGCCGTTTACCAATACTTGATAGCCTTTTTTACTAGTCTTTTCGGCTTCAAAATCAAGCTTAATGAAAAATTTGCCTTCGGGTCCGCATTCGGTAGGCTTGGCCACTAAGTTGCGGATTGAACAGTGATGTTCCTCCTCTCCATTACATGATGGATCGTAGTTAACTTCGATGGCAGCTTCCCAGCAACAATTCACGGCACGCGCTGCACAGATGGCGATTTTAGCTAGTTTGCCAAGGTTCGCCAATTTTGGCAATTTGATGTCCTCCTGCAATTGTTTGTAATTGAAGTAGCCAATCAATTTGCCATTGATCACCACTTTGAACGTATCGGCAACGATAACACCAGGAGTGAGATCAACCAAATTAACTTCCAATACGCTGCTGCTGTCTTTGCCGCACACGTTGATCTCAGCTTTGATGCCCGTCAACAAACAAGGCAATGGGTTGCACTTCCAACCGGTGATCCGTTTGTCGGTGGCGCAGTTTTTGTCGTCGGCATCACGCACTGACACTAGGTAATCACCCGTAGCATTGGCTTTGATGGGGCCAATCACCGGAAAATTATCCTTGTACTTGAAGGGGCCAAAAGTTTGGTTGTCGACCAAAACATAGTACCCATTTTTGCCTGTAATACTTGAATGCTCAAATTTGAGATCAAGATAAAAAACACCATTGGGTGTACAGGGGCGTGGTGCAAGAACCAGATTTTTAAGGTTACAATCGCTAGGAGCGCTACAATCTTTGTTGACCACCAATTTCACTTCGCTTTCGAAGCAACAAGTAGGCGTTTTGGTGCTGCAAACCACCAATCGGAGTTGTCCCCCAGTATAGTTTTTCTTAGGCAGATAGATTTTGGAAAGTAATTGCGTGTAGTTGAGATAAGCAAAAAACTTGCCATCGATGCTCACTTTAAATGTGTCCAATACCGGAGCTACAAATACAATGGGCGAGGTAATTTCTAAATATGACGAACTGTCTTTTGCACAATATACAGCATAAGGTTTCAAGCTGCTCAACCAACAAGGCGCAGGCAAACAAGTCCAATCAGTAAACCGTTTGTCGATGGCACAGTTCTTGTTGTCGATGTCGCGTACTGTAATCAGGTATTGTCCAGCACTATTGCCTTTGACAGGGCCTAAAACCGGGAACGTACTGTAGCGATAAGGACCAAAAACTTGATCGTTGACCGTTACGGTATAACCAGCGCCATTGCTGCCTGATTTCTCAAATTTGAAATCAATTAGGAAAGTACCATCCGCCCCACAAGGGCGCCGCTCTGCCCCTAAATTTTTGAAAGAGCAATCTTCAGGTTTCGAACAGTCTTTGCTGTTGCTGATCTCGATGGTAGCATCAAAACAGCAATTGGGGTTTTTGGTAGAACAAATGACCAAAACAGATTTATTATTGGGATAGAGTTTACGGGGCAACAGGATTTTACCAGCCAACAAACGCAATCCAAAAATACCAACCGTTTTGCCGTCGACTGAGATTTTAAACGTATCTAGAAGAAGGGTTGGGGTAACCGTTGGGGGCAAAGTAATCGTCAGATAAGATGAACTATCTTTTTGACAAAAAACGATTTCGGCTTTAGTGCCGCTTAGGATACAAGTATTGATAGGATTACACTTCCAACCAGATAGTTTGAAATCTTCGTTGCAATCTTTATTGTCGGCATCGCTGATGACGAACTCGTATTCGCCGGCAGAGTTAGGTTTGATGGGGCCCAACACCGGAAATGGCGCGGTATATTTGTAAGGGCCAAAAGTTTGGTTGCCTACGGTGATATAGTAACCGTTTTTGCCTGGGTTTACAATTTGGAATCCAAAATCGGCAAGAAAACTGCCATCAGTATTACAAGGTCGAGGGGCTATTTTAAATCCGTTGAAACTGCATTTACTGCCATCGGTGGAATCATCGCCCTCGATGCAGAAATTATCAAGCGCCAGTTCTTGTCCACCAATGGTAAGAGAGGTGATGTTCCCTTCCAAACACAAATAACCGGATAAAAAACCCGTTTTAACGGTGGTGTCGCGCGTTACAGTTGCCTTTACGCCTTTTGCAATTTCCAGACCATTTAATTCTGAAAAGCTTTTGATCACTTTGATGGGTTCGCCATTGATGGCAATGTTTTCAACGCCGCCGCCATCGTAAAAAGATAGGCAGATGCGTTTTACTTTTTTCTCGGTATAATTGGGAAAAGTCAGCAATAGGTTGATGTTGCTGACAAAAGCGACCCGCTTGGAGCCTAGTTTAAATGCGCCGTTAAAGACTTCGGAAACAGGAACAAAATTGACGTTTCCAAATTGAACGCTGTCTATTGTTGTTGTTTTGAATGCTGCAAGTTGGAAGGAGGTACCAAACTGGGTAAACACAGTAGCGCCCGGTTTAAGCTTGGTTTCTGCCCCAAACACCTTGTCTTTTGGCAAGGTATCCAAGGTAATGCAGGGCTTTTGCGCAGCCAAAAATCCTGCAGAAAACATAAAAAGAAGGAATAAAAATCGAATCGGTTTGTTAATTGAGTTCATGGTTTTTAATTTAGATAGCCTCATAACTCTTTGGTTGATACAAAAGTCCAACTAAATCCTAATGTAAAAAAAAACTATTTAAGGGGTTTTTTGGCAAAAAAAACGGTAATTCACAGCTCATAATCACAATAAAACGCTATAATACAAGGTTTTATTTTTATTCTAAATTATGTCAAAATTGATTTTTTGTGCAGAGTAACAAACTGATCAAGAACCTAGAAAATTTGTCCAAAAAAGAAATGACTCGATTTCGCGAGTTTATTTCTTCTCCGTACCACAACAAACACCAGGAAGTTCAACTTTTAGTGGAGTACCTGTCACAAATTTATCCGCGTTTTGACGAAAAACACTGCAAAAAGGAACTACTTTATCGTCGGGTCTTTGCCGAAGGTTCCTTTAGCGAAAAACGCTTGGCACCAATCCTTACTTATGCCCAACGTTTGCTGGAGGAATTTTGGGCCATCGAACAATTTCGGGAAAACAAACGGCAACAAAGTCAAAATTTGCTGGAAAAACTGCGTGGGCAAAGCCATTATCCAGCCTACGAAAAAACAATGGAGGAAAGCATTGACACCAGCGAAAAACAAGCGTTGCGTGACAGCAACTACTACCTCTGGCGCTACCAACTTGCCAGCGAATTTGAAGATTATTACAGTCAAATTGACAACCACGATAACTACGATAACTTCCGCGACAAACAGTCGTATCTAGATTATTTTTACTTGGCGGAAAAATTGCGCGATGCCTGCGACATGCACGTACAAGGTAAGCTGCTCAAAGTAGATTTCACCCCCCGTTTATTAGAAGACATTCAAAAAGAGATTGCCCAGAATCTCAGCGCCTATCAAAACATTCCGCCCGTTATCGTCTATTACCAGGTTTATTTGATGCTGGGTCAAGAACAGCCCGATCATTATCAAGAGGCGCTTGCTACGCTCCGTAAATGGGAAAAAGCACTGAGCCGCGAGGAACTCATTATTCTATACAATTATTTCATGAACTATTGTATTGCCAAAATCAACCAAGGCAACCAACATTTTTTCAACGAAATTTTTGAATTGTACCGCTTTCAATTGGATCAAGGTTTACTGCTCAAGGAAGATGTTTTATCGGAATGGGATTACAAAAACATCGTCACCACCGGGATCCGCCTAGAACAAATGGATTGGGTACGCGATTTTATTGAAAAATACAAAGGGTATTTGCCCTCCGATGTACAGGAAAATGCCTACCAATTCAACCTGGCTACCTACTATTATGCGGTCAAAAATTACGATGAAGTACTCAACCTCCTTATCAGAGTTGAATACAGCGACCGCCGCTATAACTGGGGCGCCAAAACCTTGCTGTTGCGCACTTACTACGAGCTCAATGAATACGAGACCCTTTTTTCGCTCACTGAATCCTTCCGTCAATACTTGCTGCGCAACAAACTAATGGCCGACATCCGCCGTCAAGGGTATTACAATCTATTCAAGTTGACCCGCCGCGCAGCTCATCTCCGACAACGCTTGGAGTATCTTACGCCCGAACGCGCGCAACAGGAATTGGAAAAAATCAAAAAATCGATGCACAAAGGGGGTACCATCTTTAATCGAAGTTGGCTGGAGGAAAAAATTGAAGCCCTGGATCAATTGGTCGGTTCCATGAAAGCGTACTAGGCTACGATAATTTTTGCGGAACAAAAAAACAAATACGAACGCCGAGGGGTTTATAGTGCAAAATCTCTGCAGGCTCATGAAAATGCTCTATTTCTACGATGCCCTTTGCGGCTGGTGTTACGGATTCAGTCCGGTGATGCAAAAAACAGCTGAAGTATACCGCGATCGGTTTGATTTTCAAGTTATTTCGGGTGGTATGATCAGTGGTTCGCGCATTGGCCCCATTGGTACGGTAGCTCCCTATATTAAAACTGCTTACAAAGATGTGGAAAATGCCAGCGGAGTGGTGTTTGGCCAAGCATTTTTGGAAGGTATTTTAGACGAAGGAAGCGCAGTTTTTACCAGCATTCCGGCGGCAATTGCTATGGCGGTGTTTCGGGAACATTTACCCAATCAAACCGTCGCTTTCGCCAGTGCTTTGCAAAAAGCTGTTTACGCTGACGGCATCCAGCCTGCTGATTTTTCAGCTTACGCGCCTTATGCCGCCGCTTTTGGCATCGATCCAGCAGTGTTTGAAAACCAAATGCAAGAACCGCGTTTTCTGGAGTCGGCTCAAGCAGATTTTGCTTTATCCGCCGATTTTGGCATCGCTGGGTTCCCAACTGTAATTCTCGAAAAAGAAGATAAGTACTACCTCCTGGCGCGCGGTTTTATGCCCTGGGAGCGTTTTTCCGCCATTATTGAGCAAGTTTTGGCATAAGAAGCATGTTCAAACAACAGCGGCTGTCTTACTTTGATGTAAAACAGCCGCTGCATTCTAAAATCCTGCAATTATGCTTAGTCCAGAGACTGTGCTTCCAACTCCAGCGATTCCAGGTATTTGTTGAGCCTTTCCATTGGCCGCGTAATCGCTATTCTTCCTGAACGCACGAATTCGTAAATTCCCATTTCCCGCAGTTCATTCAACAGGCTTTCCGTTTCGTCTGGGTGACCCGTTTTTTCAATTACAATGTACTCGGGCTCGATTTCCAAAATCCGCGCATTGTGTTTGCGCACCAGCTTTTCCATTTTGTGCCCTTGCATAAAATGTTGCGCCGGAACTTTGTACAAAGCGATCTCTTGATGCACAATCTCGTCGGTTTCATAGTAGAAAGCTTTGAGGATATCTACTTGCTTTTCCAACTGTGCGGTCAATTTTTCCACCATCGCCTGGGTTACGTTAACCACAATGGTAAACCGGTGGATATCGGGCATGGATGACTTAGAAACCGTTAGGCTTTCAATATTGATGTGCCGACGGGCAAAAATAGAGACCACCCTTCCCATCAACCCAGTAAGGTTTTCGGTAAAAACAGTCAGCGTATATTCTTTTACTTCACTCATGGCTACTCATTTAGATTATTCCAAAACAATCTGATCCACACTTGCACCCGAAGGAACCATTGGAAAGACGTTGTCCTCTTTTTCCACGCGAACGTGCAACAAATAAGGTCCATCGTGAGCCAACATCTCGGCAATTGCCCCTTTCAGTTCTTCAGGTTTATCAATTCGGCGACCAGCTACGCCAAATCCTTCCGCGATTTTGACAAAGTTGGGGTTCTTCAATTCCACCACCGAGTAGCGCCGATCGAAAAACAACTGTTGCCACTGGCGCACCATGCCTAAGAACTCATTGTCCAATAACACGATTTTTACGCCTACGTTCCACTGCGCACACATGCCCAATTCTTGGATCGTCATTTGAAAACCGCCGTCGCCGATGAAAGCAACTACTTGTTTCTCTGGGCGAGCTAATTTAGCGCCAAATGCCGCTGGCAAACCATACCCCATCGTACCCGCGCCGCCAGAAGAAACCCACTGATTGGTATCGCGGTAGTTGTAGTAACGCGCAGCAATCATTTGGTGCTGACCCACGTCGGTAGCAACAATTGCTTGGCCATCCGTTTGATCAGATACCTCTTTCACTGCCATACCCATACGGATCTCGTTGTTGTCCGAGGGGCGCATATCGCGCTGGATGACTTTATCGTACTCGATTTGTTTGCACACTGCAAACTCGGCCAACCACGTAGGATAAGTCTTTTCCTGCACCATCGGGAGCAGTTTATCCAACGCTACTTTGGCATCTGATAAAATCGGCACGTGAGCGTGTACATTTTTATTGATTTCCGAAGGATCTACTTCAATGTGGATCACTTTGGCCTGTTTGGCATAGCGAGATAGATTGCCTGTTACCCGGTCGTCAAAACGCATGCCAACGGCGATCAATACATCGCATTCGTTTTGCTTGATGTTGGGGCCATAGTTACCGTGCATACCCAGCATACCCATATGCAGTGGGTGATCTGAAGGCAAGGAAGACAACCCATGTATGGTGCAACCCACCGGAATACCCGTTTTTTCAACAAAAGCCTTGAACACCTCTTGCGCATGTGCGATCTGGATGCCATGACCCGCCAAAATGAAAGGTTTTTTGGCACTATTGATCAACGCAGCCGCATCCTTGAGCATTTCTGGATCTGGCTTGTGATTGGGTTGGTAGCTCCGCAACACCGGTCGTGCCGGGTATTCAAACTCCATCATTTCCTGTTGCGCATCCTTGGTGATGTCGACCAAAACTGGGCCTGGTCTCCCCGAATTGGCAACATAAAATGCCTTAGCCATGGCCGCTGGAATATCTTTGGCTTTGGAAACCTGGATATTCCATTTAGTGACCGGCATCGTGGTATTGATCACATCGGTCTCTTGAAAAGCATCGGTCCCCAAGAGGTGGCTGAATACTTGCCCGGTGATGGCGACCAATGGTGTTGAATCCAGCAGCGCATCGGCCAAACCGGTGACCAAATTCATCGCGCCGGGGCCGGAAGTTGCCATCGCAACACCAGTTCGACGCGTTACCCGCGCATAACCTTCGGCTGCGTGGATGCCGCCTTGTTCATGTCGAGGAAGAATGTGGCGAATGCGATCGCTGTAATAGTACAAAGCATCATAAATGGGCATAATTGCCCCGCCCGGATACCCAAAAATTGTATCCACCTTTTCTTCCAACAGACAGCGCAAAACCGCTTCTGCGCCTGATATGATGTCTTTTTTGACCGGAGCCGCCATCTCAGCTACGTTTGATCCCGCTTGATTACTTTTCATAAGACCGTGGTTTAGAGCTTGTTCAAATTTTGGATTCTGGGCTCCATTAGGCAAATTTTATCTCATGCTTCGTTAAAATTTTCGCCGTATTTCCCGCATACGGCTGCAAATTTTGCCTCGCCTGAAATAAAATTTGCTCTCCTTCGCCTCAGATCCAAAATCTGAACAAGCTCTTGATTAAAATTCATCGGTTACACAACCTTCACTGGCCGACGAAACTATTTTTGCATATTTGCGCAGAATGCCTTGTTGTACGGAAATCGTAGGGTTTTTCCATCCCTTTCTGCGCTGTTCAATTTCCTCTAATGAAAGATCTACTTCCAATTTATTGTTCACCGCATCGATGGTAATTTTATCGCCATCCTGTAATAAACCAATCAATCCGCCAGATTGTGCTTCGGGAGTGATGTGTCCAACTACAAAACCATGCGTGCCGCCTGAAAAACGACCGTCGGTAATCAAAGCTACTTTGTCGCCAAGGCCTTCGCCCATGATGGCTGCGGTAGGCTTGAGCATTTCGGGCATACCGGGGCCGCCTCTGGGGCCGCAATAGCGAATCACCACTACATCGCCTGCTTTGATTTGCTTGTTCATGATGCCGTTGTTGGCTGCATCTTCGCCGTCAAAAACGCGAGCAGTACCGGTGAAAATTTCCCCTTCTTTGCCCGTAATTTTTGCCACCGAACCGCCTTCGGCCAAGTTGCCGTACAAAATCTGGATATGACCGCTTGGTTTGATCGGATTGGATAAAGGACGGATAACGGTTTGGCCTTCCGTCAAATCAGGTACCTCTGCCAAGTTTTCCGCCAAAGTTTTTCCAGTTACGGTAATACAATCTCCGTGTAAGTAGCCATTGGCCAATAACACTTTCATTACTCCTTGTACCCCGCCAACGTTGTACAAGTCTTCCATCACATATTTACCGCTCGGCTTGAGATCGGCAATAAAAGGCGTTTTATCACTAATGACTTGAAAATCGTCAATCGTCAAAGGAACACCTACTGATTTGGCTATCGCAATCATGTGCAACACCGCGTTGGTAGAACCGCCCAATGCCGTAATCACCGTTAGAGCGTTTTCAAATGCCTTACGAGTGAGGATATCGCGTGGTTTGAGATCCAATTCCAGCAATTTGAGCATGGCCGCGCCTACCCGATGGCATTCTTGGGCTTTTTCGGCACTGTTGGCCGGCATCGAAGAGTTGTTGGGTAAGCTCATCCCCATAGCTTCAATAGCCGAAGCCATGGTATTGGCGGTATACATCCCGCCGCAAGCGCCAGGGCCAGGACAAGCGTTTTGAATCACCCCTTTGTAATCTTCCGGCGTAATGTTGCCCGCAATTTTTTGGCCAAAAGCCTCAAACGCCGAAACGATGTCCAACGCTTTATTAGCATAACAACCTGGGCTGATCGTTCCGCCATAAATGATCAAACCTGGGCGGTTCAACCGGCCCAAGGCCATCATCGCGCCGGGCATGTTTTTATCACAACCCACTACGGCCACTACCCCATCGTACCATTGGGCGCTGACCACAGTTTCAATCGAATCCGCAATGATGTCGCGCGAAGGCAAGGAAAACCGCATTCCTGAAGTTCCCATTGACATACCGTCGCTGACACCAATGGTATTAAAAATCAAACCCACCAGGTTCTGCTCTTTAATGCCTTCTTTGGCCCATTGCGCCAACCCATTGAGGTGCATATTACAGGTGTTTCCTTCCCAACCCGTACTCACGATGCCAACTTGTGGCTTTTTAAGATCTTCTTCGGTAAGCCCGGTACCGTATAACATGGCCTGGGCAGCAGGTAAGGTGTCGTCTTGCGTAATCCGCTTGCTGAACTTGTTCAATTCCATAGGACTGATGATGCTGTGTGTTTGTTATTTCTATCGTCTGTAAACATGGACGTTTTGGGCACATCTTTACTTGAAACGATCGATTTATTCAAAGGTAACCGCCATACCGAAGTAAAACGAATTAAAAAATGCGTAGTGTTACGATGGGGGAAGAACCCACATATTGAATTAAATTACTGTTTATCAATAACTTAATCCTACTTGAATTACGAACCGGGATTGGGTTTTCTATCGGTTTTTTGGCCTCCAAGTAAGTTTAAGGAACGGTTAAACAATAAAGTACCACTTTGGCCTTGCTCTTTCACCGCCACTCTTCCTATCTTTTTCGTTGCAATGCACCACATTGCGCCTCAAAAGATAGTCGATTGGCGGCAAAATAACGGCGGCTAAAATGGCACTTTATTATTCACCCGTTCCTAAGAGGGTTTTGAACGAAACAGATTATTAATTGTCTTGTTGGTAGATCAATCAAAAATCAATTCGCATATGAAAGCTATTTGGAAAAACCAAGTCATTGCCGAAAGCGATGCTACCATTGTGGTGGAAAACAACCACTATTTTCCTGCTAACGCCGTTCATCCGGAATTTCTAAAGTCTTCCAACACCCATAGTGTTTGTCCTTGGAAAGGAACTGCTTCTTACTACACCTTGGTGGTTGACGAACAAGAAAACCGCGATGCGGCCTGGTTCTACCCAGAAGCCAAAGAAGCGGCCAAAAACATTGAAGGCTACATTGCTTTCTGGAAAGGCGTTGAGGTTAAACCATAATCTGAAAAGCTTGTTCGGGATTTTTTTCTTTTTTTGAAAAAAATCCCGAACATCAGGTTTTAGAAACAGCTCTTAATTATCCAACGATTGGTAAATCAGTCGGGTAAAGATTCCTTCCGAACCGCCATCTGGCGTCTGTTGTGTTTGTTTCATCAACACCATAATCAACCGATCTTTGGGATCTGCCCAGTAATTGGTATTAAAATAGCCGCCCCAAGCAAATTTTCCCATATTGCCATTGCCCTTATCTTGGCCTTGTTTGGTCACCACGCTAAACGCTAAACTAAAATGCGTATCGCCTTTTTCACCGCCCAATAAATCGCCAACCTGGTTCGACTGGGTGAGCAAATAGGTGGAGTAAGGACTCAAAAAACGTTTGCCATTGTAAACACCGCCATTCAGCAACATTTGCAAAAATGAAGCATAGTCTTTGGCCGTACTCGATAAACCAGCACCACCGGAATACCAGGTTTTTCCGCCGCTGATCGGGTAATTGGGGTCATAAAACGTTACGGGAAAATGCTCCCATTTTTGGCCGTTTTTGCCGGGGCGTTGTACCGGTACCAATCGGTCTTTTTTGGCATCTGGCAAATAAAAATAGGTGTCGTTCATACCCATCGGATCCAACAAATGGCTCCTTAAGTATTGATCAAACGACATGCCCGACCAAATTTCAATCAGGTACCCCAATACATCCAAACCCAGGCTATACGAATACTTCTCACCTGGATGATTGATCAAAGGCTGCTTGGCCAATTTTTTGATATTATCGGCTACCGAAACGGCTTTGGTGGTGTATAAATCAACAATACCTGCTTTTTGGTTGATGGCGCTAAACCGCTCGTCGCCGGAAATAACCCCGTAGCTCAACCCTGATGTATGGTTGAACAACTGCCGAACGGTGATTTCACTTTTAGCCGGCACAGTGGTAAAAGTGGTATCTTTCCAAGAAAAAGAACCCAATACTTGCGGGTTTTTAAACTCTGGAATCCACTTGAAAATTGGATCATCCAAGGAGAATTTCCCTTCCTCATACAACATCATGGCTGCGGTAGCGGTGATTGCTTTCGACATGGAAGCGATGCGGAAGATGTCGTCGGTTTTCATCGGTCGATTGGCAGCTACATCGGCCATACCAAAAGCTTTTTGGTAAACGATTTGGCCGTCGCGTACCAACAAGGCCACCATACCCGGCAACTGATCGCGATTGACGAGGTCTTGCAAGGCATTATCGATGCGTTTTAGTCGTTCGCTGGATACACCAACTGCTTCCGGTGTTTTAGCTACTGTAAGTTGCTGTGGTACATTGAGTTTTGTGGTTGTGGTTTGGGCAAAAAGGACGCCCGTACAACTCAAAGCAAGGAAAAAAGATAAGATGTAGGTTTTCATTAGGCAAAATTTAAATTAATCGAATGAAAATACTGAAAAATTTCAAAAATTGATTGTTTTCGGGATTATTGTAATATTGTTATAGCGCCCTCAAACATAACGGCGCTATAACAGTAAAATAAAAACCCTTACCTTGTTGTTAATAGGGGATCAAGAAAAATAGGCCGACCACCGACATTTTAAACAGCATTTTTTGTTCTAACCTATTATTTATTGCTATGAGAATATTTTTACTGGCGGCTTTCCTGCTGACAACAGCAACTCTATTTTCCCAAAGTTTACTACTTTCCGCCAATGGCGACTGGGTCGAGGCTGGCGATCTGGACATTCCGGGCAATCAAATCACCCTGGAAGCTTATGTCTACAAAACCATTGAGGGCAATCCCCGGGCCAACATCATTTCCAAACACAATGACCAAGGCGATGCGAACTACCTGTTTCGCACCAATTCTTTCCAAATGGCTACTACTACCGGGTTTTATTTCCTGGATGTGCCCTATACCTACGCGCTCAATCAATGGTACCATATTGCCGTCACCTACGATGGCGCTGCCCTTAAATACTATGTCAATGGTTGCAAATTTGCGGAAATGGCGGCAACGGGTGATTTGATCCAAAACGACCGCCTCACCGCCATCGGCAACCGTTCGCTTTTTGTCGACGAACAATTCATTGGCTACCTCGATGAAATCAGTATCTGGAATAAGGCGCGTACGGAAACTCAAATTCGCGCCGATATTGATGGCATTCCCATTCCAACTACTCAAGCCAATTTGAAGCTCTACCTACAATTTTCCAATAACTACCTGAATGCCCAAGGCAACCCACTTTTTAACGGCAACCCCATGGGATTGCCGCAGTTTTCCGCCACCAACCTCCCAAAAAAGGTTACCCCCAAAAACTACCAGGTAACCCATACCGACAATGCCTGTTTTGCCCAAGCCGCCGGTACCATCACCGTTAGCGGCGCAATGCCCTTGGCCAGCGCCATCAGTCCGCCAGCATTTACTGCGCTGAACAAATTCAATGGCTTACGAGCAGGCGCCTACCAAGTGATCATCAAACCCTTGGAATGGTGTTTTTACGATACCGTCAGCGTTAATATCACCGCGCCTAAGCTGATCCAATCCACCATCAATCAGCAAATTTGCGAAGGGCAAAATTTCTTTGGCTATACCTCCACCGGAACTTATAGCGATACCCTGATTGCCAAAAATGGTTGCGACAGCGTGCGGGTGATCAATTTAACGGTGCTGCCCCGCGTCCGCTCCCTGATCAGCGCCAGCATTTGTGAAGGCCGATCCTTTCTTGGCTATACCGTTTCTGGCATTTACATCGATACTTTGCGGGCAAAAAATGGTTGCGACAGCATCCGCGCCATTAGTCTAAAGGTTTTACCGCGCAAAACCGGTCAAATCAGTGCCAGCATTTGTGAAGGTCAATCCTTTCTGGGTCTAGCCGTTTCGGGGGTTTACATCGATACTTTGGTGGCCAAAAATGGTTGTGATAGCATCCGCACCATTATTTTAAAAGTACTGCCCCGCAAAAATGCCCAAATCAGCGCCACCATTTGTGAAGGGCAATCTTACCTGGGCCGTTCCGTTTCCGGCACTTATGTGGATGTGTTAGTGGCCAAAAACGGTTGCGACAGCATCCGCACACTGCTACTGACGGTGTTGAAGCGCAAAAACAGTCAAATCAACGCTACCATTTGTGACGGGCAATCCTATCTGGGGCGTTCAACTACGGGTACTTATGTCGATGTATTGGTGGCCAAAAACGGTTGCGACAGCGTTCGCACCCTACTTTTAAAAGTTTTACCCGTTGCCCGTCAAAAAGTCGACATCAGCATATGCGCCGGTGAAAACTATGCCGGATACCAAACCGCTGGGCTTTATGTCGATACTTTTCCGGCCAAAAACGGCTGCGACAGTATTCGCACCCTGCAATTGGCCGTGCGCCCAGTGAGCGCCGAAAAAATCCAAAAAACCATTTGTCAGGGACAAAGTTTCCTGGGTCGCAACACCAGCGGCACCTACGTCGACAAGCTCATAGCGCGCAATGGCTGTGATAGCACTCGAACGCTCAATCTTAAGGTGGGTAAAACCTATTTCACCCCCTGGAGCGGATTGCTTTGCCCGCAATCGGCTTATGATTTTTTGGGTAAAAAACTGCGCGCGCCAGGTATTTACTTTGATACCCTTGCAACTGCCCTAGGTTGTGATAGCGTTTTTCGCTTGGAGTTAAAAGCAGTTCCACCCATTACCGGGTTTTTAGGAAGAGATACCATACTTTGCTCTAATACAAATTACGTACTTCGCAGCAAAATCAACGCCACCGAATGGTACGATAATACCGAAGGCTTAACCAAAGCCGTTGACCATTCTGGGGTCTTTTGGGCGGCATTTGTGGATCAATACGGTTGTTACCAAACCGATAGCATTTCCGTTGAATTTCCTTCCAAGTTTTATACGCCAAATGCCTTTAGCCCCAACAACGACGGGGTAAACGACCTTTTTGCCCCTATTTTATTGGAAAAAGAAATAAAAAATTACGTCCTACAAGTCTTTGATCGCTGGGGAAGTCTTATATTTAATTCCAATGACCCAGCCAATCAATGGAACGGGCTTTACCACGATTCGCCTTGCGAAAGCGGGGTATACATTTGGGTCGTTTCCTTTAGCACATCAACCTGTCCGAGGATCGTGGATAAGGGAAGTGTGCAATTATTTCGGTAGTTTTTTTCAGAGCATTTTTTTCGGATGCAAAAAGACTTTTCAATAAAAACACCTTAACCATGACGTTTTTACCAGTATACCCTACCGTCCCAGAAAACGAGATCTATTTGCAAGATCCCCAATGGGAGGAGTTGATCCTACAAACCATAACGTATTTCGAAAAAATAGGCTACAATCCGCCCTGGATTGGCTATTTTGTTCAAATAAACGAACAGATAGTGGGTTCTTGTGCTTTCAAAGGTCAACCACAAGAAGGCAAAGTAGAGATTGCTTACGGCGTTTTTCCGCCACACCAAAACCAAGGTATTGCCACCCAGATCTGTAAAAAATTGATCGACTTGGCCTTAGCAACCGACCCCAACGTATTGGTTACCGCCCGTACACTTCCAGAAATGAACTACTCCGCCAGACTTTTAGAAAAAAATGGATTCATCTGTCAGGGCATCGTTATTGATCCCGAAGATGGCGAAGTGTGGGAATGGTTTTATCCAAAAAATTGATTCATAATGTAGCTCTTTTTTCCAACCAATTTCAAGTATGAAAAAGCTCGTATTGACCCTTCTTTTTGCGCTAAGCGCTGGAATGATTTTTGCCCAATCCTACCTTCCCGAACGCCAAAACCCCAAGATAAAAATCAAACCTATTGTCCCCATCCAAGCTTATGGGTTCAATCTAAAAGACGTCAAACTGCTTCCTGGCAGCCCGTTTAAAAATGCCGAAGAGAAAGATGCGGCCTACCTGCTGCGCATCGAATCCAACCGATTGTTACACCGCTTCCATGCCAATGCCGGGCTCCCAACTAAAGGCGAAGTATACGGCGGCTGGGAAAGCGACGGCTTATCGGGTCATACCCTCGGGCATTACCTTTCCGCCTGCGCCATGATGTACGCCTCCACTGGCAATTCGGCTTTCAAAGAGCGAGTTGATTACCTGGTGACCGAATTGGCGCGCTGTCAAGTTGCCCGCAAAACTGGTTACGTGGGCGCCATTCCGAAGGAAGATACCCTTTTTGCCAAAGTAGCTCGCGGCGACATCAAAACCGGCGGTTTTGACCTCAATGGCGGCTGGTCACCCTGGTATACGGTGCACAAGGTGATGGCCGGACTCGTTGATGCTTACTTGTATTGCGACAATGCCCAGGCGCTAAAAGTGGTCAGCGGCATGGCCGATTGGACAGGCAACATTCTAAAAAACCTAAGCCCCGAGCAGCTGCAAAAAATGCTGCGCTGTGAATATGGCGGCATGAACGATGTATTGGCTCAGATCTATGCCCTGACTGGTAAAAAACAATACCTTGACCTGGCTTACAAATTCCACGACGATTTTGTGATGGATCAACTGGCTCAAAAAATCGACCCGCTCCCCGGCAAACATTCCAATACCAATGTGCCCAAGGCCATTGGCAGCGCGACCCTTTTTGAAGTAGCTGGAAAAACTTCCGACCAAACCATCGCTTCCTTTTTTTGGCAGGCAATGACCAAGCACCACAGCTACGTGATTGGCGGCAACAGCAACTACGAATACTGCGGCGAAGAAGACAAACTCAACGAACGCCTCAGCGACAATACCTGCGAGACCTGCAACACCTACAACATGCTCAAGCTGACCCGCCACCTGTTCGCCTGGTCGCCCAGCAGCAAGTTGATGGACTATTACGAACGCGCCTTGTACAACCATATATTGGCCTCCCAAAACCCCAACGACGGCATGATGTGCTACTTCGTTCCATTGCGCATGGGTACCAAAAAAACCTTCAGCGATGAGTTTAACACTTTTACCTGTTGTGTGGGCAGCGGCATGGAAAACCATTCCAAATACAGTGAAAGCATTTACAGCGAAGGTAAGGACGGCAGTTTGTACGTCAACCTATTTATCCCTTCCGAACTTAAATGGAAGTACCGCGGGGTCATCTTGCAACAAACTGGCAATTTCCCCCAGCAAAATCAGGTACAATTCAGCATCAAAACCGCCAAACCCCAAGCCTTCACCCTGCACTTGCGCCAACCCCAATGGGCAAAAACAGCGCTACAGCTGACCCTCAACGGCAAACCCATTACTGCCAAAACTGACGACAGTGGCTATCTTAGCATCACCCGTACATGGAAAACTGGCGATCAATTGGCCCTCACCCTGCCCATGGATTTGTACACCGAAAGCATGCCCGACAACCCCAACCGCATCGCCTTTTTGTATGGTCCTTTGGTACTGGCTGCCCAATTGGGCAAAGACATGCCCGATCCAGTGTACGGTACTCCCGTGTTGCTCACCGACAACCGCAACATTAAGGATTGGATCAAACCCGTTTCCAATACTGGCGAACCCCTAAGTTTTGCCTGGCAAGGCGTGGGCAAACCCTTTGACGCCCAATTGCAACCCTTCTACAAAACCTATGATCAATACTACAGCGTGTATTTTGATTTTTTCACACCCTCTGAGTTTACCGCCCGCCAAGCCGAATACGAAGCTGAAAAAAAACGCCAACAAGAGATCGCTGCCCAAACCATCGACAATTTCCGGATCGGCGAAATGCAACCCGAGCGCGATCATAACTTGGAAGCCAGCGAGCGCTCGTACGTGAGCGACGCGCTAGGCATCAACGGCCGCGAAGCCCGCGCCGACAACTTTTTTTCCTTTGACCTCAAGGTTGATCCCAGTCAAAACAACGTACTCCTCCTCACCTACATCGGCGACGACAAAGACCGCAAATTTGACATCCTCATCGATGGCCTAAAGTTGACTTATGTGGAATGGAATGGCGGAAAAACCAGTAAGTTTTATGATGTGGAATACCCCATCCCTGCTGCTATGATTGCTGGAAAAACTAAAATCAAAGTGCGTGTTCAAGCGAATTATGGCAAAACCGCTGGTCGGGTGTTCGGGGCGAGGAGTTTACGTAAGTGAGTAAAATTGATTGATTTTGTGTTGGTTATGATGGGTTGGTTTTATTGGTGGTTTAAGTAGGGGTGGTCATTTTGACCAAGTTGGGGGACTTGGATTCAATATCTTTGCGCCTTTGGACGCGCGGCTTCCGTGAAAATTTCTACTTGCGGACAACCTCAAAAATCTGTAATTTACCCCGTCAAAAACAATAGATGCCTATGAGTGTCCAAATGCTATACAACACCTACTTGAGTCAGTTATCGGTAGCGGATCGCTTGGCATTGATCCGTCTATTGGTTGATCAAACTATCCCAGCTGAAGAACTAGCTCTTCAAAATACAAAGCTATATGATGTGATGGATTTTGCGGGAGTTGGGCAGTCACAGGCAATGGAGGTCGATGCTCAGGTTTACGTCAACAACCTACGATCAGAATGGGAGTAGATGAATTTGCTGCGTATTTAGAGCGGTTTTCAAGGATTGAGCGTGATTTTTAAAAAACTTATCAATAAAAAGAAACCAATGGCTACGACTTCCCGCATTATTTTGAGTGTAGACAAATCAAAAGAACAAGCATTTCTGGAAATGCTGAAGCTTTTTGATTTTGTAAAAATAGAAACCACCCAAGATGTACTTGAAAGATACATTCAAAATGCGCCATTTGATGTACCATTATCCGAAGAAGAGATTATGGCAGAGGTAATGGAAGAGCGGTATGGCTCAGGTGTTGAAGTGAGTTGTAATTAATGGCATTGATATATAAAATAATAAATTAAAAAATATATAATAATAAATAAATCAAATAATTAACTTCTTAATTCCACTTCTAAAAACCCCCAACCCCTAAAGGGGAGCCCATCCTGCTAATCCTTAATTCGATGGTTTTTTCCATAAAAAAGCATATTGTAATGCTTTCCAAGTGTGATTACCTCAAAAGCCATGATTCGAAAAAAAGATAACAAATTAGACTTTTGCACAATCGGTTCCCCTTTAGGGGTTAGGGGTTTTAAAAACCTAACAACCAACAAATTACACTCCCCCACCCTCTTCCAAAACCCCAACAATCACTTCCAAGACCTTGGCAATATCCCCCAAAACCGCTTCATTGGTAAAACGGATTTCGAGAATACCCACTTCTTGCAATAAAGTGGTACGATTTTGATCGTATTCCATTTGATTTGCCTCAAAATGATAGGCACCATCAATTTCAATCGCCAGCTTTGCGGCATGGCAATAAAAATCAACGATGAAAATGCCGATGGGATGTTGGCGGCGAAATCTCAAACCCTTAATTTTCTTGACCCTCAGTTCCTCCCATAACGCAGCCTCTGCCGGAGTAGGTTTCTTCCGATTTTGTCTGGCGTATTCAAAAATTCTGCCTGGCGCTCCGAAAAACAAGGAGGGGTCCTTGGGCTGTTTTTTCTCTTGCATGATCCGGCTGGTGAATTAATTCCAAAGCAATATAAAAAATACACCAGGCATTCTTTCTCCCCCAAACCAAAAAAAACGGAAGAAGCCAAAAGCCCCCTCCGTTGTCAAACCAAGAACACGAATGTTAAAATCATTACACCTTCGTATTCTTCTTACTTACCTAACTTCATTCACTATTTCGGCAACAAAACCGCATCAATAGAGTGAATCACCCCGTTGCTTTGGTACACATCATACACGCTGATGTTGGCGGAGCCGCCGTTTTCGTCCATGATCGTGATGTTGTGCGGGCCATTCATCATCACATTCAATTTACCGCCTGCTACGGTCGATAAACTTGCTTTGCCACCGCCTTTTTTGATCAATGCACTCAAGGCGTTGAAATCATAGCGACCAGACACCACATGATAGGTCAATACGCCCACCAATTTCGACTTGTTCTCTGGCTTCAATAGCGTTTCAACGGTACCCATCGGCAAGTTTTCAAAAGCATCATTGACTGGCGCAAAAACAGTAAAAGGACCTTTGCCTTGTAAGGTCTCTACCAATCCTCCCGCTTTCACTGCCGCTACCAAGGTGGTATGCGCTTTGGAATTCACCGCGTTTTCGATGATGTTTTTCAACGGATACATCGACTCGCCGCCTACCATTACCGTTTTTTGTGCTTGAAGACCAGCGGTAACTGCCAACATACATACTGCAATCAGGGCAGTGTTGAACCAATTTTTCATGTGTTCTTAAATTTTAAAAGTGTTTGTGGAATAAGAATTTCTTTCGAACACCACAAAGATGCAGCCCACTTATGCCCATCAGCCAGTTCAACCCTTGCTCAGTTTTTGGTCAATTGCCAAAAAGTTTGCTCATTTGAAATTATTCAATCCGAATTTGTAGTTTACAAGCAAAATCACACTGCCAATGAAAAAGCACTTTATCACCATGTCATTCGTACTAGCCACTTTTTTTACTAATTTATTCGCGCAAAAACCAACCGTGATTCCCTTGTACACGGGCGCGATTCCCAATTCAAAACCAGCTGAAAACCTCGAAAAAACTACCAGTCGACCCGGGGGTATAGCTTTCACCACTGATATTTCGGTGCCAACCATAAAAATATTTTTGCCTAAAATCCCCAACGGACAAGCCATCGTTATTTGTCCAGGTGGTGGGTATTGGGGCACTGCCGACGACCACGAAGGCGATCAGGTAGCCCAGCAATTGAATGCCCTTGGCGTCACTGCTTTTGTACTTAAATACCGTATACCCGACGAGCGTTTTTGCATCGATAAAACCGTGGCGCCGCTGCAAGATGCGCAGGCGGCTATCCGCTTGGTGCGGAAAAATGCTGCGAAATACAAGATCAATCCGCATAAAATTGGGATCATGGGATTTTCAGCTGGTGGGCACCTGGCAGCTACCGCGACCACGCATTTTAGCTTTGCCGCCAATCCTGAAGACCAGGATACTACTTCCGCGCGACCCGATTTTGCGGTGCTGGGTTACCCGGTCATCAGTTTTCAAGATGGCGTCGCGCACGTGGGCTCGCGCGAGCGCTTGATTGGCAAAAACGACGCGCCGGCTCAACGCCAGTTTTTTTCCAATGAATTACAAGTGACGCCGCAAACTCCTCCCAGCTTTTTGGTGCATGCCGGAGATGACAATGTGGTGCCGGTCAACAACAGCATCCTTTTTTATCAGGCTTTGGTGAAAAATGGCGTGGATGCCGAAATGCATTTGTATCCGCATGGCGGACATGGTTTTGGATTGAATAATCCTACTACCAAAGACAAATGGATGGAGCGCCTGGCGAACTGGCTGAAAGGGTTGAAATAAACGAAGGGACTAGCAACAAAAAACTGGGATGATTGAACTTCATCCCCGTTTTTTATTTGAAAAAAAAGCAATCTTAATCCGCAGTTGGGATATCCTTGGCGGGTTCTTTGTAATTTCTTAAGACAAAGAAAGTCAATATCAAAGCAATCAATATCATCACCGCTGCTGTCCAATAAGGCGCGCCAGGCAATTGAATCGGTGCTTTATCGGAAGTGAAATAGGCAAATAAATTGGTCATCAACAAGGGACCAAAAATTGAGGTCAAACTCATCAGACTAGTTAGGCCGCCGCGCAATTCGCCTTGTTCATTGGTGGGGACTTGGTTTGACATGATCCCTTGTAAAGCAGGCATTGATAAACCGCCAAAGGAGGCCACCACCGTAATGGCAAACATCATCCAACCTTGGTTGGCAATGGCATACAAAGCCATACTGATGGCATATAGCGTCAATCCGTAGTAGATTGAGCGGTTGTTTCCCAGCTTGGGAATGATGATGCGCGTCAATCCCCCTTGCACCAAAGCGGCCATTACCCCTACAAAACCGAGCGATAGACCTACCATTTTTTCACTCCAGCCAAATTTTTGCATGGTAAAAAAGGTCCAGGTACTCTGGGTAGCATAACCAGCAACGATAATCAAGATAAAGGGTGGTAACAGACCCAAAATAACAGGATAACGCCCCAATTGCTTCAAAGAGCCAATGGGGTTGGCGCGTTTCCAATCAAAGGCCCGACGGTTTTCTAAAGCCAATGATTCAGGGAGTACGAAATAGCCATAAAGCCAGTTGAGCAAGGTCAAAACGGCCGAGGCAAAAAACGGAACTCTAGCCCCATAACTCCCCAGAAATCCCCCCAGGATTGGCCCTAAGATAAAGCCCAAACCAAAAGCAGCGCCGATCAAACCAAAGTTCTGTGCTCTTTTATCCGGCGGGCTCACATCGGCAATATAGGCGCCAGCTGTAGTGAAGCTAGCACCGGTAATTCCAGCAATAATGCGACCTAAAAACAGCCAAGCAATATTAGGCGCAAAACCCAACAAAATATAGTCAATGCCAAATCCCAGCAAGGAAAAGAGCAATACTGGTCGCCGCCCATAGCGATCGCTCAATCCACCTAGAATAGGCGAACATAAAAATTGCATCGATGCGTAAGCGAAAATCAACCAACCGCCGTATTGTGCTGCCTGCCCCAACCCTACTCCAGTAAGTTGCATCAGCAATTTGGGCATAACCGGAATGATGATCCCAATCCCGGTTACATCGAGGAGCATGGTGATAAAAATAAAGGTAAGCGCGTGCGACTTGTCCTTAGCCATTGGTTTTTGTGTTTTTTTCGTTTGAGAGTGTGTTTTGATTTTTAGTTCGCAGGCGAAAATGAGTCAAAATTTGTACCAGCGAGTTACGAAAAACGGAGTGTAGCAGCGCTACATGAGTATTTTCGTACCGAAGTTGGTGCGAATTTTGGCCATTTGCAGCGCGAATATAAAATCCAAACACACTCTGAGGTGCTAAGGTAGGATTTTTTGTAAAAACCCGTTCCTTAACAACTGAAATGCAAGGAAATATCGATTAAAGTTCGAGCAAACCCTCGGGAAGATCCATCTCCAAAATGCGGTTTTTTAAATCCGCCTTTTGGATCAACGATGGATGCAAAGGGACCATCACCTCTTGGTCTTGATAGTCAACAAGGGCCAGAAACTGACCCGGCAACTCCAATACCTCCCGGATGACACCAATTTCCCCAAGAGCAGCATCAACTAAGGTAAATCCTTGAAAACGCTCGTAGCGATCATCAATATCGCTGTCTTCTTCAGCTTCGACGGGCGCCAAAGGCAATAGATCCGATTCGCGCAGCATCACCTCTTTATTAGCCAGCTCTTTAGCACTTTCCAAATTGTTGATGTCTTCAAACTTCACAATGGGATCCGTGCCGCCTTTGACTTCATCAATAAAAAAAGGAATGGGTTTACCGCTGACTTCTAAAAAAACCACATTAGTAGCATTAAAATCGTCGATGTACCGATCTTTGATGCGTACCCGCAAGCTGCCGTCGAGGCCATGCGCTTTAGTAATTTTTCCAATACTGATGTAGTTGCTCATATGTTAGCGGTAAAAGCTTTAAATCCGACGTTGTCTAAGGATAAAACCTCGCTGCGCCTTTTTTTCCCAGGTTTGTCCCTGGCAATTGAGGCATTGGGTATCCAAAATTTGTAATTCTCGATAAATCAAACCCACTCCTTGGGTATATCTTTCCAGGCCTTGGCGCAATTCCAAGGCATTTTCAAAGCTTGCCGTTTGAATGGTCAAGGTTTGTTCGTATTTTTTACCATCGATGTGCCAGGTGGATTGCCATTCGCTGAGTTCAGAAGCCCAGCCTTTAAATAGTTCCAAGGGTTGTCCGCGAACGGTCACGCGCAAGGCCGGATCTAAAAAAACGGTGCTGCCCCATTTTTGGTGCAATTGCAAGGGAAAAACCATTTTGATCAAGGGCAGGTTGTCCTCAGTGCGAATCAAGCGGTTTTGACTGCGGTATTCAGATACCACCTTGCGTAAAACCCAAGGTTCACTTGAATTTTGGCGTTCAAAATACTCGACGCGGTAAACCAGTTCTCCGCTTAGATTGCGCAAGGTATCGGCTACCCGCTCGCGCACCTGCACGCTCGCGGAGTCGCGCGCCACTCTGCCCGCCTTAGGCCCAAAAAAAATGCTGTCGATTTGAAAAAAACGCTCTAAACCCACGCTGAGCGGGTAATATTGCTCTTGCGACAAGTCAATGGTTCCAGACTCGGTTTTTGAACAGCCAAAACTGAAAACGCCCATTACAACCAGCCACAATAACCTTAAAGCGCCTATTTTCATGGTTTTGGATTATTGCAACAACAAACTGCTGTGAATGATGCCGCCGCCCACTACATCGTCGCCTTCGTAAAACACTGCCGATTGACCCGGCGCTACGCCGCTGACGTTGGCCAGGAATTCCACGGAAATTTTGCCATCGTGTAAAGTGGAGAGTTTTCCCAAAGTACCGCGATCATGGTACCGCACTTTGGTCAGGGCTTCCAGTCCATCAGGTAAGCGATCGTATTTTTGAATGTTGGCTTGGTACACCGTCATGCCATTGCGCACCAACTCATCCAAAGTTCCCAGTACCACGGTATTCGTTTCTGGATCTATTTTATTGACAAACATGGGTTCGCCAAATGCCTTACCCAAACCCTTGCGTTGCCCGATGGTGTAAAAAGGGTAACCTTGGTGTTTGCCGAGGATTTCGCCTTTGGTGTTGACAAAGTTACCGCCTGCCACTTCTGCTTCCAATTCCGGGCGACGTCTTTTCAAAAAACCGCGGTAATCGTTGTCGGGCACAAAACAGATTTCGTAGCTCTCCGCTTTTTTTGAAAGCTCGGCATAACCGGCATCAAAAGCCACTTTCCGCACTTCAGGTTTGGTGAGGTGCCCCAAGGGAAAACGACTGCGTTTCAGCGCTTCTTGGGTAAGTCCCCAGAGTACGTAAGATTGATCTTTATTGTCGTCGGCACTTTTGGAGATGAACTTGCGACCATCCGCTTCCTTGATCCGCGCATAGTGCCCGGTGGCAATGAACTCGCAATCAAGCGCATCCGCACGCTTGAGCAAGGCATTCCACTTGATATGGGTATTGCACAACACACAAGGGTTGGGGGTGCGCCCCGCAATGTATTCCTCTACGAAATTATCGATCACGTAATCGCCAAATTCCTCGCGGATATCGATGATAAAATGGTGAAAACCCATATTGACCGCCACCTGACGGGCATCGTTGATGGAATCCAAGCTACAGCAACCCGTTTCTTTTTTAGAGCCGCCCGAGTTGGCGTAATCCCATGTTTTCATGGTGATGCCAATCACTTCATATCCTTCTTCGTGCAGCATCATTGCAGCCACCGTGCTATCGATGCCGCCACTCATGGCCACCAATACTTTTCCTAATTTACTCATAACACTTACCGGATTTTCCAATATCCTGGCAAATTTACAAATTAATATGCCCTTTGGTTCAGTATGATAAATAGAAGACCTTTTATTTTTGACAAACGGTGTTATCTTTGACCAAATTTAGAAACCAAATGGAGCCAACACCAGCTCTGATTTTCGGCGTAGGTTTACTCGCCAGTTTTATAGGTACATTGCCGTTCGGACCGATCAACCTTTCTGTAGTCGATACTACGATCAACCGCAGTTTTCGGTCTGCCGTTCAACTTTCGCTCGCCGCAGCTTTGGTCGAAATCCCCCAATCTTTGATTGCTTTGAAGTTCAACCCTTTTGTGCAGCATTTGCTTACCGGCAACGTTTATGTAAAAGTAGCATCGGTACTCCTCTTCTTGGGCATGGGTTGTTTTTTCCTTTTCCGCAAACCCGCCGGTGATGCCAATGTAGGCGACAATCAAAAGAAAAAGAACAATTTCTTGCAAGGCTTTCTGGTTGCTATTGCCAACCCGCAAGCTATTCCGTTTTGGATTTTTGTGTTGTCTTTCCTCAAATCCAGCCAGCACCTGGATCTTTCCAACCATTTAGGACTTCAGCTCCTCGGTGTTTTTATGCTCGGCGTTGGTTCTGGTAAATTGTTAGCCTTATTGGGCTATGCCAAACTTGGTCAATTAGTCATCTATCGAGTAGCCGCTATCAACCAATTGATGAACAAAATCATCGGCGGGATATTGATCGGCTTAGGCTTGTTGCAAGGCGTACACGGTTTTTTAAATTATTATCTGTAAAAACCATTGTTACTGAGCCTTTTGTAACTCTCCCTCCTCTCCTATTCGTGTATTTAATGCGAACTTACACAATATGCTATTTGAAAAAAGCTTTATACTTGCTATATTTGGTAAAAATCATATCCAAAATGAAAGCAAACATCCTTTTTGCCCTGTTGTTTTTCTCTTGCATCAGTACCCTCTCTCTCCAAGCGCAAGAGATCGGGCTGGCCGGTTATTATTCCGATGAGTTTGAAGGAAGCACCACGGCCTATGGCGAACGCTACGACAAAAATAAATTGACGGCTGCTCATAAGACCCATCCGCTTGGTACCTATCTAAGGGTTACGCGTTTGGACAATAAAAAATCAGTAGTGGTGCGGGTCAACGACCAAGGCCCTTATGTAAGTCGCCGCATTGTTGATGTTTCGCGTGCTGCGGCCAAAAAATTGGACATGATCAGCGACGGTGAAGCTGAAGTGCAAGTAGAAGTAGTGGGTAGCGATAAAACCAAAGAAACGCCCGCAGTTAAACTTACCACTGTGGCCATCACTACGCCCGGTCCAGTAACGCCTACACCTGAAAGAATAACTACAACAGCGCCACCTACGCATGAAATTACTGCCCCCAAACCAGAACCCAAGGCTGAGGTCAAACACCCAGTTTTACAGGAAAAAGGAGAGGTAACGGCTAAATTGAGTAAGGAAAAAAGCCTACCTCAGGCCGATAAAGGTACGCTGGTACGCGATAATTATAACGCTTATGGTTTGTACAAAATAGCTGTGCAACGTTCTAAAAGCGTAGGTTTTGGCATCCAAGTGGTGTCGGTATCCACCTATGAAAGCGCTGTAGCCAAAGTGGTAGAGCTTCAAGGCAAGTGGTTCGACAATGTATTGCTGAGTATTTCCAAAGGCGAAGATGGTCTACCTGACTATAAGGTCATCATGGGGCCATTCAAAACCGAGATTGCTGCGCAAAACTATCTGGTAAGCTTGAAGAAGAAATACAAAATAGCTGGTTTTGTTATCAATTTAGGGACAACTGCTCCTTAGTTCCTATTTGATTTTAACCAAAAAGGCAACACGTCGAATTGAAGTGTTGCCTTTTTTTATGGGTATAAATTTTTGGTCAAATTTTCACAAATTTAGACCCAAACTTGCGTCTGTGCACCTTTTCACGAACGGAGTTGTTGCTTTAATTTGTGAAAATTTGTGAAATTTGTGGCTACATTTTTAAAACACTCCATCGAAGATGGGATACTAAACCTAAGTAAAAAACCTTACTTCACCGTAATTGATCCATTGACCACCGATATTTTAACCGGCTTCTCCAAGCGATTGATCGATTCAAATGGCGTTGGGCTTTGGGCGAAACCGACACTAGTGGTACTTCCAGCTCCGCCTTTCACGGTAAAACACATTTGATACATCGGCACATTTTCCGGAAGGTCTACCCCTTTTAAATTATTATCTATCCAGACTGCGGGTATCAATCCGTTACCGATGCGCGTAAATCCAAAATTGTCTTTGGTCAAAAAAGGTAAGCGGAAATTTTTCACTTCTTTAAACACCAACACTTTAGGATCCCATTTGATGGTATATTGCATAGAAAGCAATTGATTGAATCCGCTGGCAGAGAAATTAAAGCAGACGGTTTCGCCCACTTTGGCGGTTTTCTTTTCAGTCTTAAAAGTTACTGCTTGCGATTGCGCGTTGATATGGGTCGAAAACAAAACGAGGGCAAATACGAGGGCGATAACAAAAAAAAAACGATGGTTCATAGGATGAGGCATTGGTTCAGGTAAATAAACGTGTTGCATGGGAAAGTTTGCATGTCGTGACAAAAATGGGTAAAGTCGGTCTTTCAAACAAGTTTTTGTCTTTATTTCCCCAAACAAAAAAGCAACCTGCCCTACTTGAAGACAGATTGCTTTTTGTTTGAGTGGCTCCAGATTAGTGGTGGCGACCCTGACCGTCGTGTTTTTGACGGGCAATGTTGCGGCTAGCGTTATTCTGACGAGCGCGAATTTCAGCGCGTTCTGCTTTTGTTACTGTACCGTCAGCTTTGGCTTGTCTTTTATCTCTTTGGATGCGGTGTTGTTGGCGCTCTAAACGAGCAGTTTCTTTGGCAGTTAATTCGCCAGACTTAACGCCCTGGCCAATGCGCTCTTGTTGATTTTCTTGGCGTTCTCTAGCAACTGGGGTTTTTGTACCATTTTGTGCAAACATTGAAGAAGCCAATCCCAACATAAAAAACAGGGCAACGATTACTTTGGATTTCATGGTCTGAAATTTTAGAGTGTGAAAAAAGATTGAGTAAGTTGATTTACGAACCCATAGACTACGTTGCCCAGCCTGCGTTTAATCCTAAATCGTTAACAAAAAGTTAATGTAATTCCCGAATTAATCCTCAATCGTCAACTGCACTTTTTCCCACTCTTCCATCGCTATGTCCAATTCTTTTTTCTTCTGCTCGTATTGTTGCATCACTTTGCTGGCGTCTGTGGATCCATAGAACCCTGGATCACCCATCTTCGTGCTGATTTTTGCCAATTCTTCTTCAATGCGTTCCACTTTTTTCTCCGCGTTGGAGACCAAACGTTGGATACGTTTGCGCTCTTCGTGGCTCAATTGAGGTTTTGGGGCGCTTTTGCCGTTTCCATTACTACTGCCATTGCCATTGGAAGCTGCAGCAGTTGCCGCTGCTTTATTGGCCAACGCTACCGCTGCATTGTTTTTGGTACTCAATTCCACTTGACGCATGTTGTCCAGTTGGCGTTTTTCCAAAAATGCATTGACATCGCCAATATGATCGTACAATTTTCCATCGCGGAATTCAACGGTACGAGTGGTAAGACCCGCTAGGAATTCCCGGTCGTGAGAAACGACAATCATGGCGCCGTCGTATTCCATCAAAGCTTGTTTCAAAACGTCTTTGGAAAGAATGTCCAAGTGGTTCGTAGGTTCATCCAGTACCAACAAATTGAAAGGCTTTAGCAACAAACAGGCCATCGCCAAACGGGCGCGCTCGCCCCCGGAAAGTACGGATACCTTTTTTTCAACATCTTCGCCGCTAAACATGAATGCCCCCAAAATGTGTCGAACCCGCGGACGAATTTCCGGCGGTGCGGCATTTTCCATGGTTTCCAACAAAGTCACATTGGATTTTAGGGTTTCTGATTGGTTCTGGGCATAGTACCCGATCTGTACATTGTGCCCCAGTTTTATATCCCCTAAGGTAAGAGTGGTTTCATTCACCAGAATTTTGGCCAGGGTAGTTTTCCCTTGACCGTTTTGCCCAACAAAGGCTACGCGATCGCCGCGATCCAACTTAATGCCGACCTCGTTGAGAACCGTCATTTCGCCATATTTTTTTACCACATCATGCCCTTCCACCACGATTTGTCCCGAGCGCGGCGCAGGCGGGAAACGCAGGTTCATGGTTGCCAAATCCTCGTCTTCAATCTCAATGCGATCCATTTTATCCAGCTGTTTTTGCATGGATTGCGCCATTGTGGTTTTTGAAGCCTTGGCCATAAAGCGCTTGATCGTGCGCTCGCGGTCGGCAATCACTCGCTGTTGGTTTTCGTAGGAGGCTTTCTGTTTTTCCCGACGTTCTTTGCGCAACTCTACAAATTGGGAATACGGCGCTTTGTAATCAAAAACGGAGCCCAATTCCACCTCAATGGTACGATTGGTCGTATTATCCAGAAATTCTTTATCGTGCGAGATAAGGATAACTGCTTTGGGGTAATCTTTCAAAAAGGTTTCCAACCAGATGATGGATTCAATGTCCAAGTGGTTGGTAGGTTCATCCAGTAGCAAGTAATCGGGGCGCGCCAAGAGCATTTTTGCTAATTCCACCCGCATTTTCCAGCCACCGCTGAACTCGTCGGTCAAACGGTGTAAGTCGCTTTGTTTGAAACCCAAACCTTTCAGGATGCGTTCGGCATCGGCTTGCATGGTATCGCCACCCAGCAAATGGAAGCGGTCGCCAACTGCAACAAAATCCTCTAAAAGCTTATGATAGGACTCGGTATCATAATCGGTGCGCTCGCCCATTTCTACGTGGAGGCGCTCCATTTCATGTTCCAAAGCCTTGGCGTCAGCAAAAGCGGTCATGGCTTCTTCGAGCACCGTTTTACCGTGTGGAATGTCCATTTCTTGGTGCAAAAAACCCAAGGTGCTATCAGCGGGGCGGGTTACTTTTCCCTGTTGGGGGCTTTGTTCGCCAGCAATAATTTTTAGCAAAGTTGATTTACCGGCGCCATTGCGACCCACGAGGCCGACTTTATCCTTTTCGGAAATCACCAGGTTGATGCTGTCGAGCAACACCCGAAATCCATACTGAACATAAACGTTTGCGATATTAATCATGGCTACTTGGTATGCGTTTTATTGATCGGATAGGAGTACCTATCACAATTCGGCTGCAAAATTACCATTGTTTTATGGAAAATTCTGTAGAAGCTTTGTAAAATTCTGTAAACCTTAAATTTGGCAGGTAAGGTGCTTAAGCTTTATCGAGGGTAAATCCAAAAGTAGAACCCAAACTTGGGCTAGAACGCACATTGATCGTTTGTTTGTGTGCTTCGATGGTGTGTTTTACAATGGAAAGCCCCAATCCCGAGCCTCCTTGTGCCCGCGAGCGGCTTTTATCCACTCGGTAAAAACGATCAAAAACATGCGCCAAATGTTGCCTTGGAATGCCAATGCCATTGTCGGCAACCTCAATCAACACGTGTTTGTCCATGTCGTAAAAAGCGATTTTGGTACGACCGTTGGGCACGCCATATTTAACAGAATTGTGCACCAAATTGATCAACACCTGGCGAATTTTTTCCCGATCCGCTTTTACCCGAAACGGGTGTGAAGCGCCATCTTTTAAATCGAGAGTAATGTTACGTTCGGAAGCTTTGATTTCAATTTCTTCAAATACCTCTTTAGCCAATTCGCGGATGTCAAAAGACTGCATTTCTAAGAGCATTTCACCTGATTCCAAGCGCGAAATGGTTTCCAAATCGTGGATGATGATCTGTAGGCGTTCAACGTTTTTAACTGCTTTTTGCAAAAAAATCAAGTTTACCGATTCGTCTTGCAAACCGCCGTCGAGCAAAGATTCCAAATACCCTTGGATGTTGAATATGGGTGTTTTAAGTTCATGCGAGATGTCACCCAAAAAATTGCGGCGGTATTCCGCCCACGACTTGTACTTGTCGATTTCGCGTTGCTGATTTTCTGCCCAGGCGGCCACTTCCTGATCCACTTCATCCATGACGTTGGAGTTGATGTTGATCTTTTTTTGGCGTTCTTTTTCCCCCGGCGCCAACTTCTCGTTATGGATCGTTTTGTAGATCAGCTTAATTTTGCGGTAAATGTAACTGCGTAGGTAGTAGATAAGTACCGAATACGAAAGCAGCAAAAAAACACCGGAGGCCAAAACATATTTTAACCAATTGAGCGATCCCCAATGGTTCAATTCCGTCAAAATAACCAGAACCGTTCCCACGCTAAAAATAATGAGCGAAGACAACAGCGCGATGTGGCGCGGGGTAGGATTTTTCAACATTAAAAATCAAATTTATAACCGATGCCTTTGATCGTTTTGATGTAATCGTCGCCGATTTTTTCCCGCAATTTGCGGATGTGGACATCGATGGTGCGGTTGCCGACAATGACATCGGTACCCCAAACTTTGTTGAAAATTTCTTCTCGGGAAAAAACCTTACCAGGTTTGGAGACCAACAAAAAGAGCAGTTCAAACTCTTTTTTCGCCAATTCAATCACTTCTTCGCCCCTTTGTACGCTTACCCGCTGCCGATCGATCGCTAGGTCGCCAATGCGAACAACATCCGAGTTTTCATCATCCGGTTGGCGATCCGAACGACGCAACAATGCTTTTACCCTGCTGATCAACACCCTGGGGCGAATCGGTTTGGTGATGTAATCATCGCCGCCAACATCTAGGGCAGCAATTTGGGAATAATCCTCTTCACGAGCAGTGAGGAAAGTGATCAGGGTTTTGTCGAATTCGGGCTTGTTGCGCAAATAGCGGCATACCTCTACCCCATCCATTTTTGGCATCATGATGTCCAAAATAATCAGGTTAGGATGTTCTTTTTCGGCGATTAAAATGCCTTCTTCACCGTCATTAGCGGTTAGCACTTCATATCCTTCTTTTTCAAGATTGTACTTTACAAAGTCGAGGATATCTGGCTCATCATCTACGAGAAGAATTTTGTTGTTGTCCATGCAGAACGGTCGGTTGGTGATCGACGAAAAGGATTGGTAATAGAACTCAATGGCATTCTTCTAGGAAAACATTTCAAAACCTGCTTTAGGTTTAACAATGGTTTCTTGAAAATCCTCTTCAAGCTCAAATTCAGGCAAAGCTAAGATTAATCAAAAATGACCTGACTATGTTCTGGTTTAAATAATTGTTAAGTCTTTGTCCGCCTATTGCATTTTAATGTTAGATCGAAGTGTTTGGAGACTATTTGGGAGTTGCATTCTCGGCTTTCATCTGCTCGTCCATCTGTTTGTACAATTTCAACAACCGTCGCGGGTTGCGTTTGAGTAATTCCATGGTTTTGACAAAATCCTTTTCAGTGACGTTGTACAACTTAAAGACTTCTTTGTAATAGACCTTGCGGAGGCTATCCTGAGCCGTTCCTACCTTATCTTCACTGGCAGCTTCAGCGTAATGGATGTCCATTAAAACATCCATCAATTTGGATTCGGGGATAGGAAGCGGGCCTTTTTCGGGCGTACAGGCAAAGACACTTAAAAACAGTATGCACAAAAAAAACTGGAATGGTTTTTTCATTTAAAAAACTGCTTTGGAAAGTGGAATTCAGAGATAAAACCGGAAGACTCAGTGAAATCAAACCAATGTTCAATGTCGGCATCTATCCGGATAATCCCGCAAGTTGGCACATTATCAAGTGGTTCTTCCATACCGCCAAACATATTGGCCAATGCCGTCCAAGTAGGGTTGTGACCAAACAGCGCAACAGTGGTATAATTTTCAGATAAAGCGCGGATGATGTCCAGAATATCTTCGGGTTGGGCTTCGTAAATACTGGGTTCAACCAAAATCTGTTCAGCGGGCATACCCAAAGCAACGGCAAAATAAGTAGCAGTTACCAATGCCCTTTTGGCTGGACTAGTAATGAGGCGATCAATTCGGGCAGCTTTAGCCCTTAATTGCATGCTCATAAAAGGCGCGTCGCGCAAACCGCGATCGTTAAGCGGTCTTTCTGTATCTGGTAGCGTAAGATCGTCCCAACTTGACTTGGCGTGGCGAATAAGATATACCGTTTTCATGGGCACTAGCGTTTCATCCTGCAAAAGTAACCACAAATTGCAACGTGTAAAATAAACTTGATTAATTCTGCATACCGAAATGGTTAATTCTTAACCTTTTTATCCATTTCGATGATCTTATCCATTACCGATTCCATTTGCTCAGCGGGTACTTGTTTGGAAATGATCTCTTTTTTACGGTTCAAAATGTACACTTGTGGAGTTGTTTCCACATTGTAAGTAGCGAAATACCGCATGTATGGGTCGGCGGTATGCATCCAATCGCCAATATTTTGCTCATCCACAAATTTCCAGCAATCCGGGATTTCCTTGGCGTTTTTCACACAAACTGCAACTAATTTAACATTGCGGTCTTTGAATTTATCGTAAAACGCCTTCATCGCTGGTGTCGACTCTTTACAATGGCCGCAATCATAGCGCCAAAAGTAAAGCACAGTGTATTCCGCGTCTACTTTATGCAAGGAGGTGGGGGTGCCATCGCGTTTTTCCAACTGGATATCAGGCGCAATTTTTCCGATTAGCAAAGGCTTAAGTTTCTTGGCATTGTCCACAATTTTCTTCAATTGTGTGGCTTCGGTCCAATCAGCTTGGCCCGCAGCGTAGTATTTTTCGGCAATGTGCACATATACACCATCCATCCCCACATACTTTGAGGCCGCATAACTGTTCAAGAAATGGATCAGGTAAAACTTAAAGGATTCAGGTGCTGGACGGAGTTTTTCCAAGATGTAATCAACGGCTACATTGATGGAATCCGGCGCTTGAACCGTAAGTTTATTGACATAAAAATCAATGCGCTGAAAAAGAAATGGCGTACGCAACCAGCGTGGATCGCTCAATTTGAAGTTGTCGAAATAGTGTTTGCGCGAATAGATCCACGCTTTCATTTGCTTTTCATCTTCGGTAGCGCCTTCAAACTTGGGTAACTCATCATTGATGTTGGCCCTTACAATGGCGCCGGCAAAGCTAGCGGCATTTTTTTCCGCAAACTTACTTTGATACTTAATTACATCTTCGTTCAAGACCTCAAATTTCTTGGTGGCGGCCGCTTTTGCTGCTTCGTCAGGAGCTTTGGCGATCTCTTCTTGTAATTTTTCAGCTTCCGGCCGTTTGCCCGACAAGTAATTGATGTACTCTAGAAATAGGTTGTTTTCTGGCGAGCCAGTAAATTTGACGTTGTCCGCTGGTTTGTCTTTGGTGGTTTTTACGGAAAAAGTTTGCTCTTTTTGGGTCACCAAAATCTGGAAAAAGTCGTTATTCGGCGCCAATACCACCAAATACATCCCCGGAGGAAGCGCTTCTTTGCCCTTGAACACAAAAGAACCATCCGGGCCAGCTGTTACCGTATCCCGAACATATTGCTTATCACCCAGGTAATAGCCCAGGAACAATTGCTTTTCGGTATACCCGGCAATTTCAACTTTGATGGAATAAGCATTTTGAGTTTTTCCGCTCAGGAAAAATCCAATCATGAAAAGAAGAAAAAAAGATGCGTACTTCATCATATAGAATCGATTGTATTTTAGACTTAACTTATTTAGTTGCTTGCAATGCGCTACAACCGGATGTAAACGCAAAACCACAGTTTTTGGGTATATTTTAGCCCCTTAAAGTGCGGTATACCTATTTAATTTTTTCCTAATGCCGCCAAAAGGTACAATACCGCCATCCTTATAGCCACCCCATTTTCCACCTGTTGCAAAATAATGGAATGCTGAGAATCCGCCACATCGCTGGTGATTTCAACGCCACGGTTGATGGGGCCTGGGTGCATGATGACAATTGGTTTGCCGATGCTGTCCAATAATTCCCGATTTACCCCAAAATATTGGGAATATTCGCGGAGGGAAGGAAAATACTTGATGTCTTGACGTTCCAATTGGATCCGGAGAATATTGGCCGCATCGCACCATTCCAATGAGCGGCGTACATCATAATCCACTTCCACGCCCAGTTTTTGGATGTGTTTGGGGATCAACGTAGGCGGCCCGCAAACGCGGACTTTTGCACCCAATTTTTGCAAACAAAATATATTGCTCAGAGCTACCCGCGAGTGGAGGATATCACCAAAAATAGCGACATGTTTACCTTCTAAATCTCCAATTTGTTCTTGGATGGAAAAAGCGTCGAGTAAGGCCTGCGTAGGGTGCTCATGTGTACCATCGCCAGCATTGATGATGTTGGCATCGATGTGGTGCGACAAAAACTGACAAGCACCGGGCGCTGGGTGGCGCATCACTACCATATCCACTTTCATGGAAAGGATGTTGTTGACAGTATCCAGCAGGGTTTCGCCTTTTTTGAGCGAAGAGGAAGAAGCCGAAAAATTGACTACATCGGCCGAAAGGCGTTTTTCAGCCAGTTCAAAGGAGATCCGCGTTCGGGTAGAGTTTTCAAAAAACAGATTGGCAATGGTTAAGTCCCGTAGAGAAGGCACCTTTTTGATGGGCCGGTTGAGGACGTCCTTAAAACTCACCGCCGTTTGAAAAATCAGTCGTATGTCTTCTGAAGTAAGGTCTTTGATACCGAGCAAATGTTTGGTGCTCAAATTTTGGGTTTCCGTATTCATGCTTAATGCACCTCTTTTTTATCGGGAAACAATAAGATGCGATCTTCGCCAGATTCGGATTGTTTGGCCCACTCTACTTTTACGTACTCGCGTTCCAAGGCATCGACCCGAATACCGGAAAAGGTAGCTTGTACTGGCAAATGGCGATTGAACCGCCGGTCAACTAATACCAAAAGGTCAACTCGACTCGGTCGGCCGTAATGATTGAGGGCGGTTAAAGCAGCTTGAATGGTGCGGCCGGTATACAAAACGTCATCCACCAAAATTACTTTTTTGTTTTCGACGATAAAATCGATTTCGGTAACGCTGGCTTCCAAAGGTTTTTCGCGCCGCCGAAAGTCATCGCGGTAAAAAGTGATGTCCAACTTGCCGTAATCGATGTGATCGATCCCCAGGTTATCGATCAAATTCCGATAAATGCGCTCGGAAAGTGCAGCGCCCCCCTTTTGAATACCAATGATACAGGTATCCGAGAAATCGTCGTACTCTTCGATCAGCTGATGACAGAGCCGTTCAATTGTAAGGGCAAAATGCTCTTGGGTTACAATGATGCGTCCTTTTTCCATTGAGTACAAATATACAATTTCGTGTGGGATTCTTGAGTTCGCTTGCGGCAAAACTTAGCAACATCGAAAAACGGGTATGTCTAGGACGATTCCCAGGCATACCCGTTTTTTTATTAATCCTTAAGAGTGTGTTTGGATTTTTAGTTCGCAAGCGAAAATGGGTCAAAACACACTCTAAAAATAGATTAATCTCTGCTGCGACCAAAAAGACGCAACAAATATAGAAAGAGGTTAATGAAATCCAAGTACAGTGTCAAAGCGCCCATGATGGCCTCTTTGCGGTCTTCATCGGTACCTTCATTGCCAATAATGTTCATCTCTTTGATTTTCTGAGTGTCGTAAGCGGTTAGACCCACAAAAATCAAGATACCAGCATAAGTAGAGATCCAATAAACAATTGGGTTGTGGAAAAACATGTTCACCACCGATGACAGGATCAAACCGATCAGCGCCATAAACAACAAATTGCCCCAACTAGTCAAATCTCGCTTAGTGGTATAACCGTACAAAGCCATCGCAGCAAAAGTACCCGCAGTAATCAAAAAAGTACCCGCAATAGAAGAAGCGGTATACAACATAAAGATTACCGACAAAGTCAAGCCGTTAACAACTGCATACAGCAAAAACACAAAGGTTGCGGTGTCAGCCGACATGCGGCCAACCATGGAAGACAAATAACCTACCATCAGCAATTCGCCAATGATAAGGCCGAAGAATACAAATTTATAGCCAAAAATCAACTGAATCAATGTCGGAGACGAAGCCACCAAATAGGCAGTTAAACCAGTCAAGACCAGTGCTGCGCTCATCCAAGTGAACACTTTGGTGATGAAGTTCGCCTGTTCGAGTTGAATCTGATCTTCGCGTAAATAATCCAATGGTCTATTGCTCATAAAAAACCGGAATTTTGTTATTGAATAAATCAAAAAGTGAAACACTTAACCAAGATAAGAAGTTCCAACATTTTTTTGCACTATAAATTGATCATTTTCCTGGTTTGTAGCCTTCTTTTAAAGACACGGTCAGGTTAAAAACGGGTTTTTCTGGCGTACTATCGGTATCTGTAGCAAAGTAGCCTAAACGCATGAACTGGAAACTGTCGCCAGCAGTTGAAGTCGCTAAGCTAGGTTCCACCCAGGCATTTTCAATCACATGCAGCGATTCTGGATTTACAAAGGTCAAAAAATCAACCCCTTCCTGACCATCGGGTTCCGGATTGGTAAACAAGCGGTCATATTTGCGGACTTCCGCTGCTACCGCATGTTGTGCTGAAACCCAATGGATAACGCCTTTGGGTTTTAGTCCTGAAGTATCTGAACCTGATTTGCTTTCGGGAAAATAGGTGCAATGCAATTCCGTAATCTTACCAGTCGCTAGATCTTTTACAAAATCATCGCATTTTAAGATATAGGCGCTTTTTAAACGCACCATCAAACCCGGTCCCAAACGGAAAAATTTATTGGGCGGATTTTCCATAAAATCCTCTTGCTCAATATACAATTCCCGCGAAAAGGGCAACAACCGGGTACCAGATTCAGGATCTTCGGGGTTGTTTTCAGTTGGCAACTCTTCCACTTGTCCTTCCGGGTAGTTGGTCACGATCACTTTCAGGGGATCGAGCACCGCCATTACGCGTTTGGCGGTTTTATTCAATATTTCCCGTACGGAAAACTCCAGTAACTCGATCTCAATCATATTGTCGCGTTTGGCAACTCCAGCGCGCTCACAAAAATTGACGATGCCCTGCGCTGGATAGCCCCGACGGCGCATCCCCGCAATAGTGGGCATCCGTGGATCATCCCAAGAAGTAACATACCCTTCGGTCACCAATTTGAGCAGTTTGCGTTTGCTGGTGATGAGGTAAGTGACGTTCATCCGGGCAAATTCAATCTGGCGAGAAGGGAAGATTTCCAATTCACGAATCAACCAGTCGTATAAATCGCGGTGGTGCCGAAACTCCAAAGAACACAAAGAGTGCGTGATTTGCTCAATCGAATCACTTTGTCCGTGGGCAAAATCGTACATCGGATAGATACACCAAGCATCGCCGGTGCGGTGGTGATGAGCATGTTTGATGCGGTACAGAATGGGATCGCGCATATGCATATTGGGCGAGCTCATGTCCACCTTAGCGCGCAACACCCGCGCGCCGTCGGGAAATTCGCCGTTTTTCATGCGTTCAAACAAATCTAAGTTTTCCTCGATGGTACGTGTGCGAAAAGGACTGTTGGTTCCTGGTACAGATGGATTGCCCTTCATGACTTCCAACTCTTCTTTGCTGGAATCGTCGACGTAAGCCAAGCCTTTTTTGATCAATTTGACAGCAAAAGCGTACAATTGATCAAAATAATCAGAGGCAAAATAAACGCCAGCCCATTTAAAACCCAACCATTCTACATCGTTGCGAATGCTATCGACATATTCTACGTCTTCGGTAGTTGGATTCGTATCATCAAAACGCAGGTTACACTTACCATTGTAGCGCTGGGCGATGCCAAAGTTCACCGTAATGGCTTTGGCATGACCGATATGCAAATACCCATTGGGTTCGGGCGGGAAACGGGTTTGTACCCGACCACCGTGTTTGCCGTTGGCTATATCCTCCTCAATGAATTGCTCGATAAAATTGAGGGATCGTTCTTCTTTTTCAATAGTCGTGTTGCTAGACATCTGCTTAACCTGTTTCTGTGTTTGTTTTTGGTTTGGGTTCGATTACATGCGTTCAGGCATCCCGATGCCCAATAAATCCATACCCGTTTTCAAAACTTGACCAATCACTTTGGAAAGCTGCAAACGGAACGCTTTTGCCGACTCCGATTCTGCGCGCAAAATAGAGAAATCGTGGTAAAAACGGTGGAAGGATTTTGCCAAGCTAAAACAGTAGTTGGCCACCAAAGAGGGGTCGTATTCGGCGGCAGCTTGCAGAATCACTTCCGGGAACTGATGGAGTTCGGCCATCAAATCCTTTTCTACAACGTCAATGGTGGTGTAATCGCTGATTAGTGCTAGGTTATTGGCTTCAACTTTTCGCAAAATCGACTGGATCCGCACATAGGCATTTTGGATATAAGGTCCGGTTTGTCCTTGCATGTCCACTGATTCTTTGGGGTCAAAGGTCATCCGTTTTTTAGGATGTACTTTGACGATAAAGAATTTGAGTGCTGCGATCCCGATTTGACGAATGATTTCTTGTTGCTCCTCAGGTGTTTGATCGCTCAAGGTACCGCGTTCCTGGCTGTTCAACAGGGCTTCATTGACCACTTCGGCAATCAAATCATCGGCGTCGACAACGGTACCTTCCCGCGATTTCATTTTTCCGGTTGGCAAATCAACCATGCCATAAGCCAAGTGGTACAATCCATTGGCGTAAGGCTCGCCTAGGCGTTTCAGGATTTCAAACAACACCTGAAAGTGGTAAATTTGTTCATCACCAACAACGTATACCATTTTATCCATACCAAAATCCTGGTTGCGCAATTGGGCGGTACCAAGATCCTGGGTAATGTAAACACTGGTGCCATCCTTGCGAAGTACCAGTTTTTTGTCCATTTTGACATCTTCGAGGTCAATCCATACCGAACCATCTTCGAGCCGGTAAAAAACACCTTTCTCTAATCCTTGCTCGACAATGCTCCGCCCCAGCAAATAGGTATCCGATTCGTAGTACAATTTATCAAACTCAACGCCGAGTTTTTCAAAAGTGCCGCCAAATCCGGCATATACCCAGCTATTCATGCGTTTCCAAAGCTCAACGGTTTCGGGGTCATTAGCCTCCCAACGCAAAAGCATTTCGCGTGCTTCGGCCCCTAGCGCACTGTGATCGTTGAAGTACAAATCCTTGAAACCTTTGAAAAACGCTGCTTCGTCTTGATCGGCTTTCTTTTTTTCGGCAAGAACAGCTTGTCCTTCAGCGCTGGCTTGCCAGTCTTGGTATTCAGCCTGTAGTTTTTTATCGAAAAGCACATAATAATGCCCCACAAACTTATCGCCCTTCATGCCAGCTGATTCGGGAGTAGCGCCCTCTCCGTATTTTTGCCAAGCCAACATACTTTTACAAACGGCAATACCGCGGTCGTTGATGATCTGTACCCGAACGGTATCGTAACCGGCAGCTTCCAAGATTTTGTGAACCGACCAACCCAAGAGGATGTTGCGGATGTGCCCCAAGTGCAAGGGTTTATTGGTATTGGGCGAACAAAATTCAACCATTACCTTCTGTCCGTTGCGGGGGTGGAGGCCAAATTGATCATTGGCGTAGGCTTCTTGCAAAAACGTCAACCAATACTTAACATTGACTTCGAGGTTTAAAAACCCTTTGATGACGTTGAACCCATCTACAAATGGGTTGTGGTCCACTACAAACTGCCCCAATTCCTGGCCAATGTCTTCCGGTTTTTTCTTGACGTGGCGCGTAAAAGCAAAGGTTACTACGGTATAATCACCGGTAAATTCCTTGCGGGTTGTGCTTAAAGTTACATCGCTGGCAGCAATATCTGCACCGTACAAGGTTTTGACGCCTTCGATGATGCTTTGCTGGATCAGTTGAACGATATTCATTGATATAGGAGTAAAATTGACCGTTTGACAGCGCTGGCGCCGACAACTGCTCTAGTTAAAAGATGTGCGAAATTAACAAATATTTGCTCTGGTTTGTAGCGCGAACTAAAAATCCAAACACACTCTTAAGCTTTGGGGACTTCTCTTTTTAAAAACACCTTGCCAGGAATACAGGGTCCGTACAATGATTTGCCATCCCAACTTCCTTCCAAGGTCCATTCGCTGTCCTTTTTTTTGAGTTGAACGTTGCCCCATTTCAGACACCAAACCATATTGTCCAATTTGGAGTATTGCACCAAGCGAAACTCTTTGAATTTTAGCGTATTACCGCTGATGTCGCCACTAAGTTCCATCTCGGCATGGATATCTTCCACGCTTACGTAGGAGTAGCCGGTGACTTTTTTGCCGTTTTGCTCCAACACCATGGTGCAGTAGTATTTCTCGCGAAAACCGCCTTTTTCTTGGGTCAGATAACCCACCCACTTGCCCGAAAAATCATTTTGCGCTGCTAAAGCGAAGTGCAATATCAAAGCAAAAAGGGTAAAACAATACTTCATAATCCAATCTTTTTTAGGAGATCTACTCAGACCTCTGATGAAGGAACCGTGTTTTCAGCGTCATCTGGCGGGAGTTGAAAAAAGCTAAAGATGGTTTTTCCATAATGACGTTCTTGAAAATAGAACGGATGCTTGGTGTAATTATGATTGGGATTGTGTTCCATAACAAACCAACCTTGTGGGCGGAGCAGTTTGTGCGCAAAAATAAGATCAGGAATGGTGTCCATGGTGGTCAATGTATAGGGCGGGCCGGCAAAAATATAGTCGTAATCCTCGCCATTGGTTTCCATAAACTTGAATACATCGGAGCGAAAAATGCGGATGTCACTTTGTATTTTTAACGTCTCAGCGGTTTTTTGGACAAACTGAATACAAGGAAAAAATTTATCCACGTAGGTCACATCGGTACAACCGCGAGAGATGAATTCGTAGCTATGACTGCCCGTTCCACCAAAAAGGTCCAACATTTTTACTTCCGAAAAATCAAAATTATTGGTCAGGATATTGAACAAGCCCTCTTTGGCATAATCGGTAGTAGGCCGGGTAGGCCAATTGTCTGCCGGTGGATTGAACCGCCGCCCGCCAAATTTTCCGCCTATGATCCGCATGTTTTTTCTTGAATAAATTATGGTGAATGGAATAAGAACATTGTTTTCTACACCATTCCCAATTGGGCGGTGTGGGCAAAATAGTAGGAAGCAGGCAATTGACTAATCTTCGGTCCTGGATTAAATCCTGGATTAGGAGGAAGCAATTGAACATTGTGGATGTACTTATACAATTGCTTGTAAATTTCTGTTTCTGGGCTGATGATGCCTCCGAGCCATAGCGGGCAAGCATCTTGACTCAATTTAAACTGATCAAAAACCAGCAACACATAATACAGTACATCTTTTGCAGTAGCACATTTAAAGGAATTGGCAAAAACGAGTTTACCTTCCAAGAAGTAAAATACAAACAGTTGCTCCAAAAAAAGATAAGCAACTACATTCTGATCAGCCACCAAAAGGCCGCGTATGGCTGGTGAAATAGCGCTTACAAAATGCCGTAATATAGGGTTAGTACGCCGAAATTGCACCCAATTTTGTAGCGGCGTTGGGATATAATAGACATTTTTAGCTTGAATAGAAGGCAGTGAATCCTCCCCAATGATGGCGTTGGGCAAAAGATTGGTTAAATGCTCGAGATACGCTTTTTTATCCCCAGGCCGGTACCAGGCTTCCGGAACCAACGAAAACAAGGGTTGAGCAAAACCAATACACACCTCTTTGTAAACGAGAGTCAGTAATTCGTCGCTGGCGGAAACATCAATAAAAAAGGATTGCCAATCGGGGGTAAGATCCGCACCAATAGGTAAACTGTACATTCTAAACACTTGGATGCGCAGCAAGTTATCACAAACGATGTAACTGAAACTGTCCATCCCAATGAGAATGGACAGTCGGCTGAGGCCAGCTATGTGTTTCGAATGGGTGTCTTCGACGATATCGTATTTGCGTATGGCCAATGGCGATGCTATTTATTCAAGTAAATGTAACCAAGTTAACGGTTACTTTCCAACTTTACAACGACCATCGTAACGAGCGCCTTCTTCTACTGAAATGGCTACGGTGGTAATGTTGCCGCTTATTACCGCTGTTTTGTCTAATTGGAGCAACCCGGAAATGAAAAGATCCCCCACCACGGTGCCCATCACTACAGCATCACGGGCGCGGATATTGCCTTCTACCCGACCGTCTTTGCCTACTACCAATTTCTTTTCACAGGAAAATTCGCCAATGACGGCACCATCCAAGCGAACATTTTCGGCAGATTGAAAATTTCCCTCTATTTTTGTGCCCGGCGCGATAACACAACTTGATGAATTGTCGCCATTGGAGGAAGGTGTGTAAGCGGGGGTGCTGGGTTTTGCAGCTACTGTTGCCATCGGTATATGTTCTATGGTTTTATAATCGAGTTCTTGAAACTTCTCGTTTCTGATATTTTGGCTAAAATTAATCGGCTGAGGGGAAAAATAAGAGGATTTATTAAGTTTTTTAGCAAAATGAGCACAACAATTTTAGCAATTGAATCTTCTTGTGATGATACGGCCGCTGCCATTGTCGTTGACGGCGAGGTACGAAGTAACTGTGTGGCCAACCAAACCGTCCATGAATTGTACGGCGGAGTGGTACCTGAGGTTGCTTCGCGCGCCCACCAAGCCAACATTGTACCTGTAGTAAGCTTGGCAATGCAGCAAGCGGGCGTAACAGCCGATGATATTTCCGCTGTTGCTTTTACCCGCGGGCCGGGTTTGATTGGTTCTTTGATTGTTGGGGTTTCTTTTGCCAAAGCCTTTGCCATGAGCAGGGGCATTCCCTTGATTGAGGTCAATCATTTGATGGCGCATGTGTTGGCGCATTTTGCCGAGGATCCCAAACCGAGTTTCCCTTTTCTTTGCTTAACTGTTTCGGGCGGGCATACCCAGATTTTGATCGTCAGGGATTATCTGAATATGGAAGTCATTGGCCAAACGATTGACGATGCTGCCGGTGAAGCGTTTGACAAATCTGGTAAACTTTTGGGATTGGGTTATCCGGCCGGGCCGATTATTGACCGACTGGCGCAACAGGGCACTGCGCGTTTTAAGTTTCCTGAACCACGTTTACCTGGCTTAGATTTTAGTTTTAGCGGACTCAAGACATCGATCCTCTATTTTTTGCAAAAGGAGATCGCCCTGAATCCCGAATTTGTGGCCGAAAATCTGGCCGATCTATGTGCCTCAATTCAGGATCGGATCGTTTCGATTTTGCTAAACAAATTGATTGAAGCCAGCAAACAGACTGGAATAAAAGAGGTGGCAGTTGCCGGTGGGGTGTCCGCCAATTCAGGCTTGCGTTTAGCTTTGGAACAGGCGGGCAAAAAACTCGGTTGGCGAACCTATTTGCCGCAATTTGCCTATTGTACTGATAACGCTGCGATGATCGGCGTGACGGGGTATTATAAATTTTTGGCCGGAGAATTTGTGGGGCAAGACGCCAAGCCTGTGGCGCGTTGGGGGGTAACTGAATGATGATACATTAACACAAAAAAAACTTCATCTATTCAGTTTAATCCCCCGTTGTGTCAATTTTTCAAAAATCAACTCGGCCTCGGCTACACTGATCCCGCTTGCACATTGAACCGTTTGCAAGCCATAGTCAAAGTGAATGGTTCCTGTGTCATCAAATGGGCCTTGATTGTTTCGCCGACCTCTTACGGTTGAATCATAGAGCATGTCAACAGCGCGAAAATGCTTGGCTTCGGCCAAACTGTAGGTTTTGGGTTTAATGAGTTCGCTGAGGGCAAAATACTCACCCATCGACCAACCGCCCAGCCATCCAAAAAGGAAAATGGTTACAGCCCAGCTCTTTTTGCTAGGAATGATGATTTCTAAACCGTTGAATGTGCTGTTGATAATTGCTCTACCTGGATATGGTTTTTCCATCAACTTAATTCAGCATTGAAAGATCATTGCAAAATTGCAAGTGTTTTTACAAATCTATAGTGCCTTTGGTTCCCGCAGAAGTAAATTCCTTTACATCAATCCCTGCAATCTTAAATACTGTAACAACATAATTGTTTTCCCATCTTTGATTTCGCCGTTGTTGATCATCTCGAGCGCTTGGTCGAAAGGGATTTCCAAAACCTCGATGTTTTCTTCTTCGTGCTCCAAGCCGCCACCTTCATGCACTTTATGTTCTTTGGTATATTCGGCTACAAAAAAATAGAGGATTTCAGTAACCGAGCCGGGTGACATGTATGCTTCGAACACTTTACGTACTTCCGTCACTTTATATCCTGTTTCCTCCTCCGTTTCGCGACGAATACAGTCCTCTGCATTGTCTTTGTCCAACAAACCGGCGCAGGCTTCAATCAACATCCCCGTTTGATTGCCATTGAGGTAAGTGGGCATGCGAAATTGACGGGTGAGGATAATGGTGCCTTGTTCGCGGTTGTACAACAGAATGGTGGCGCCATTGCCGCGATCGTATGCTTCTCTACTTTGGGTTTGCCATTCGCCATTTTTTTGGCGATAATCAAAAGTGGCTTTGCGGAGGGTGTACCAGTTATTGGACAATACTTCCAGGTTGACGTTCTTGACGTTTGGGTTATTCATGGTATTAGGCATTGTGAAAGCTTAGCACCTCGCCTTCGGCGATGAGGCAAACAAATTTTCAGCCACAAATTTCACAAATTTTCACAAATTAGGACACAAACTGACGTTTGTGCACCCTTCACAAACAGCGTTCGTGTTTCAATTTGTGAAAATTTGTGCAATTTGTGGCTACATTTTTGATACCACTCCATCGAAGATGAGAGTGCTAAACACTTATACTAGGCATTAAAAATAGACAAAAACTGAGGGTACGAAGAGTGGAAATCCTCTCTCTACGTACCCTCAGCTGTAAAATTTCCTGAAATATAGCGATGAATAAAAAATCAAGTTGTGTATTAGTTTGACGCAAAAAATTACTTCCCGATTTTTTGGGAGGGTTTTGAATAGTAAGCTCACTTGAAATGAATCGTTCGACTTCCTATTCAAAACCCAAAATCGGGAAGTTAATTTTTCTGCGTTCCTTAGAGTGTGTTTGGATTTCTACTTCGCGCTGCAAATGGCCAAAATCAGCCCCAGTTTCGTTCTTCAAATGCTCATGTAGCGCTGCTACACTCCGCTTTTCATGCCTCACTGGGGCTAATTTTTGCTCATTTTCGCTTGCAAAATAGAAATCCAAACACACTCTTAACCAAAAGAATCGATGATCTTCGTCTTCATGGTTGCGAACTCCTCATCGGAGATGATGCCATTATCGCGCATTTCGGCCAATTCCTTCAAACGCGCCAATGCTTCCGCGCCTTTGTTTGCAGCCGGTTCAGCAGCGGGCTGAGGTGCTGGCGCTGCCTCAGGAGCGGTAGTGGCAACGGGAGCTTCCGCTGGTTTTTCTTTTTGTTCTTTAGTGAGTTGCTCGGCTACTTTTTTGCCTTTTTCGAATTTTTCCTTGTACATTTTCTCCAAACGCGAAGGGTCAAAATCCAAAATCGTACCGCCAGATTCAAAATGTTTTTTGAACACCTCGCCCAATGCATAGGTAGAAGCGCCGGCAAAAATAGAAACTGCTACCCCGCCTAGTAAAGTACCCACACCAGGAATTAACTTGATGACGCTGCGGGCAGCAATACGCGCCAAAGTAGAGCTGGTCAACGAAGTGACGATGGCTTTACCTTGTGTTTCTGAAAAATTGATGTCATATACTTTGCACAATTGCTTGATCATGTCCAACTGAAGGGCGCTGGCGGCAAAAACATCAGCGATGGGAACAGGAATAAAACCAGTACCCATCGTCCATAGTACGTGATTGCGGATGATCGTGTCGGCGTGTTTGTCGCGATCGGCATTGAATTCGCTCATTACTCTTTTCTTTAAGCTTTGTGTGGCAAAATCAAAAATCTTCTTGGTATCCAATTTGGTAAATTTTTCAACGAAATTATTCCCAAAGGCATTGTGTTGCCAGAATTATCGACGATTTCTAGGAAAAGTAAGACAGAACCCTCCCCTATCCCAAGCTGGTTGTTTCAAAAACTGATCGATAGGTGTTTATGTTTCAAAAACTTGCACCCTTTTTCCATCCTCAAAACGCTCTTGAAACTGTCCTTGGGTGTAGTTGGCAATCGTTTTGTGCCAAAATGCTTGGGCGGGTAAGTTGTTTTCCATCTGAAAAACCTCCCAAGGGCCCCGATGGATCTCGAAAACCTGCACCGCAACTGCTTGTCCTAAGCCTCTACGACGGTATTTTTGGAGGATAAAAAACTCGGCAATCGAAAAATATTTGCGCTGTGCTTTTTCAATCCATCTTACCAATACAAATCCTACCAGTTGATCAGCGTGGCGAATCAAGTAGGGAAAACGCCGCCCAGGTTCATTCCAGTAAGCATCAAAATGGGGATAAAGACTAAACAGACCATCTGCTTCCACATCCCATTCGGTGTAGACTGAAAAATCGTAAAGGTAAAATTGCAGCAGGTTTTGCAATACTGCTTTATCGGCAAGCGTAGCGAGAATCACCTGGGGAGTTTGCGACATCCTTACATTTTGAATAGATCTTCCGGATCCTTGAAAGCCTTGAATTCGATCGGGTTACCGCTGTAATCCAGCACAAACATTGTGAGTTGCTCGCCGGTTTTTCCTTCGTAGCGGCGATAGGGTTTGATCACAAACTCAATGGAGGCTGCTTCCAATCGCTGCTGGACTTGCAAAAAAGTCTCCGTACTGAGTACACAACCAAAATGCGGTATTGGCACGCTGATACCGTCTACTTTCCCACAATAGTCCAATTCTGGGATGCTTTGACTGATGTGCGCAGAGAGTTGATGACCAAAAAAATCAAAATCAATCCAGGTTTCGGTGGAGCGTCCTTCTTGACAACCCAGCACCTCAACATAGAATTTTCGGGTGGAAGGGATGTCTTTGATTTTAAAGGCATAGTGAAAAGGCGTCATGTCCGGGTTTTATTTCAACAATGAAGCTGGTATTTTATTGATGGATTGGATGCGGATATTGCGGTAGTACACCTCAGCACCTTCTGATTGAAGCTGGATTTTCCCTTTGGTAAGCGGCTCCGCAACATCGCCAACGATGCGTTTGGAGTTTTGCAAAACCATATTCACTTTTCCATTGATCATGTGTACAGCGGTGCCGCCAAAACAATAGATATCAACCGTATTCCATTCGCCGCTTGGTTTTTCAAAATTGGCGGAGCGGATACAGTGTCGGCCATTGGGGCTTTTTTCGGAAAAATTCAGGAGTGTTCCTTTTGAGTCATAGATCCAATCTTTCTCCCCTTCTTTTTTTACGGTCACATCAAAAGCGCCGCCAGCAACGCCCCAATAATCACCAGTATCGCCTTCTTGCACTTGGAATTCTTGTGATTGCATCCAAAAACCGCCATCGGCGCCATGCGGACCATTGGCGTGGTAAAGTACCCCGCTGTCCATTTTAGCGTCTTTTTTTGGCGCCCATTTCAGTTTTCCCCACTTGAATTGTAGCTGTAAGTGGTAGTTTTCAAACTCTTCCTGAGTAGATACGCCGCCAAATTGTTCGCCGCTCACGTGCAAAGCAGTTCCGCCGTCAACAGTCACGATGCTGAATACTTGCTGGGGGTCGTTGTTTAGTCCCAGTGGCGCAACGTTTTTTTGAAAGCCTTCTTTTTCAACATACAAGGGACCGATGTATTTGTCCCAACCAGTTAGATCTTTGTCGTTGAGGAGATTGCGCCAAGGGGCTTTGTAAGATTTAATATCAGCATCTTGATTCGTAAAACTAAGAAATATCAGCCCTGCAAAAATCAAAACCAAGACGAACGGCAGAAAGGAAGGCGCTTTTTTCATGTTTTGTTTTAAAACTACAAAATGAAATAGGTATGACGATGAATGTTTTGTCATCGTCATACTGGTTAAATTACAAATTCCGATTCTTCAACTCACTTACCGCATTGTTGGCCGCCCGAGCCGTAATAGCCATAAAGGTCAACGATGGGTTTTGGGTTGAATTTGTCGTCATGCATGCGCCATCAGTGACAAACACGTTTTTGCAAGCATGTAATTGATTCCACTTATTGAGCAAGGAGGTTTTGGGATCTTTACCCATGCGTACGCCGCCCATTTCGTGGATATCCAAACCAGGTGCTTTGCTTGGATTATCGTGGGTTTTGATATTGGTAAAACCCGCTGCAGAATACATCTCCGTCATTTGCTCATGGAAATCTTTGATCATTTTCTCGTCGTTGTCGTCATACCCAACCGATACTTTGAGCAAGGGTATTCCCCAGGCATCTTTTTGCTGAGCATCCAAGGCGACGTAGTTGGATTCTTTAGGGATTGTTTCGCCCATCATGTGCGAGCCCACGTACCAATTGCCGTATTTTTTGTTGGCCAAGCTGTTTTTCAAATCCTCGCCAATGCCTGATGTATCGCTAAAGGTGGCTCGGTTGGCGCTGAAACCGGCGGCATAACCACGTAGAAAATCGGTTTCTTGTTTGAATACATTGCGGAATCGCGGGATGTAACTGCCATTGGGGCGACTACCCGCAGTGGTGCTGTCCAACATGCCATCGTATTCTCCCGAGATCGTAGTGCGGAAATTGTGGAACGCCACGTACTTGCCCAACAAGCCATTGTCGTTGCCCAATCCATTCGGGAAACGCTGAGATGTGGAATTCAATAAAATGAGGTTGGTATTCAAAGTAGCCGCATTGACGAAGATGATCTTGGCGTAATACTCCGTCATCTGCTTGGTATTCGCGTCAATCACTCTTACGCCAGTGGCCTTGTTTTTCTTTTCGTCAAAAATGATCGAATGCACAACTGAATCCGGTTTCAAGGTAAGTTTTCCAGTACCCAAGGCCCAGGGAATGGTGGACGAATTGCTACTAAAATAACCACCAAACGGACAACCGCGCTCGCAAATGTTGCGGTGTTGGCATTTGCCGCGTCCTTGTTGCAAGTGGATGGGCTGAGGCTGGGTCAAATGCGCGCAACGCCCAATGATGACGGGCCGGGTATTGTTGTAGCGTTTGGCCATTACATCGGTGAAATGTTTTTCAACACAAGTCTGCTCGTGTGGCGGAAGGAATTCGCCATCGGGCAATTGTGCCAATCCATCTTTGTTGCCAGAAATACCGGCAAAAATTTCGACATGACTGTACCAGGGCGCCAATTCAGCATAGGTAATCGGCCATTCCACCGCAAAACCATCACGAGCTGGCGCATCAAAATCGTATTGCGACCAGCGCTGGGTTCCCCTTGCCCACATCAAGGATTTGCCGCCCACTTGATAGCCGCGAATCCAGTCGAAAGGCTTTTCCTGAACATAGGGATGATCGGCATCCTTGACAAAAAAATGTGCCGATTCTTCCCGAAAAGCATAACAACGACTAGCAATGGGGTTAGCGTCGTGCATTTCTTTGGTAAGCTGCCCGTTGTGTTCAAACTCCCAAGGGTTCATATTGGTAGTTGGGTAATCCTTGATGTGCACTACATTGGGACCACGCTCCAACAACAAAGTTTTCAAGCCTTTGTCGGTCAATTCTTTGGCCGACCAACCGCCGCTGATACCCGATCCAACAACGATGGCATCGAAAGTGCGGCTTTTTATAGAATCTATCGCTATGTTTGACATGTTTGACGTCTGATTTAGGAAAAAAAGAAAGGAATCATTTTACGGGGACACAGCCTTTGAAAAAGCCAGGTATCATGGTAAAATGCGCAATGTTCACCAGGTAGTATTGTGAATTGGTGTACCCGCGGATAGTCAAGTTTTTAACCATACCGGCAAATGCACTGGTATTGGTGTTTTTTGACATTTGGCGCAGCAAATCCGTTCGCTCCTGAGTGTTGCATTCCACAAAGGTTTTGCTGTACGCTTTTTTGGCCAATTCATCGGTTTTGAGAAGCCCTTGTTTAAAGGTATTCTTGGCCTCATCATTGTAGCAATCGTTGATCATCCGCGCTACAAACTGATGCACCTTGAGCGATTTCGCCCCGGGGGTGGTGGTTTCAGGAATGTAGGTTTCAACAATTTCGGCCAAAAGCGCATCATCATCAGCCGATCCTATCGCTTGTGATCCAATAGATTCCGGTGTCCAGGCAGATGCCCATGCGGGAAAAGCGACCAAACCGCCCACCGTTAATCCCAGACTTCTTATAGCTGTGCGTCGTTTCATGGTTGTCGTTTAAACGAGAAAAACATAGCCGTTAAGGTAAAAAAAAGACTTGATATCGCGGGGAAATTTATAAATAGACTAGGGCAAACGCATTAAAAGTGATGTATAAATTCGCTAATTCGAATGCGTTTAACCTAGCTAGCAGCGGCAGAGCTGCGTAACGCCTGTAGCACAATATCAGGTTTTTCGTACAAGCTGCAGCGCAGCGTAACAATGCTCAAGGCCCTTAACTATTTATTAAACCCTGTATTTCAGTTGTTTATGTTTACCATTTTCTTTTTTCCTTGACGAAAAAAGAAACAAAAAAGTCAA
>JBBANM010000004.1:0-128236 GCA_040401995.1 Saprospiraceae bacterium
GCATTTAGAAGTTATTTCTGGCAATTTTTTCGATATTTTAATGCGTTTGCCCTGATTGAACAAGCTCTATAATAAAAACCTATGAAAGTTTACAAAACCGCCGCCGGTATTGCCATCAATGACGGCGATGCATTTTATTTAAGTCAGGAAAAAAACTGGGACGTATTCATCAATCGACCCAACCTATACTCAGCGATTGTAAGTGAAGTACAAAACAGCAAGCCGATAGGGAACGCTGAATGGCTGGGGCAACAAACCGTTTTTTCCCCCATTGGTCAACAAGAGATTTGGGCAGCTGGCGTCACCTACTTGCGCAGTAAAGTGGCGCGAATGGAAGAATCCAAAGAATCGGGCGGGGATACTTTTTATGATAAAGTCTATAGCGCTGAGCGACCGGAGATTTTCTTTAAGGGTACAGCGATTCGTGCTGTTGGCGATCAAGGCGAGGTTTACATTCGCGAAGATTCCACTTGGGATGTACCCGAGCCGGAACTCACGCTGTTTGTAAATTCGGCCCATCAAATTGCCGCTTACACCATTGGCAACGACATGAGTTCGCGCAGCATTGAGGGAGAAAACCCGCTGTACTTGCCACAAGCCAAGGTGTACGATAAGTGTGCGGGCTTAGGGCCTTGTTTGTATGTAGCTCCTGAACCCATTCCCTTGGAAACTCCCATTCGTATGAACATTGTAAGGAACGGAGCAATCATCTTTGAGGGCGATACCCAAGTGGCGCAGATGAAGCGTTCGCTCCCCGAATTGGTAGCCTACCTGACGCGGGAATGCAGTTTTCCGCAAGGCGTTTTTCTGATGACTGGAACCTGCATTGTGCCTGATCCCCCATTTACCCTCCAAGTAGGTGACGAGATCAATATTACGATTGATCCAATTGGTCTACTCAGAAACGTGGTGGGAGCAAGACAAAAATAGCTCGGGTAGGATAAAAAAGAAGCGGCGCTTGGGGTTTATGACCAAGCGCCGCTTCTTTTTCAGATGAGATGGATTTATCCGTTTAGGAACGGGTAAATAATAAGTGTTTGCTTTAGCCGCCGCTATTTTGCCGCCAATCAACTATCTTTTGAGGCACAATGTGGTGCATTGTAACGAAAAAGATAGGAAGAGTGGCGGTGAAAGAGCAAGGCAAAAGTAAGCACTTATTGTTTAACCGTTCCTTGCTGTTCCATCGTGGTAATCCAAGTTTTTTCCAAACGTCTCTTTCAAGCTAAAGATGGAAAAAAAAGCCAGCCCGATACAAATACCTCCTATAATCAAAGTACTGGAAGTAACCGACGCAGTAAGCCCCAAGAAATAGAAAAACCCTCGGCTGATAGGGATCACCGCTCCCCGAACAAAGTTGGGTACGGTGGTAGTAGCCGTAGCGCGAATGTTGGTGCCAAACTGCTCAGAGGCTATCGTTACAAACAATGCCCAGTAACCCGTACTCAAGCCCAAGGTAAAGATCAATGTATAAAATGCGGTAGTTGAAATATTGCGGATCGAAAGATAGACCAGCGACATGATCAACATAAAGGCCAAGTTAAAAAGCACCACTTTTTTCCGACTCTTAACCACCTGGCTCAACCAACCGCTGAACAAATCGCCAACCGAAAGCCCTAAATAAGCCATCATAATGGTGGTTGCTACACTGATGATACCATCGGTAATGTGGATTTGTTCGGCAAATTTTGGCGACATCTTGATCAACACCCCCAACACAAACCATACTGGCAGGCCAATGCTGATACAGTGAAGGTATTTGATAAATCTTTCGCGATTGGTAAAGAACATCCCCAAGTTTCCTTTTTGGACTTTACTGCTCTGCGTTTCTTCGAACATGCCTGATTCAAAAGTGCCAAAACGTAGGAATAGTAATAACAATCCTAAGGTGCCGCCAATTAAGTAAGCCGTTTGCCAAGGTTCTAATCCAAACAACGACAAATGCAAATTAGCGATCAAAGCCGCCGCAACTGCCCCCAATGCCCCTAGCGTAACAATGAGCGCTGTTCCCCAACCTCGATTCTCTTTGGTCATGATTTCGGATACCAGCGTAATGGCTGCACCAAGTTCCCCGGCAAGCCCTAAACCCGCCAAAAAGCGCACGGCCTGATATTGCCAAATGGTAGTGACAAAAATATTGAGCAAGTTGGCGATTGAATACAACATGATGGATCCAAAAAGAATTGATTTCCGCCCTTTGAGGTCGCCCATAACTCCCCAGAGGATCCCGCCGACTAGCATACCGGCCATTTGCCAGTAAAATAGGTTGTTGTCAAATAGATCGGCCACCCTTAGCGGATCGGCCACATTTAAGCCTACCGGACTTTGAATGCTCTCTTTTCCAATGATGTTGAACAATTGCAAATCGTAAATGTCAACAAAGTAGCCTAATCCGGCCACTATCACAGTAGCGTTCAAAGCTTTAGAAATCAATGGCTTGCTCATGCTGGTTTTTCGGTAAAAGATCAATAAAGGAATCGTAAGCGATGAAGATAGCAATTTATTCATTTTTCATGCATCGAGAGGTGCTTGGAGGTTGACTTTTTTTAATTCTCCTGGATCAACAGAGCGGTGATAACGCTGTTCCCAATATCTAAGAGTGAGTTTGGATTTTTAGTTCGCAGGCGAAAATGAGTCAAAATTTACACCAACGAGGCGCGAAAAACGGAGTGTAGCAGCGCTACATGAGTATTTTCGCAACGAAGTTGGGGTGAATTTTGGCCATTTGCAGCGCGAACTAAAAATCCAAACTCACTCTAAAACCAAACCCGCTGTGTAAATGGTTTTGTTGCTGCCCCACATTTGTCCAAGCTTTGTTCTATCTTGCCAGCAGTTAAAAAATCAGTCATCAAAACATACCTTCCTATGGCTCGTCGCGGCTTTGTCATGAAACTACGTCCCAATTTTGCCGTCGAATACCGACACCGACACGATGAGATTTGGCCAGAATTGTCCGCTTTACTCAAAAACTACGGCATCTCCGATTATTCCATTTTTTTGCAGGAAGAGACAAACACGCTTTTTGGCGTCATGACTTTTGCAGACATCAAATTATTGGATGGCTTGCCCGAGGAACCCATTATGAAAAAATGGTGGGCTTATATGCAGGACATCATGGAGACCAATCCAGATCATTCCCCTGTCAGTGTTACACTAGAAGAAGTTTTTCATTTGCCCTAACTAGTTGAAAATTATGTCTGGGATCTTGCTCCGCGCTGGTGAATTGAAACTCCGTTATGAGGATGGTTTTTTGCGCCAATTGCTATTCGGCGAAACCGAAGTACTCCGAATGATTTACTTCGCACTACGAGATCATAATTGGGGGACTTTTACCCCCATCATTGAACAGGAAAATATCCAGGTAGACGCTGATCACTTCCGTATCAGTTACCAGTGTAGACACCAATTGGATGGCCAGGATTGTTACATTTGGAAGGTAAATATTATTGGGTCAGCCGATGGTACAATTGAATTTGACCTAAAAGGTACAGCGCTCATGTCCTTTCGAACCAATAGAGCGGGTTTTTGCGTCCTTCATCCTATTCAAGGTTTGGCCGGGGAACCGCTGCTGGTTCTGCACCCAGATGATACAACTACAGCTGCTGTTTTTCCAAAAAACATCGATCCCTACCTTCCTTTTCAAGACATCCAAGCAATGCATTGGAGCGTGTTTGATCCTCAGGGTCAATCCTTAATGCTGCAATTGAATTTTGTAGGTGATGTTTTTGAAACCGAAGATCATCGCAACTGGGGTGATGCCAATTATAAAACCTATTGTACCCCCATTGAACGCCCATTTCCAGTTGACCAACATGCTGGCGACGAAGTACGACAAAACATTACATTCAGCTTCCAAATTGATTCCGCTACCGTTTTTCAAAATGCTGTGTCCGTTCAATTGCCGGCAAATGGCAGAACCCAAACTCCTTTAAACATTGGCATTGGCGCAGCTTCGGGGCAAAATGAATTGGAAATTGATGTTGCCAAAAAATTAGGAGCACTGCACTTGAGCCATTACCGAGCCGATGTTGCCCCAGCACAAGCTGATTGGGTAGTTCGTTTTTCGAATGATGCGGCAAACGCCCATTTGTTGCAATTGCCTTTAGAAATTGCCCTCCACTTGAGTACTGAACCACAGGAAGAATTGGCGGCTTTTGTACAGTTGTGCCAGCAAAATCGACTCAACATCAAATATGTATTGCTGTTTTCTGCTACGAGTCTAGTAACTACCCCAGCAATCATTGCCGCTATACCGCATTTGAAAAAATCGCTACCTAATGTACAGTTTGGTGTGGGGACGAACTACAATTTCACCGAATTGAATCGCAATCGATTTGATCCGGGCTTGGCGGACTTTGTGACGTTTAGTTTTCATCCCCAAGAACATGCTTTTGACGATTTATCGGTTATGGAAAATACCGAAACCCTGCTGTATACGGTGGAAAGCGCCCGAGCTATTTATCAATTGCCGGTTCATATTTCACCCGTCACTTTGCGGGCACGATTTAATCCATACGCCACCGACCCCAAAGGCTGGGTACTTGACGAAAACCGGCGAACCGATCTTCGTCAAGTAATGCCATTTACTGCAATTTGGACCCAAAAATGTATCGCCTTTTTGGAATCAGCTGGCGCGCAATCGGCTACTTTTTTTCAAACCACTGGCCTACAAGGTATCATCACCGACAATGGAGCGCCATATCCAATCTATGATTTTTTCCAAAACCGCAATCGGTGACTAGAGCTTTTTGACCACGTAAATGCATACTGGAAAGTGATCACTGTAGCCATCAATAAATTCATTGCCGGAAAAAGTACGCAAAGGATAGCCTTTGTACTGCCCGCTGGTTTGGGTTAAATAGGGTGCATTAAACACTTTGGATTGAAAAAAATGATAGCCCAACGACTGTGGGTTCGCCAATCCTGAACTCAAAATAATCTGATCAAAAAGACTCCAAGCATCTTGGTAAGCCAGGGTACCGATGCCTTTTTTGTAATAATCATACATGGTGTTGTACATCGCTCCTACGCGCACGTCTGCGAGGTCGCGTTTGGCATTGAGCACCTCTTTTACGCTGGGACTCACGGGGTCATCATTCAAATCGCCCATTATCAACACTTTTGCATTAAGATCCTGCGCTTGCAAGGAATCAACCACTTTTTTGCACAACATGGCTGCGGCATTGCGGTAAGGTTGCGTTGCTTTTTCACCGCCACTTCGCGATGGCCAGTGATTGACCAGCACGTGTAACGGCTCGCCATCAAAAAGACCAGTGACAAAAAGGATGTCGCGGGTACCTCTTGTAATTCCACCTTCTGCATCGTACTGCTTCATGGGAATTGCCCGGCTGCTGAGCACTTTAAAATACTTGGGTTGATACAATAGCGCTACATCAATGCCTCGTGGATCGGGAGAATCAAAATGTACAATGGCATAATGGCGATTTTTTACCGCATCGCGTTGTACGAAATCCTCCAATACTTTGCGGTTTTCAATCTCGGCTACGCCTAAAATGGCTGGTCCATCGGGTGTTTTTTCCGTACCTAAATCAGCAATAACTTTTGCCAATCGATCCAGTTTTCGGGTGTACTGTTCCGGTTTCCAATGATTGTCGCCGGCGGGAGTAAATTGCAGGTCGTCGGTATCGGGACTATCTTCTGTATCAAACAGATTTTCAAAGTTGTAGAATCCGATACAAGCAATTCGGTGGGTATTCTGCGCATTTAATTTAGAAAAATTTGCAGAAAAAATGAGGTTTAGGATAATACCAAAAATGATCTTTACGTTACTCATGCGTCTTAACTTTAGGGTTAACGGCACAAAAACGTCGGTCAACGGTTGTAGATTGCGTTAACCTAAAAAAATAAATACTGCTGATCTGGGTATAGGAGTACAAAAGGATCAGCAGCGTGATTGTAGCCAATAAGTGCTACCCAGTAATTCTAAAACCCTGTTTTATGCATACACTTCGCTTAATTTGCTTTTTGCTAGGGAGTACTTTGCTGCTTCCTCACGCATTTTCGCAATCCGCCGCTAGAATCCAAATTCGCGGCAAGATTGTAGATTCCCGTACCAAAGAACCCATTTCTGGCGTAGAGGTACGATTACTCACCGCAACTTTTATCTCGGACGAAGAAGGAAGATTTGATCTATCCACAACTGCTCCTGAAGGTGGAAATTTAGCGGTTTCCCTTTTTAAGGCTGGTTTTCAGGAAAAAGAAATCGACATTTTTTCTGGACAACAAGCTTCCGTAAACTTAGGCACAGTAGCCTTGGATCAAAAAGAAGGCGGCGATTTGATCAACGCCGAAGACGTGATCCCTACCGTCACCCTCAGTACCAACGAACAAGAAGCCGAAGGAGAACAGAGCATTTCAGGATTGCTGACGGCATCCAGTGATGTTTATGTTTCATCTGCCGCGTTTAATTTCAGTGCGGGTCGGTTTCGAATGCGCGGGTACAGTCCGGCCAACACCGAAGTGTACCTCAACGGCGCGCCCATCAACGATTTGGAGAGCGGCTTTCCCAACTGGGCATTGTGGGGCGGACTCAATGATGTAGTGCGCAACCGCACCAACAGTTTTGGGCTAGGCGTAAACCCCGCAGCTTATGGCGGTATTGGCGGTTCCTCTGCGTTCGACACGCGCGCGTCGCGCCAACGCAAACAGTTTCGGGTGTCCTATGCCGTGGCCAATCGCACTTATCGCAACCGGGTGATGGCCACCTATTCCACGGGGTTGATGAGCAATGGTTGGGCCGTTACGCTTTCTGGTTCGCGGCGCTGGGCGGATGAAGGTTATGTGCCTGGTACTTTTTACGATGCTTATTCTTACTTCCTTTCGGTTGACCGCAAGTTGAACAGCCAGCATTTGTTCAACATCACAGCATTTGGCGCGCCGGTTAAACGGGGTCGATCAGGTGCATCTACCCAAGAGATGTACGATTTGGCAGGCAGCAATTTTTACAATCCCAACTGGGGATACCAGAATGGCAAAAAACGTAATGCCCGGGTAGCCGATACCCATCAGCCGATGGTAATTTTGCGCCATGATTGGACGCCGTCGCCAACCCAGCACCTGACCACAACCGCGTCTTACCAAACAGGAAGAAACGGATTGACTTCCTTGGATTGGTACGATGGCCGCGATCCTCGTCCAGATTATTACCAACGCCTACCCAGCTATGTTAATCCTGATCAAAAGGATGCAGTAGCCGATGTACTGCGCAATGATGAAAATGCGCGACAAATTGATTGGGATTACCTCTATTCCGCCAATAGAAACAGCGTGGCTACTATCCTGAATACCGACGGGGTTGCCGGCAACAATGTGACCGGAAAACGGGCGCAGTATGTATTGGAAGATCGGCGTTTTGATCGCCAAAGAATCACCTTCAACACCAATTGGGAGCAAAACATCAATCTGCATACTAGATTGACTGCTGGCGCCAATTACCAATGGCAAAAAACGCACAACTACAAGGTCTTAGACGATTTGCTCGGTGCTGATTTCTATTTGGACATCGACAAATTTGCGGAACAAGATTCCATAGGCAACCCAAGTTTTTATCAAAACAACGTCAATATCCCTAATCGTTTGGTGCGGGAAGGCGATGTTTTTGGCTACAATTACAATGACATTTCGCGGAAAATTGCCGGATGGGGGCAAATCGAAACCAGCAGTTCACATTTTGACTTTTTTGGTGCACTGAATGTGGCTCAAAATGTTTTTTGGCGAGAAGGATTGGTGAAAAACGGCAAATACCCCAACAATTCCGAAGGGGTATCCAATAAGTCGCAGTTTGTCGATTTTGGCGGAAAAACGGGGATGACTTACAAACTCAATGGCCGTAATTATTTTGTGCTCAATGCGGGTTACCAGCGCCAGTCGCCGCTGTTGCGCAATGCCTTTATCTCGCCGCGCACTCGAGATCAGATCACGCCTGGTTTGGGACAAGAACAAATCTTCAGTGTTGAAGGGGCTTATTTGTTGCGGGCGCCTTATGCAAAAATTCGCATCACCGGCTATTTTACCCAGTTTACCAATCAAGTCAACACCCGCAGTTTTTACCTAGATAATGCCATTGCCACTACCACTGGCGCCCGTGGCGGTTTTGTAAATTATGTGATGACGGGCGTCAATACCCGCAACATGGGGGTTGAAATTGGCGGTGAATTTTCACTTGGTGCAGCCTGGAAGCTCAAGTCTGCTGCCTCTATTGGACAATTCATCTACACTTCACGTCCTGATGTGTATGTTTTCTTGGATAATGTAGGTCAGGAGATTCGTCATGATCAGGTATACTTGAAAAATTTCAAACTCCCCAACGTACCCCAAACTGCCGCCACTATAGGCCTCAACTACAATTCTCCTAAGTTTTGGTTTGCCAATTTGAACGTCAATTATTTTGGTCGTACCTGGATCGACATCAACCCCGAACGCCGTACTTCGGCCGCTTTGGCTTATGTTGAAAATCCCCAATTTAATAACCAAATTGTTGAACCCGGCTCCGATCTTTGGAATAAGATCATCAAACAGCAGCAACTCCCTTCCGCCATTACCGTGAATTTCTTCGGCGGAAAATCCTGGAAAATCAACAAGGGGACTTTTGTGTACTTCAATTTGGGTATCAATAATTTGCTGGACAATAAAAAATTCATCAGCGGAGGCACGGAACAGTTCCGATTTGACTATCAGGATAAAAATGTCGACAGGTACCCGAATCGCTACTTCTACAGCTTTGGTCGCAACTACTTTGCCAGCATTGCTTTGCGCATGTAATTCCCTTTTTCAAACATTTATCAACCCGGGCATGAAAATGCTACAACTATAAATCTTTTTACCATGAAATCATTTATCAACAACCTTTTGTCCCCTAGTTTTTCTTTTTTTCCACAGCTAAGCAAATATTTTGCAGTGCTAAGCTTGATTAGTCTTGGCCTAACCGCTTGTGTAGACCAACAATTTGACGAACCACCAGTAAAAGATCTGGGCGCTTTGACGGCCAATACCACCATCAAAGACCTGAAAGCCAAATTCAACGGCGGCCAGGTACCCCTTAAGATTGCTGAAAATGCTGTGATCAGCGGGGTGGTCATCGCTGATGATGCTTCGGGTAATTTTTTCAAAAACATTGTCATCCAAGATGCTACTGGAGGGATAACTATACGCTTGAATTCAAATGGATTGAACGCGCTTTTCCCGATTGGCAAACAGGTATTTGTAAGCTGTAAAGATTTGTATTTGGCCGATTACAATGGCTTAATCCAGCTCAATGGTAGCGCCGACAATGGCATTGAAGAGGTCCTAATCCCGCTACATGTCTTTGCAGGTACCACCAATACCCCCGTTACGCCCAAGAAAGTAACCATCGATCAGTTGACGCCAGATTTGATCAATACACTCGTACAAATTGACGGCGTCCAGTTCAAAGACGGCGAAACCGGTGTTACCTACGCCGATGCAGTGGGCAAATTGTCGCTCAACCGCAACGTGGCGGAATGCGGCGGCAAATCCATTGTTTTGCGCAGCAGCGGTTATGCGAATTTTGCAGCAACAAAAACCGCAACTGGCAACGGTACCATCATTGCGATTTATAGCGTTTTTGGAACAACCAAACAATTGGCAATCCGCGATGTAAACGATGTTAAGTTTACGGGTACCCGCTGTACCAGCAACAGTGGCGGCGGCAATTCTGGCGGCGGTACTAATGATCCTAGTGTGCCGGTAGTTGAGTTGAACGAGACTTTTAACGCCCAAAAAGACAATCAAGCCGTAAGCATTACTGCTTGGCTCAACTTGGGGGTAAAAGGCACGCGCAATTGGCTGGCCAAAGTATTCAACAATGATCTCTACGCTCAGGCTACCGCTTTTGGCGATACCAACGACAACATGGAAGCTTGGCTGATTACTCCAGCCATAGATTTGAAGGAAAATAAAATTTTGAGCTTTTCTACCTCCAAAACGTTTTGGAAACACGATGGGCTGACCGTTTGGTCTTCCAGCAACTTTGATGGTAAGAACATCACTACAGCTACTTGGACCCAAATCAATGCTCCAATTGCCGGTAATGCAGTAGCGGATAATACTTGGGTGCCATCCGGTGACATTCCGTTGGCAGCCAATACCGGTAAAATTTACATTGGATTCAAATACGTGGGCGATAAAACAACGAATACGACAACCTATCGTATTGACAATGTGAAAGTTAGAAAGTAAAAAGCTTAACGCAATGAAAAAAAGCCAAATGAGCATCTGTCTCATTTGGCTTTTTTCATCCTGCTTTTTGTATATTCTTCAACCAATGTTTTTTGCCTTCGGTGGCATAAGTAACCCGAACGTTATTATCGACATATGTTTTGACGATGTCAGACATTCCATTGGGCAATTCGAATTTGTAGCGCCCGCTATCGGCATCAACGCGAATTTTGTTTTTGGCAAAATCAACCATGCTCAATACCCCTTCAATTTCCTGGTTTTGAGCACTACCGTTGGGGATTTTAATTTTTTTGACCTTAGGATGCCATTGGTCTTGGATGTCTTCGTAGAGTTTTCTCAACTCGTTGGCGATATTTTCTGGCGGGTTGCCAGCCAAAGCATGCGCAATGAATTTTTCAGCTTCCCGGTATAGTTTCAACTCACTGGCCAATACAGCAGCACTTCGCAGCAATACCGATCGTGTTGGCTCCGCATCTTTGCGATCTAGGTAAGCCGCCACCACCGTTATTTCCAAGTCAAAAGCCTTTTGAAAAAGCCCATTAGCTTCGGTCAATTTACCTTTATCTTTAGACAAATCAGCCAATTGCGCAAAACGCATGGCTTCTTGGTGGGTTTGCATAAGTATTTTAGCTTCTGTCATCATTGCACATAGGCGGATTTTGGCGTGCTAAATTCGGTAACGCTAATATAAGCCGGTAATCCTGAATTTTCGGATTTCATGGCTTGCTTTCGTTTGGCTTTTATACGGCGCTCCAAGGTATTGCTTTTGCTTTCCTTGCGGATACCCGATATTTCCAAGCGGGCCGCCATAAAATTAAAATCGGCCTCGTCTTCATTAGCCAGCCAAAAATCAATGCCATTATTGGTAGCTGAAGTTGTAAAACGACGGTATTCGGTCAATTGCAAGGTCAATAAAATAGCCAAACAATTGGCGGCGTGATCGGTTGCCCGTTTTTCGTCCTGATAAGAACGGCGCATTTGTTCCGTGATGCGCAAATCCCACTCAAGGGAAAATTCATGCCTCTTTTCCTCCATTCCCAGCACTTTCAAAACTACTCCTCGCTCGTGTTGCTGCTGTTCCAAACACAGCACCGTACATTCGGTCATTGTCCTGGCAAAACCATCTGCTAGCCAATCAATTCCTTTCTCAATGTCTTCAATAGTAATAACTGTCATAAAATATCGGCAATAGCAGTAGGCATTTGTTTTTCAGAAGATTACAACCCCAATAGCAAGATGGAAAGTTCGGTAAATCTTCTTTTTTCACCGTTTATTTGATTCCGAACCCATTAATTTTTCGCTGCAAAATAGGCATTCCTATACCCGTAATCAACTGTCGACTAGTAAATTTATAGTACTCATGGGAATTACGATCCCCATGAGTACTGATTTTCCAGGTCAATCTTCCGCAAAAATGAGGTAAGAAATGGTAATTCCGCCCAGCAGGTACCAATCACGATTGGGCAGATGGGGTCGCAAACTAGCACCATCTAATTGATCCGACAACGGGGTGCGAATGCCCATTTCCCCCGATAACAACAAGCGTTTACCAAATTCATAACGCAGTCCTGCGCCAACGGGCAAGGTAATCATCACTTTACCTGGCATGGTTTCACTTGCTGCTGTACTTTCCTTTGATTTGATCAGTTGCGGTTGTACATACACCGCCCCAATACCCGTAAAAAAATAGGTAGTCAATTGCTTTCGATCCAGAATACCGTAATTGCGGCGAGCGTGCGCAAAGGGGTGGATCTCAATTTGCGCCAATCCTTCCATTAACGGGGTGTGGAACTGCCAGCCCCGATTGGCATTGCGGGTATCGGCATCATCTCCGGAAAGCGAGGTGTAGATAAATTGGCCTTTTACTGCCCAGCGAGGGCTCAAAAAATAGCGCCCCGAAATACCCAATGCGGTGTGGGTTTGTCGGGGTGAAGGAACTGTGGGCGCAAATTCGCCCAAATAATTGCTGAGACCTAGTACCAGCCCCAGGTCAAAACTACGCTGCGCCAAAAGCCAGCCTGGAAAAATCAAAATTAGCAAACTGAGGTTTACGACCTTTTTCATAACATGTATTTAAGGGTTTAGAAAATACCAGTAGCCTGCTGAAGGAAGCTTCAACAGCAAAAAAGTCGTAAAACAGGTGGAAAAAATTAGGACAGGTAGTTATTTTAGCCAGGAAGGCCAATACAGGTGCATGTAAAATACAGGCTCAAAGATAAATTGTTTTTATCCGCTATGCAAATTCCTCCTTTGAATTTTATTCCAACGGCGGTACCAGCTCATGAAACGTATCATCGAAGTTTGATTCCGAAACATGCTGACAAGGAAAATCTTTTTCAATTAAAATATGCAGTTTCTGGCCGTTGGGCAACAATTGGAACTGCTCCAATCCCACTTGTTGGTTATCGATCCATGCAGCAGTTTCTTGGCTGGGAAGCAGTACCGTAATTGTTCCATTCTCAAATTGAGCATGAATGGCCGTTGTTGAACTGGATTGCAACACAAAAGTCAATACTTGACTGGGAGCAAAGATAACCGCCTGCGCCACTCGGCCTTCAGTTTTCAAAAGCTCCAAGTCCGATTTTCGTACCCGCAAACGCAAGCTGTTCTCCGTGCAACGCAATTTCATAGCTATTCTTCGTTTTATTTGTATATTAGACTTAATTACTAGCGCTTAAAAAACCGCCACCAACCCCTTAAAAAAGATGAAGATAACGCTTCCAGCCCTATTGACCTTGCTTTTTATTCTTTTTGTGCTGACCGTGCGTTGGCTTCATACGGCTCAAATAAAACAAAAACCAACCTACTCTCAAGCTGAACCTACCCAATTACCCATCAGATTGAAAAATTTATCGCTCGGGGATATCGATACCTTATTATTCAAAAGAGCAGATCAATTTATTTTTTCCCCCAACGACAACATGCCCAGCCTCAACGTCAACAACGAGCATTCCTTGACCCGCATCAAAGATTACCTGCTGGCGCATCCCAAGAAAAAAATGCTCATTACCGGCTATTATTGCCCAGAGGAGCAGGCGATACAACCTGGTTTTTTTGAAAATTTAGGTCTGGGAAGAGGAGCAACCATTCGAAATCTTTTAGCAGTCCAAGGCATTGCTCCCGAGCGTATTGCCCTCGACGGGGTATTGTCGGCAAAACATTGTCAAGATCAACCTGTTGGTTTTGCTTTTTTTACCGATTCCGAAACCATAGAGCGGTCGCCAACCTATTATCTTCTCAATGACATGACGATTTCCGCAGCCAATTTTTCAAGCAGTGGCCAGCAGTTTGTACCCGGCAAGGCGTTCCAACGCTATGCTATTGCCATAAAAAACTATTTTGCCATGCACCCCCAAAGTGTACTTTATATTGTTGGACATTCCAGCGGAGGCAAAGACGATGCGGTGCTTTACGCCCAAGGTATGCAAATGGCACAACAGGCAATGGCCTATTTCTTGGAAATCGGCGTGCCGCGCGAGTGTTTACGTTGCGTATCGGAGGGCAAAAAACACCCCATAACTTCCAATAATTCAGTTGAAGGGCGCAAAAAAAATCAGCGGGTGAATTTTATTTTAGAATGAATTTTGCTTTTGTTTGTAATTGGTATCACAAAATGCTTTTATTAGAGTGTATTTTGATTTTTAGTTCGTTGGCGTAGTAAGTCAAAATTTGTACCAGCGAGGCGCGAAAAACGTGGTACAGTTCCGATCATATCGGAAAGAGTGTACTCCCGATTCATCGGGGCAGGTCAGCGCTACATGAGTATTTTCGCAACGAAGTTGGTACAAATTTTGGCCATTTGCAGCGCGAATAAAAAATCAAAACACACTCTTAGCAGATTTTGAGATATTTTCCACCTAAATTGTTCAGCAAAAAATGATTATCCATGAATATAGGTCAATTTTTTTTCAACTTTGGTAGCGCTGAAAGCATCATGATCATGATTTGGTTGATCATCGCCTTCTTGTTAGGTTTTTTAGTAGAATATTTTTTGGTGCAAGGCGTGCAAAGAAGACTACAAAATGAATTAGAGGAAACGGAAAAAGAGGCAGCTCATTCCGAGCGCGAATTGCACAAAGCGCAGGAAGAATTGACACTCCAAGAAGCAGACCTCAAAAAAGCTGCTTTTGAATTGGACGAGGCACGCAATGCAACCACGCGTGTAGAGGAGGAAAAAAATCGCTGGATGCTGCAGGCCAACGCAGTAAACGCTGAAGTGGAAAAAAACAGAGCAGACATCCAAACTTATCAAGCGACTGTTGAAGACCTCAACAACCAGATTTTGGGTTTAAAAACCCGCAACACCCAGCTCACTGAGCAAATCCAAACCGGAACCACCAGCAGTAACAGTGCTGCGCCTATCGATACAACATCACGAAGCATTTACGACAACCAAGCCGTTGATCGTTTAACGTCCATTGAATCCAAGTTGGAACAATTAACGCAAGAAAACCTGGCCTTGATGCAAGAATTGCAACGCCGCCCGGTTACCGTGCCAACGGCTGATGTTGCAGCGGTAAATGCTTTACCTCAGCTAATCGCTCCCGAAATTGTTCCCGAGCCCGTGGCACTCGAGGAGCATCCACACCTCGACATGGAAAACTCGAATCTGCTTCAGCCCGATCGTAACGCGTTGCGCCAAGTTGAAAAAGACGACCTTACTGCTATTGAGGGCGTTGGGCCATTTTTGGAGAAAAAACTCAATGAAATTAACATCTTCACCTACGAGCAAATCGCGCACTGGGATGCCGCTACTATCACTCAAGTTACCCACGACATCCAGTTTTTTGAAGGCCGCATTGAAAAAGACAATTGGATCGGTCAGGCACAACGTTTGTTGGAGTTCAAGAACACCGGGATTTATCCTCCTACCGTAAAGGAACAAAGTGTAGCACCTGCTTATGTAGAAAGCACCGAGCCTTTGATTAGCGCTGATGTGGAACCGCAACCACAACCGGTTTTGCCCATAATAGAAATACCTACTCCACCAACGCCGCCAGTAGGGCCAACCTTTGATGAAGATGACATCAGCAGCCAGCTACCTGGCGATGATCTTGCGCTCATAGAGGGCGTAGGTCCTAAAATTGCCATCATTCTAAAAAAAGCGGGTATTCACTTTTTTGCCGATTTGGCAAAATCAGAGCCAGAAGCGCTGCGTAATTTACTTCATGAAGCGGGTCCGATATTCAAAATCCAGGATCCAGCATCATGGCCATCACAAGCACGCCTGGCCATGCACGGTGAATGGGAAGTGTTGAAAGATTATCAAGCGCAGCTGCGCGGTGGAAAATAAGTAAGGAAAAAATCAAAAAAGGGAATCATTTATCGGTCCCCTTTTTTATTTGTTTTTTAAACTCGTATACCTGGATAGACTTACCAGTGGCACCGACCAAAATTTCGGGCAAAAGATAAAACAGGTTTAGTTTTTTGGGGAAACCTTTGATTTCCACCTCTTGATTGTATTCATTCCGAAAAAAAGACTGCTCGCCTTTCTGGTAAAAAAGATACCCGCCAATGGCCTGGAGGTGGCGTATATTTTTTTCGGGAAACCGTTTTTGAAAATTGCCAAATAGATCAAACTGAAACAACCCACGTAGGGTATCCACCAAATAAATGGCTTGATCCGTGGTCACTAGCTGGCTGGGCGTGGGCGTATCCCGCCCAAAAAGTTGACTCAAATCTTGACTTTCTTTGATGATTTCGCCTTCCTTACCCACTTTACGCAGTCGAAAAAGCACCGCATCGTAGAGCCAAACGTAATTGTCGCGCCCCATCGCCACTAGCGTTACGTTGGGAAAATCGTTGATCGGCAACCGCATTTCTCCCGCTACATTCAACGTCCGATCCAGAAAAATCAGATTTTGATAATCTGGGAAAAACAACAACACATTAAATGGGTCGGTAACATCTACCCAGCCCAATTGCCCAAGGGTACGGTTGCTGTAGTCAAAGAGTAATTTGCCATCGGTATTGTACTTCAGCAGGCGCTGATCAGGGGAAACGACATAGATTTGTTGAAGTTTATCGGCTACGATAAACTTGGCTTCGCAAGGAAAAGTAGTGCGCAATAAAAATGTATCCGCTATTTGTGCCGATAAAGGCATAACCGCGATGAGACCGCATATGACCCCAAAAAAATAGCCGTTAGGAAGCTGGAAAAACCCGACCAGCAGGGTTTTCAAAAAATTGTAGTCCCATTTTTTCGCCATCGAACACGCCATAGGAATTGTAGTTAAGCCATTCGCCTAGGTTAATGTAACGACTGTTCCCGTTTTTTAGCACGCAATCAATCGGCAAATGTCGGTGACCAAAAATGAAAAAATCAATCGCCTGCCGATCCAATTGTTCATTGGCGTATATCAGCAGCCATTCCTTATCGGCGCCCAGGAAATGTCCTTCGGATGGATTCAGTGCCCTGCTTCGGCCCGACCAGAAACTGGCCATCCCAATGCCAAAATTCGGATGGATTCGCGCAAACAACCATTGACAAATAGGATTGGCAAAAACGCGTTTCAGGAATTTGTAACCATAATCGCCGGGGCCAAGGCCGTCGCCATGACCAATGTAAAAGGTTTTTCCGGCAAATTCGCGGACAATGGGTTGGCGATAGGTGGGAATGCCCATTTCTTTTTCAAAATACGAAAAAATCCACATGTCGTGGTTGCCCGTAAAAATTGAAATGGGTACGCCCGAGTCGGCTATTTCCGCCATTTTTCCCAACAAACGCGTATATCCTTTGGGAATCACCGCTTTGTATTCAAACCAAAAATCAAATAAATCGCCCACCAAATAAATTTCCGCTGCATCGTGACGGATCTGCTCCAGCCAGCGCACCAATTGACGTTCGCGTTCGGCACTGCTAAGTCGCGCGTTGACGCCCAAATGAAAATCTGAGGCGAAATAAATTTTTTTTCCTGTTTGCATAGCCGCAAAAATAGAAATATTCGGAGATTTAGGGTGTATACGCATTTTTCAAATGAAAGTAATAAGACAAGATAAATCAACAGCCATGAATTTTTCATTAACCGGTAAAAACGCGCTGGTAGGCGGCAGTAGTAAAGGCATTGGCAAGGCAACCGCCATCGCGCTCACGCAATTGGGCGCCAATGTGACCCTCCTGGCACGCAACGCCGAAATGCTTGCCCAGACCCTTAGCGAACTGGAGCGCACCAGCCATGAGCAACACCACGATTTTCTGGTTGTTGACTACAACGATCGGAAAGATCTACATAAAAAAGTGACGGGATTATTGACGATAAAACCCATCCACATTTTGATCAACAACACCGGAGGTCCTGCTGGCGGCCCGATCTTGGATGCCACTGCGGATCAATTTATCTCGGCCTATCAAAATCACCTGCTTTGCAATCACTTGCTGGCGCAGTTGTTGATCCCAGGGATGAAGCAAGCTAGCTATGGCCGCATCATCAACATCATTTCTACTTCGGTAAAAACACCACTCGATAACCTGGGGGTTTCCAATACCACCCGCTGGGCAGTAGCCAGTTGGGCCAAAACCTTGGCGGCGGAAGTGGCGCCTTTTGGTATTACGGTGAACAACGTATTGCCTGGTTTTGCGGTAACCGATCGTTTGATGGAAGTACTTGAAGGCGGGTCTCAACGCAAAGGAATTGCCCTTGAGGAGGAAATCAAAGCAGCGGAAGCTACCATTCCTATGGGACGGTTTGGTACTGCTGAGGAAGTGGCAGCTGCCGCAGCTTTTTTGGCCAGTCCAGCAGCAGCGTACATTACTGGCATCAATTTGCCAGTAGATGGCGGAAGAACAAGGGCTTTGTAGGTCACTAAAATACAACGGCCAGGCGTTATAAAATGCCTGGCCGTTAATCAGGTTTCTTTATACTTGACACTACAACTTCACAAAAAAGCCCACAGTGTACGCTGGCCGCGCATAGATCAAGTTGCCAAATAGCGCCCCGCCAATGCTGGCGGTAACGCCTGCGTTTTTAGAAAAAAAGTACGATACTTCAGGAGCAATGGATAAGTACTGGGTGTTGTTGGCAAAAAAACTGGTGCCATCCGAAATAATGCCAGACCCATTGTATAATGATTTTACCCCTTGAAACCGCAAGATGGTGTACAGTTTATCATTAAACCAGCCAGTTCCCGCTTCTATACCATAGCGCAACTCGTCCGAAAAACCGCGCGTGCGGTTGTTGAACCCGCCATAGACGGAAAGATAAGCGTATTTTTTTTCGCTCAATTTGAAACTGCGGCTCACATCAATTTGTAACAATTGATTGAACTCGCCATCACCCGTTTGTAAGATGCCCAATCCACCGCCGCCAGTGCGCCCAAGCGGTAATCCAAGGAGCAAAGTTGCACTCACTGCTATCGGTTTATTGACCACCAAGCCGTATTTCAGGGCGATATCGGCATCGCCAATGTGATTGATGGCAGCACCTGGAGTAATGACTTTGCCCGATGCTGCTGATCGTTCGGTGTTGTAGACGGCTCGACTAAACAAGGGCATGTAAAAAATACCCGTCAATCGGCTAGTAATGCCGTATTCGGCGTAAAGCGTAGTACTGTAAATGCTGCCCGTGATATTGGGATCAATTTTGCCGCTTGCTGTATAATGTTGATCCGCATTGACCCAAAATTCGGCCAGTTTTAAATAAGCTTTTCCTTTGGCTTGTGGCCACCCACCGCCGGCAAAAAGAGCAGTTTGTACTAGAAATAAGAATCCAGTGAGGATGAGAATCCAATATTTTTTCATGTTGATTGCTGTTTGGATGGATTGATAGTATGTTTTTTACTTGATGACGCCTTCACCCACTTTCACTGAAAATGGTTTACACCAATACAAGATGTGGCTGTAGGAGTTCAGCTCGATACTGGTAGGCAAAACATAGGAATGCGCCCCTTTGAACACCGTTACTTTGCCGATTTCGTAAGCATTTTTGGCGGTGGCGGGGTTGTTGGTCAAGTAGACGTACAATCCAGGCAGATTGGTGTCGGCCACATAAGAATCGCTCAAAGAAATGACCAAATTACCAGCCGCGTTGCGTGAAATGGAAAAGTCGCCCTTGAGCGCATAACTGCTGGTGGTACGCACAGTACCAGTTCGCAGTACAGTACCGCTTGTACCGCCGCCTCCTGTACCACCTCCACCTGTAGTTTTCTTATTGGCTACTTGAATTTTCACCGTATCCGCGACGGATTTTTCAGCGGTCAATTGCGCTTTGGCGATGATTTTTACTTGTCCAGCTTTTAAGCCAGTCACCAAACCTTGATCAGTAACGCTGGCAATCAAAGGATCGGAAGAAGACCACTTTATTGAGAGGGCATTTTCCAAACCTGCATTGTTAAAAAAACGGGCTTGAAAAGTGTAGGTTTTGCTTATTTCCAATGAATCAATGGGATTGACGACCGTTACCCGTTCATCAACAAAGTCGTTGATGAGGTCTTCGCCAATACAACTTTGTAATAGGAACAAGGGCAATAGCATACTCCAGGAAAATCGTTTCATAGCTTTTTGATTGAAAGGGTTAGGAAGTACTTTTTTTCAATACAAAATTAACGCCCCAGAACCGAAAAGGATGTCCGGAAGGCTACTTTTTGAGCATATAGGATTGTCGGGGGCTGTACAGAAATGGCCAACAGGTAAGTAATAGACCTCCCCTTCCACTTGGCATTTTTTACAACCCTGCCAATATTTCCGCCAATTCCCATGGCCGACTAAAAAACGGCGAATGACTCGTCTCCAGCTGGTACACCTTTTCACAGGGCATCTCTGTGTACATTTTTTGTTGAATAAAGGGCGTTACCGCTTTATCGAGCGTGCACTCGATGTACACCCGGGGAATAGATCCAAAGTTCTCATCTGTCAATTGCAAGGGCGTCATTCCACTTTCGAGAGGCTCCGGACTGAGGAGTACCTTCGCTAACTGCACTATATTCTCATCACAGTCAGCATACAAACCCTCGCGATAGATTTCAGGATCCAAAGTACTGGCATTTAGTTCGGGATGAACGGTGACATAGGGTTTCAAAACACCCTCGGTATCCATTTGTGAGTATTCCCGTTGAGTTTTGCCATTGGGGATCAGGTAGGCGGCAAGGTATACCAGTTTTTCAATTCTATGGGGGCGGTATTCCGCAGTCTGTGAGATCATGATACCGTTTTTGCTGTGTCCTACTAAAATCACTTGTTCTTCTAAGGAGTCGATGATCCGACAGATGGCGTCTACACTAGTTTGTAATTTCACCTCTTGGATCGGTGTTTTGTCGCGCCCCATCCCTGGCAAATCGACGGTGATGGCGCGGTGGCCTAATTGTTCTAAAATAGGCACAACCCGGTGCCAGTTCCACGAGCCGTGCCACGACCCATGAACAAAAATGAATGTTTTCATACCGATGTTTTGAATGTTGTTTCTGATGACACAAAGATCGGTATGGCGAAGCAGGAAAACAACCCGAAACTTGCGGTTATACTTCCTACGGGATGGCTAGGAGGTTTTTGTCTCTTCCTTTTTCCGTCCTGACGCGCTGCTAATACATATGAAGGTAGGCTGAAATTTCTCGATGAGAAAGAAACATTCCACAACCATTTAATAATCAAACCATAAAGCAATTTTTATTTTGAAAAAAACCGCAGAATAAGGGCAATTTTTCACTAAATAATCCCTAAAATAAGGGCAATTCATTCTAAAAACACCGCAAAATAAGGGCAATTTCCAACCAAATACGCCCCAAAATAAGGGCATTTTCATTTAAAAACACCGCAGAATAAGGGCATTTTCAACTTCCTACCTCAACGAACCCGCACCTTCCACAACTCAAACGCATCGCGTTCCAATTGTTCCCGGTGATCAGGATGGGCAATGTTGATTAGGTTGCGCGCACGCTCGCTGATGGATTTGCCAAACATTTCGGCAACACCATATTCGGTAACGATGTATTGGACATGTGCTCGGGTGGTAACCACTCCGGCGCCGGGTTTTAAAATTCCGGCAATTCTGCTAATGCCATTGCTGGTAGTAGAAGGCAGTGCAATAATCGGTTTACCGCCTTCCGAAAGTGCCGCGCCGCGCATAAAATCCATTTGTCCGCCAACACCCGAATAGATCCTGGTTCCAATGGAATCGGAACAGACTTGACCGCTGAGGTCCACTTCAATACAACTGTTGATGGCCGTCACCTTGGGATTGCGGCGGATTACGGAGGTATCGTTGACATACTCAATGTCGAGCACGCGTACTTGCGGGTTTTCATTTACAAAATCATAGAGCTTTTGGGAACCATACAAAAAACCGGTCACCAGATAGTTTCGGTGTTTAACCTTATGCTGACCGGTGATCACGCCCTTTTCCACCAGGGGCAGGATACCATCAGAAAACATTTCAGTATGTACACCCAGTTCTTTGTGGTGCATCATGGCTACTAATGCTGCATTAGGAATACCGCCAATGCCCATTTGTAAGGTGGCGCCATTCTCCACCAAACCAGCTATGTGTTCGCCAATTTGCAACTCGATGGCGCTGGGCGCTACAAATTCCATGCTTGGAATGGGATAGTTGACCTCAACTACTTTGTCAAATTGACTGATGTGCAGGTTACCGTCACCGCGAGTACGGGGCATATTGGGATTGATCTCGGCAATGCGAATTTTGGCAGATTGCGCGGCTGCCAAAGACGCGTCAACGGATACGCCTAGGGTAACAAAACCATGTTGATCCGGAGGCGATACCTGCAGCAGCGCCACATCCAGATCTACCTTCCTGCTCCGAAACAAACGGGGAATGTCACTTAGGAATATGGGCAAAAAATCTGCTCGTCCTTCTTGCACTGCGCGGCGAACATTGCCACCCGTAAAAAAACTGTGCACATGAAAACTATCTTCCATTCCAGGATTGGCGTAGGGCGCATCTCCTTCCGTATGCAGTTGATAGATGTTGACTGCTTTGAGTTCGTCTTTACGGGCGGCCAAAGCTTGCACCAGGGTTTGTGGTGCCGCAGCGGCAGTATGGATATAGATGTTGGCGCCAGATTGGATGACTTGAACGGCATCTTCAGCGGTTACCGGAGTGTATGGCTTGCTGTTATTCATTTTGTTGGTTTTTTTCCGGAATGCAAAATCAGAAAATACTAACAAAGGGGTGCTGTTTTTTGTTAATGAGTGGGGTGATAAATGTTATCCTCCTCGGGGATAGGAAGGTGCCGTTTTGGGGATTTTTTTTGCCATTTAAGTCGTAATGAACAGATGTAACTAAAGATTCACATTAGCTACAGTATGAAAAAAAAGACAAAAACCACCTTTCCATCCAGCGCGAAGCATAGATTTAACGTACCTTTGACCAAAAGAAAACCAGTGCCCGTGCACTGGAAAAATGACTGTTTTTATGGAGTTTTCTCACTTCATTACCCTGTCCAAAGACCATAGCATCTTCTACTATCTGCTCATTTTGTTTCTGAGTGTAGGGGTATTACAAGCATTGAGCATTGGTGGTTTGTTTTTTTTAAAACATACCGGCGACTGGCGTTCCAATGCTTGCTACGGCCTGCTGCTGATTACTTTTGGATTGACCTTGCTTCATTATATTTTTTTGCTTACCGACTTATATACGCTGTACCCAAAGTTGTATTTCGTGCCGATTTATTACACGCTTTCCTTTCCGATTCTTTTGTTTTACCACGTAAAATTGAGTCTATACCCCCAATACCGCATGCGGTGGACGGATGCGAAGCATTTTGTACTACCCGTGGGGCAATTCATCTTTTTTTGTGTAGTGTTTTTCCAAACGGTGGAGGTCAAATCAGTAATGGGGCGTTATTTTTACAATCCATTTTTTGGCGCCTTTGAGCAATTGCTGTATTTGGTTACTTTTTTTGCTTATACGTATTTTGCCTATCGCTATGTACGCCACAAAAGGCGGCGCGTGCAGGATCCAGGCGAGGCCAGAAAGGTATTGTATGCCGAAAATTTATTGAAAATCCTCTTTGTTTTGTTCTCCATCCACACGGCTTTTATCCTGAGCGATTACATCAGTTATGAGTTCCTGGATGTCAATTTGCGTTCTAGTAAAGCCTTTGCCGGGTTAGGGATCTTGTCTTTTGCCGCTTTGTTGTTTTGGTTGGGGATATATGGGTTTCAAATCTTGTTTTGGGGTCGCAAAGTGTTCCGCGCGAATCGTACTTGAATTTACCACAGCTTGCCGGGGCTGGCTTCATTTTAAAGATCCAGTCTCAGCAAACCGTGGTAAAATCAGTGGAGGACAATACCGCCTCAATCAAATCCGTGTCCAATCAGCGTCATCCGTGTTCCAAAAAAAATCCGTGTCCAATCCGTTCAATCCGTGTTCCATCAAATCCTATCGCCGCAGGCGAAAAGATCCGTGTTCCAAAAAAAATCCGAATCCCAATCATCCCTAATTGAAATCCTTCCCTTCTTTCAGTTTTGCAATGGCATCGCTCACCGACTTTTTTTCTTGATCGGTACCCGCTTTAGGCAAAGCCAATTGGGCATTTATCAACGCATTTTTTAAGTCACCGTTAGCTGAATAGCCACGTGCTAAACCAAACAAAGTCATGAATTGCCCCGGATTGCGCTCGGCGTTGAGTTTGAAAATTTGCAGTGCTTCCGCAGGTTTTTTCATAGTGAGCAATGTGCGTGCATACACATGAACATCCTGTATGCCAGCGGTAGGATGGCTTACGGCTTCCTTCATCGCTACCGCTGCCTCGTCATTTTTACCCATGGCAGTCAACACTTGAGCCTTAGTAGCGAGTGAGGTATAGTTTTTCACGCCAAAATACGGCATGCTGATTGCCATGTCAGCCCATTGTAAGGCTTCTGGCAAATTGATCTTTTTTTGCGCGCAAAATTGAACAGCAGCGATGTAATTGTTTTGCTCAAAACCCAATTCACCGCGGAGCTCGTCGCGCATTTTTTCCACATACAACATATCGCCATTGGGTACGGCAATTTTGAACTGTACTGCCAGGTTTTCCCAACGCAACCGAGCTACACAAGAATTGGGTTGCCGATCGTCAAATTCATAGGTTAACCATTCGGTATAGGGCGAGGTCAATGGTTTTACATTCACTCGTAGTGCATCTTCAGAAGCTTTGTAGAAATAGCTCCCCCAAGAACTGCTGTTTTTTGAAAAAATCACCACCCACTCGTCAGCGCCAGGGATCATGTGGAGACCGTATTTGCCAGCTGGAAGCGACTTTCCTTCCACCGTTACATTGTTTGAAAATTCGATAACCGTATTCTCATTGGCGCCGGCTCGCCAAGGTGATTTGTTCGTTTCGCTGCTCCAGCCAAAATCCAGGTTACTCAGGCCGTAAGGCACCAATTGTCCCCAGATTTTGCCTTTGCGGTCTTCTCCATTCGAACCATGTACGTCGGGGCTGCTATAATTGATGGTAACGCTGGCCAAACCCATATACTGGGTAACGGCCGCTTTTTGGTTGTCGCCACTGGGCGGTTGGGAAATTTGGGCAGAAAGAACCACCACATTCAGTAACAACAGCAAGAGAGTGATCAGATGTTTCATGTGTTTGATTTAGGTAATGAGACAAAAAAAATTGGAGCCAAAAACAAGATCTGGTTCTTGTTTTGACTCCAATCTTTTCTATGCTATTGCGAATTACGAAGGTCAGATGATGATTTTTGAAAATTTCGACCTGCCATGCAGCATACTCGACTGATAATAAGCAGTATTCGTCGAATTTACCAACAAGTTACCTCCAAATAATTCTAGCTCTCTACTACAAAAACTGATTGATCAGGTTCTCAAACAATTCTTGACGCCCGCTGCGTTGTTGTGGTTCTCCTTGTTGGTGCGCCAAAATATGGAGATCCGCCAAACTCAACTCGCCCCGCTCAAACGCGCTACCATTACCAGTATCAAAAGAGGCATAACGGTCTTTGCGTAAGTGCAAAAAGTTGGAACGGGTACGCATCGCATCAGCTACCAACAATGCGCGAGCAAAAACATCCATCCCGCCAATATGGGCATGGAAAATATCTGCCAGATCGGTTGAGTTGCGACGGGTTTTGGCGTCAAAATTTACGCCGCCGCCTTGCAAACCGCCCGCATCCAAAATAACCAAAAGTGCTTCGGTGAGCTCGTAAACGTTGTTGGGGAACTGATCGGTATCCCAACCATTTTGGTAATCGCCGCGGTTGGCATCCAAACTCCCCAACATGCCGGCATTGGCGGCCAATTGTAGTTCGTGCTGGAAAGTATGAAGCGAAAGGGTTGCGTGGTTCACTTCCACATTGAGCTTGAAATCATCCTGCAAACCATGTTCGCGCAAGAATCCGATCACTGTTGCTGAGTCGAAGTCATACTGGTGCTTGGTAGGCTCCATGGGTTTAGGCTCGATGAAAAAATTGCCTTTGAAACCCTGGCTACGCGCATAATCCCGTGCCTTGGTAAGGAAAGCCGCCATATGATCCAGTTCGCGCTTCATGTCGGTATTCAACAACGACATGTAACCTTCACGACCACCCCAGAATACGTAGTTTTCACCGCCCAAAGCGATGGTAGCATCCAAGGCATTTTTGACTTGCGCGCCCGCATAAGCCACTACTTCAAAATCGGGATTGGTAGCTGCGCCATTCATGTAGCGAGGGTTGCCAAAAAGATTAGCCGTACCCCACAGCAATTTCACGCCTGATGCCGCCATTTTGCCTTTGGCATAGTCGGTGATGGCTTGCAGGTGTTTTTCCGATTCCGCCAAAGTATGGCCTTCTGCGATAAGGTCGAAATCGTGAAAACAGAAGTAAGGCGCGCCAATTTTGGTGAAAAATTCGAAAGCCGCATCCATCTTATCCTTAGCCTGCTGAATGGGATCGGTAGAAGTCAACCAAGGAAAATTTTTGGTAGGTGCGCCAAAAGGATCGCCGCCATTGCCACAGAAGGTATGCCAATAAGCGATGGCAAAACGGAAATGTTCCGACATCGTTTTTCCAGCTACTACTTGATCGGCATTGTAGTATTTGAATGCCATCGGATTGTTCGACTCCCGCCCTTCAAATTGGATTTTACCGATTCCAGGGAAGTACTCTTTGTCGCCCAAAAGAACTGCGTTATTGCTCATGTTGAATGTTTTTAAAGCAAAATATTTGGTGTTGAATTTATATTAGAGTGTGTTTGGATTTTTTATTCGCGCTACAAATGGCTAAGAGCTTGTTAACTTTTCAATGCCGATTCCAATTGCCCCCGCCAACGCTGGTAAGCCGTTTGATAAGCATCTACATGCTCCAGTTTGGGCGTATATTTACCTACTTGAGGCGTATTACCCAGCGCTTCGCGCAGGGTTGGATAAAGCCCCGCTCCAAAACCCGCTGCCTTTGCCGCTCCTACTGCACCAGTGGTATCTAGCATTTCAATTTGACAGTTGGTGAGGGTAGCAATGGTTTCGGAAAAAATGGTAGACTGAAAGAGGTTGTCGTTGCCCACGCGCATCACCGAAAGACCGATGCCCATTTTTTGCAAAATCTCCATACCATAAACAAAAGCAAACGCCACGCCTTCCAGTCCGGCGCGAATCAAATGTGCTTGGGTATGGGTATTAAAATTGAGCCCTGCCATGCGCGCGCCCAAGTCGCGGTTGACCAAAATTCGTTCCGGGCCATTGCCAAAAGGCAGCAAAGACAAGCCTTCAGAGCCAATCGAAATCCCGGAAGCCATTTGCTCTAGCGCTGGGTAAGTCTTGTCTTTTCCAGCTACTTGGTTGCGCAACCAGCTGTATTGAATCCCTGCGCCGTTGATGCACATCAGCACACCAATAACCGGATGTTCAGCAGTATAATTGACGTGGGCAAAACCATTGACCCGCGATTGCAGATCGTACAAGGGTTGATCGGTAATGGCGTAAACCACACCCGAAGTGCCGCCGGTAGCTGCTACTTCGCCGGGTTCAAACGCATTGAGCGACAAGGCATTGTTGGGTTGATCGCCTGCACGGTAACTCACCGGAATGCCTTCTGGAAGTCCCGTGGCCGCTGCCGCCGCTTTGTTGACATAGCCTTGTATGCCAAATCCTGGCGCTAATTCGGGTAGCAATTCTGGCGCAATTTGGTAATCTTCCAGTACCAAGCTGGCAACCTTTTTTTCTTTAAAATCCCAGAGAATTCCTTCAGAAAGTCCGGTTATAGTAGATCGGATCTCGCCAGTCAGTTGCATTGCAATGTAATCGCCGGGGAGCATCATTTTGTCTACCTTGCTATACAGCTCTTGTTCGTTTTCTTGTACCCAACGGAGTTTGGAGGCCGTAAAATTACCCGGTGAATTGAGCAAATGCGACAAGGATTTTTCCAAACCAATACGCGCAAAAGCAGCATCGCCAATGCTCACCGCCCGCCCGTCGCACCAGATGATGGATGGGCGTAGTACTTGCTGGTTTTTATCGGTAAGCACCAAACCATGCATTTGATAAGAAATGCCAACTGCTTTTACTTCCGTCAGTTGCTGGGGGTGAAGCTGTTGGAGCTTACGGGTAACGGCTTGCACCGCTTCCCACCACTTCGCTGGATCTTGCTCAGCCCAGCCCAAATGCGGCGCTTGGATCTCCATCTCCTGATCTGGAAATTGAGTGCGCGCCACTACCGCTCCAGTTGCTGCGTCCACCAAAGCCGCCTTTACCGACGAGCTGCCTATGTCGTAACCGATTAGGTACATTTATTGGAATTTTAAGTTTAGGGTGAGTGGAATAATTATTGCACTAAAGGAAGGAAAAAAGCCTAATCCCAGCCTGTATAAAACGGAAAAAAACCTGGCGCGGGTATCAAAAACAGCGATTTGCAACAACCCTGATTTCATAGGTAATCTTAATGGCATGTTGATGTAGGTTTTAGAGAACAGATCACCCACCAAAGGGCAGGATCGATTGGTTCTATTATTCTGCGCAACGGAAGCCCCGCTAGGGGCAAAATATGGGTAGAAAACAACGGCCCCGATGTTTTCCAGAGTCCCGTAGGGACGTGATGTGGGTATCTAATAGACGCAATACCCATATTTCGTCCCTACAGGACTATAAAATTACTAACTACCTTTTACTACCCATATAGCGCCCCAAAAGGGGCTTAGACCTTGTTCAAAACAGAACCAATCGCCCCTGACCAAAGGGGGATAGCTTAAAAATTAAAATAAGCTAACGCTCTGCCAAATTCTTTAAAAAAATTTGGCCTTGCAAAAAATCAAGCTCTTTTTTTCAAAATAGATGATTTGCTCGAGATTTTCAATGACTTGGCGCTAAAGAATCCACAACTATTTAGGAAATTTTGTATTAATAAAGTAGCTTAGCACCGAATCTTTTCACCATCCATTTCCCTCAGAGTGTGTTTCGATTTTTAGTTCGCTGGCTTAGTTAGTCAAATTTTGCAGCGCAAATAAAAAAATCCAAACACCCTCTAAATATCTTTGACCTATGGCAATGTTTACCCTTAAAGTCAACGGCAAACAGTACAAGGTAGATGCCAGCCCAGAAACACCATTATTGTGGATTCTGCGCGATCATCTGGGCCTCACTGGCGCCAAATACGGTTGCGGTATTGGCCAATGTGGCGCCTGCACTGTACACCTCAACGGAGAACCCATGCGTTCTTGCTCGCTTTCCGTATCCGTAGTTGGCAAAAACGCCATCACTACGATTGAAGGTCTTTCCAAAAATGGAGACCATCCCGTTCAAGAAGCTTGGAACGAAATCGACGTACCGCAATGCGGTTATTGTCAAGCAGGGCAGATCATGACTGCTGCTGCATTGTTGAAAAAAAATGCCTCCCCCACCGACAATGATATCGACACCGCAATGAACGGCAACCTTTGCCGTTGTGGTACTTACAACCGCATTCGGGAAGCCATTCACGTAGCCGCCAAAAAAGCCCACAAATAATGAAAGAGACCAATACCACACAATTCGATCGCCGGAGCTTTATCAAAGTATCGGCAACTACCAGCGCTGGGCTTTTGTTGAATTTCAACTTATTGGCCAAAGCTGCTTATGGCGACAAGGCTGCTGTAGCGACTACTTTCAACGCGTTTTTGAGCATTGCTCCTGATGGTTTGGTGACCATTATGGCTCAAAACCCAGAGGTGGGTCAAGGCATCAAAACGGCACTTCCAATGATTGTTGCCGAAGAACTGGATGTTGATTGGGCAAAAGTAATTGTTGAGCAAGCACCGCTGGATACAGCAAAATATACTCGCCAGGTAGCGGGGGGAAGTCAATCAATTCCTACCACTTGGAAGACCTTGCGCAATGCGGGTGCTACCGCCCGTCAGATGCTGATCAACGCTGCTGCCAAGCGCTGGCAGGTTGCTCCTGAGGAATGTACCACCGAAATGGGGGTCATCAAACACGCCGCCACCAAACGCTCCCTTAGCTACGGCGAAGTAGCTACCGAAGCCGCCAAATTGGAAGTGCCCAAGGAAGTGAAGTTGAAAGCGGTCAAAGATTTCAAGATCATCGGCACCTCGCAAAAAGGCGTCGATAACAAATCGATTTTTACTGGTAAAGCAATCTATGGCATCGACTACAAAGTGGATGGCATGTTGTACTGTATGGTGGCACGTCCACCTGCTTTTGGTCAAAAAGTAAAATCGTTTGACGATAAAAAAACCAAAGCAATGCCTGGCGTAAAACAGGTGCTGCAATTTGGTGATAAAATTGCCGTTTTGGCCACTTCTACTTGGGAAGCCAAAGAAGGCCGCGACGCCCTCAAAATTGAGTGGGTAGCGGATGCCAAACTGGAAAACACCACCGAGCACGACGCGCAATTGCTCAAATTGCTGCAAACTGCGCCCGAAAAACCACGCCGTCAGAATGGTGATGTGGCCAAAGCCTTCCAGGAAGCCGCCAAAGTAGTGGAAGCCACCTACGAATGTCCTTTTTTGCCCCACAATGCCATGGAGCCGATGAACTTCTTCGCGCATGTACACGACGGCAAAGTAGAACTGGTAGGCCCTACCCAAACGCCTGAAGCTGCTCGCAAACAGGTGGGCGAATTGCTGAGCATTCCGGTAGAAAACATCACCGTAAACATGACGCGGATGGGCGGCGGTTTTGGTCGCCGATTGAGCACCGATTTTGCCAAAGAAGCTGCGCAAATTTCCAGCTTGGCCAAAGCGCCGGTCAAAGTGATTTGGACCCGTGAAGACGATATGGGCGGTGGCATCTATCGTCCGGCTTGTAAATACACTTACCGCGCCGCATTGGACGCCAAAGGCAACATAACTGCCTTTCACGTACGCGGCGCAGGCATCAACGTGGGCAACCCCGTGCGCGAAGGTAACTTCCCAGCCGGCGCCTTGGAAAACTTCCTCGCTGATGGTCACAACTTGGAATCCAAAGTAACCACTGGTCCCTGGCGAGCGCCAGTACACAACTTTGTCGCTTTTGCCGAGCAAAGCTTCTTGGACGAAGTAGCCATTGCAGCCGGAAAAGATCCTGTGCAAATGCGTTTGGATTGGTTGGATATGGCCAAAAGCAGTCCGCAAGGCCCGGTTTCCTATGATATTGAGCGCTTCAAAGGCGTCATCAAACTGGCAGCTGAAAAAGGCAACTGGGGTAAAGCACCGGCTGGTGTATCACAAGGCTTTAGCGCTTATTTCTCGTTTGGTTCCTACATTGCTCAGGTAGCAGAGGTAGTGATGGTCAACGGTCAGCCAAAAATTCAAAAAATTATTTGTGCTGCCGATTGTGGGGTAGTCATCAACCCTTCTGGCGCCAACAACCAGATCGTAGGTGGATTGGTGGACGGAATTGGTCATGCCATGTACGGCAACCTCAGCATCAAAGACGGGATGGCCGAGCAACAAAACTTTGGCGCTTATCGCTTGATCCGTTTGGCCGAAGCACCAGCGGTGGAAGTACATTTTGTAAAAAACGAATTGGATCCAACCGGCCTCGGCGAGCCCGCATTACCGCCAACAGCGGGTGCGGTGGGCAACGCAATTTTCAAGGCTACGGGACAGCGCTGGCGCAAACAACCGTTTGTAGCGCCTGCACCGCTGGGATAAAATACTTAGATGGAGCTGCTTTCAGTAGTCGTAATGACTTACAATGAGGAAAAAAACATCGGTCGATGCCTGGAGAGTATCCAAGGCATCGCCGATGAAATCCTCGTAGTCGATTCTTTCTCCCAGGATCAAACCATAGCGATCGCCCAGCAATTGGGCGCCCGGGTAATCCAAAGACCCTTCTCCAATTACCGCGATCAGCGGCAATTCAGCATTGATCAAGCACGATATGATTTCATCCTCAATTTGGATGCCGACGAGTGGCTTACGCCCGAATTGCGCAATGCCATCGCTCAAGTAAAAACCAATCGCCCGGTGGATGCTTATTTTTTGTTGCGCAAAAACGGCCTCGGCGAGCATTGGCTGCGTTATGGCGGCTGGAAACCCGAGCAAAAATTGCGGCTCTTTGATCGGCAAAAGGTTTTTTTGAAAGACAAGGACATCCACGAAGAAATCGCACTACGGGAAGGGGCCAGCAGCTCCCATTTGCCCAGTTTTTTTTACCACCGTACCAACACCGATCTTGCCGATCGGTTGCAAACGGTGAATCGCCTCAGTAGTCGCGCGGCAGAGGAATTACACGCCAAAGGGAAAAAAGGCAGTTACGCCCGACTGTTGTTCAAACCCGCTTTCCGTTTTTTTAAAGAATTCGTTGTGCAAGGTGGTTTTCGCGATGGGTTTTATGGCTATATGGTGGCGATGAGCTCGGCGCAGTATGTTTTTTTTCGGGAGGCTAAGTTGTTGGAGTATGGGCGCTAGTTTGCATCAAAAACTGCCTTTAATTGTCGGCTGACCGATCGAGAGACCTTGTCAAATTCAGGAAGATCAGCAATTTGATGCGCGAGGTAATATATGGACTGTATGTCTCTTCCTTTAAGCATTAGGTGAAATTGGCGGATTGAATGGTTTCTACATCTAGGTTTTGAATAATTCCCCAACGGCTAAGCATACGCCCAGATTTGGGCAGCGCGGTATCCAGTGTTACATAGGTCGAGGAAGGGCTAAGGCGCGATTTTAGTTCGCTAGAAAGTTCAGGAAGTATATCAAGAGCTTCGAATAGAAACCCAAGACGGCGGATTACAGCATCGGAGTTAAATCTAACGATGTAGTCAATTAATTTTGATTGATTTATGATGTGTCTGGATTTAAACAATGCCCGACTTAGTTCGGATATTCCTCCGGCATACTGGGGTTTGAAGGCACAATCGATCAAGGTTTTCTCTAGATCAGAACACCGAATCCTAAAAGTACCTTGTTGGATCCATTTTTTGGTTTCCCCAAAAAAATGAGTATCGTTAAAGGCGATAAATTGAAATGGTATGCCTTTAATCATTTGGCTAACTGGTCGGATGGGTTTAGCTACTACTATTTGCTCTATCAATGATGGCTGAACAGTAAGGTCGTGTAATACAAGTGCGCTATAAAAACCAATGTAATAGGGTGTATCCCCGGCGAGATGATGTGCCGCCGCATGCCAGTCGGGGAAATAAGTGTCCGGTTCGCGATCGTAGGGTATGATGTTGTACAGTCCTTCCCGCAAACGCAGCAACAATCCTCGGTGCACCATGTCGCTCAGGATTCGGCGTACGGACGCTTCATTTTGATTGTCAAAGATCCTTACGGCATCGGAGATTTGAAAAAACTCTTGTCCCTCCCGATATAAAGCTTGAAGAAGCTGGGCTTGAGTTTTGCCAATTGTTTTGAGCATTGTCAGTAAATAAAATAAATAATGACACAAAATTACATTAAAATACAATTAACTGCAAGTATCAATTGAAAAGGCTGGAACAAATTATACTAAGACTGGGGCAAATTAAATTGAAAAAATTTAACCCCGAGATTAAGGCAGCATCTGCTCTACTCTATTCTCAACATTCATTCCCCCTCAAAGGGCATCAAAAACGCATCATAATTCTTTGGCGTGATCAATTCAAAAGATTTTAGGGCATAGTTTTTGGCAAAAATCGCAGGTAACTTAGCCTTGGCATTTACATTCCATTTGAATTCAAATGCCCGAAATTGACCATCAAATTCTTCGATGTAATCAATTTCTTGTTGGTCAACGGTACGCCAAAAATAACGACGCGCGAAGGAACGACTCAACTCGACCACCTTGTACCGTTCAGCAACAAGATAGTTTTCCCACAGCACCCCCGCATCGGTTCGGGTCTCGATCGCTGAAAAATTACCAATCACGGCGTTGCGAATGCCATTGTCGAAAAAATATATTTTGCGCCCCTTCTTGATTTCATTCCGCTGATTGCGATTTAAAGCGGGCAGTCGAAAAACGATAAAGGCCTTTTCAAGCAGATCAACGTACTTCTCGACCGTTTGCGGCGAGGCGCCCACCAATTGACCAATCTCATGGTAGCTAACTTCGCTGCCCAACTGAAAAGCCAGCGCCCGTACGATGTTCTCGAGCAGAATGGGCTTTTTTAGTTGTTCCAAACGAAAAAGATCTTTGTACAGGTAAGCGTTGGCTAAAAGATTCAGGGTTTCGCGCTCATGCCCGCGTTGGTTAAACACTTCGGGGTAGGAACCATAAACCAGGCGATTACCTAGGTTGCCACGTTCTTCAATCAATCCGTGATAATCATTGAATTCAGCAAAAGAAAAAGGCAAGATCAGGTATTCCAGTTTTCTACCCGTTAACGGTTCTGCAGTTTTTTCGGCCAAATCAAGCGCAGATGAGCCAGTAGCCAAAACCTGAACATCGGGAAAATTATCGTGCAATAACTTCAAGGTGGTACCGATATTGGGAATGCGTTGCGCTTCATCTACCACCACGAATTTGTATTGCCCTACCACCACCCGCAACCGAGCCAAGGTAACCTCGGAAAGTACTTGCACAGCCTCAGGATCATCTCCAGTTAGCCAGAGTGAAGGTACATGCGGTAGGCTTTTTACCAAAGATTGCGCGAGTGTGGTTTTACCTACTTGTCGTGGGCCAAGTAAGATGATGGTTTTTCCGGTAAACAAGCGACTGCGCACTTCTGCCTCGATGGATCGCGTTAACATGATGGGCGTTTTGCTGTATTTTTAAATTTGAATGTATAAAAATAGCCATTTTTTTAAAATCAAATTTAAAAATATGGGTTTTTTGAGTTGATGGGGGAGAAAAATGGAGGAGATATAAATGGCGGCCATTTTAAAAAACAACTTGTTTCTTATACAAACTGCTGCTATTTTTGTTTAAAAAGCATACCAACCGAATATATGCTCAACTTACATTACATCACTGATGCTTCGGGTAATCAAATTGCCGTTCAAATCCCAATGAGCGATTGGCTTCTTTTCCAAAAAGAGTACCTTGAAATCAAACGTAAACTAGAGGTATTAGCAGGCATTAAAGAAGCAATTATTGAGGTCTATCAGGCCCGTAAGAAAAATCAAAAACTTCAAACCTTAACGGAGTTTCTTGATGAGTGTTGAGATCGTCATTTCAGACAATTTTCGCAGAGAAGCGAAAAAGTATTTATAAAGCCGATTAGAAGGCAGGCAACAACTATTGGAATAAATCGGCAAGAACCACTTCAAATCCGGGCAAAACATTACCTCCGCTTAAAGCCTGATCAAAAGGCGTTTCTACTGCATTTCCATCCGCTTGATAAACCGTAGTAATTTGCAGAATGGGATCAATCAGCCAGGCGAGTCGGCAACCGCAGGCCATAAACTCGGCAATTTTTTCTTGGATGGATTTTAAAGTGTCGCTCTTGGAGCGAATTTCAGCAACAAAATCTGGTACAATTGGCGCAAACCCTTCTTGCTCATGGGGCGAGAGCGCATTCCATTTTTCATGCAACACCCATGCCGCATCGGGACCATAGGTGGCGCCATTAGGCAGTTTGAAACCAGTAGAAGAGTCGAATGTTTTTCCAAATTTATAGGTTCTGTTCCAAATTCCCAACTCAATGTTGAATTCAGAGTTCCATCCTCCCGTTTTTGTTCCTGTTGGCGACATGATAATGATTTCCCCAGTTGAGTTGCGCTCTATTTTTAATTCCCGGTTCAACTGGCAAAATTCAAAAAATGCCTCGTCACTCATCCCTTTTTCTGGAAAGGCGAGTGCAATGAATCCTTCAAATTTGCTGGCAGTGGCCGTCATGATGTTTGCTTTTGTACAAAAATAGACTTTTCATGTTACTTTGTCAAATGTATAGAAGAAGGACTGATGGCGGCTGGATGAATCCTGTAACCTTGCAAGGAATCTCTAGTTGTCCACTTTCCTTACCCTTCAAAATACGCCTTTACCACCTTCGCCTTAGCCATGCCCACTACCTCCGCAATTTCAGAAATCAGCGCTTCCCGCAGTTTTTTTACCGAACCAAAATGACTCAACAGCTTTTGTGCGGTTTTTTCACCCACCCCGGGGATATTGGTCACCTCCGTGCTGGTGAACTCCTTGGAACGCAGATCGCGGTGGAAGGTAATGGCAAAACGGTGCGCTTCGTTGCGCGCCTGCTGAATCAGCTTCAATGACTCCGATTTTTTGTTGATGTACAAAGGAACCGAGTCGCCCGGAAAAAAGATTTCTTCTAGGCGTTTGGCGATGCCGATGACCGTCATCTTTCCAACTAAACCGAGGGTTTCCAAGCTTTTCATGGCGGCGCTCAACTGCCCCTTGCCGCCGTCAATGATCACCAATTGCGGGAGGGGTTGCTCTTCTTCCAGCAAGCGGCGGTAGCGCCGAAACACCACCTCTTCCATCGAGGCAAAATCGTTGGGGCCTTCCACGGTTTTTACTTTGTAATGCCGGTAATCGCCTTTGGAGGGTTTGGCGTTTTTGAACACCACACAGGAGGAAACCGGGTTGGTACCTTGGATGTTGGAGTTGTCAAAACACTCGATGTGCATCGGTACGCGATCCATTTGCAGATCGGTTTGCAATTGGCGCAGGATGCGCTCGGCAGGAGTTTGCTTGCGTACCTTGCTGATCTCGTCTTTTTTCTTTTGAAGTTTGTAGTACTCCACGTTTTTTTGCGATAGCTCCAGCAATTTCTTTTTATCGCCAATCTTGGGTACGGTGATTTGCAAATCTTTTTCCGCCAGTATCACCTCAAAAGGCACAATGATCTCTGGCGCGATGCTGTTGAATCGCTCGCGGATCAAGGGGATGGTGTAGGAGAGCAGATCGCTTTCTTCTTCTTCTTCGAGGTTCAAAATCAGCTCCTGGGTGTGGGTATGGATGATGGCGCCATTGACTACCCGCAGGTAATTGATGTAGGCTTCTTTTTCTTCTTTGGCAATCGAAAAAACATCCACATCGCGGATGGTAGGACTTACAATAGTGGATTTGGCTTGGTAGTCTTCAAAGGCTTCCAAACGGGTTTTGATGGCTTGCGCTTTTTCAAATTCCAGCTCCTGGGCATAGTGTTGCATCTGCCCTTTGAAGTGTTGGATCACCGCCGAAAAATGTCCGCGCAAGATGTTTTTGATCTGCTCGATTTTTGCGTTGTAGCTTTCTTCTTCTTCCTGGGCTTCACAGGGGCCCATGCAGTTTTTGATGTGGTACTCCAAACACACTTTGAACTTTCCAGCGCGGATGTTTTCTTCGGATAGGTGCAAATTGCAATTGCGCAGCGGAAACAATTGTTTGATCAAATCCAGGATGATGCGCAAACGTGCTTTGGAGGTATAGGGGCCAAAATAGGTTGACCCGTCCCGAATGACCTTACGGGTGATGATGACGCGGGGAAAACGCTCTTTTTTGATGCAGATGTAAGAGTAGGACTTATCGTCTTTGAGCATCACATTGTAGCGGGGCAGGTATTGTTTGATGAGGGCGTTTTCAAGTAATAGCGCGTCGGTTTCCGTTTCAACGATGGTGAATTCAATGCGATCGGCGTTTTTCACCATGATGCGGGTGCGAAAAAGACGGTCTTTACGTTCGCCGAAATAGGAAGATACCCGGTTGCGCAGGCTTTTGGCTTTACCAACGTATAGAATGACATCACGCTCGTCAATGAATCGGTATACGCCGGGCGATTTGGGAAGGGTATCGGCTATTTTTTTAAAATCTTCTGTCGTCATGGTATTTGCTCCAACATGTAGAGATTAGGAACGGTTGAATAATAAATTACCACTTTATCCTTGCTCTTTCGCCGCCACTCTTCCTATCTTTTTCGTTGCAATGCCCCACATTGCGCCTCAAAAGATAGTCGATTGGCAACAAAATAGCGGCGGCTAAAATGTCAATTTATTATTCACCCGTTCCTAAAGATAGAACATGACTTTAGAACGCGCAAGGAAAAAGCGGCAAATCGCTAAATGGAGGGTTAGAGATGGAAATATGACTATAAAAAAGGGGTTGCAAAAAAGCTCCAATTGTTGGCTTGAAACCTTTATTGCAACCCTTTTTTAATACTGTTATTGACCAACTTGACCGGCCATGGCTGCGCCAAAAATGATAAAACAGATAATCATGATTGGGTACAAGCTCAAAAGAACCAAAGTAGCAATGCCCAAGAATCGGAACAGTGATTTCATGTTTTTGAAACCAATGGTAAAGAATTCTTGGTCGTCGTTTCTGACGGCAACCATCATTTTGGTCGAAAACTGGAACAAGTACCAGGCTGGGAAAAAGTAAATAACTGCCAATAACGCATAAAGCAGTCCGACTCCTACGCCTATGAAACCTGAATCAGGCATACCAGGGAACAAAATGCTCCCTAAAGTGCCAAAAAACAAACCAACAGACAGGGCTGCCATTACAATAAAGCCGGTAATCACAAAACCGACAACGGCGAGAAATTTACCCCACTTAGCGGTGGTGTGTAAGTAATCTTTGATTTCAGTTGAAACGGAAACGCTTTGATCCGATATGGAATCAAGCGGTGCGTCAAGAATTGGATCTTCTGACATGGTGTTTGAGTTTTAGGTTATTAAAAAATTCGGTAAAAATTTAGCACCCCATCTTCGATGGAGTGGTTTTTTATAAATTCAGCCACAAATTCCACAAATTAAAACACGAACTCCGTTCGTGCCGCACGCAAACGCAAGTTTGCGGCTGAATTTGTGAAATTTGTGAAATTTGTGGCTAAAAATTTGTTATGCCCCACGCCGAAGGCGGAGTACTAATCATTTACAAAATTCGAAAGTAAGATAAGGTTTTTTAGGATATCATCCCCCCTCACTCAATTTTCAGCAAGGCCTGCTCCAAATCCTGGATCAAATAATCTGCTGCTTCCAAACCTACATACAAACGGATGATGCGGTGATCGAGGTTATCGGCGTCAAAATCTTCGTCTTTGAGACCGGCACAGCCAGGAAGCAATAAACTTTCGTGTCCACCCCAGCTTACGGCCATCATGATGTGTTGCAAGCTTTCAGCAAAATTCACGATGGATTGGCGGCTACTGGCCTTAACATAAAAACTGAGGAGCCCGCAGGCGCCGCTCATTTGTTTTTTGGCCAAATTGTATTGCGGAAAGCTGGGATCAAAAGGAAAAATGACCCGTTCTACCTTTGGGTGCTGTTTTAAAAAATCTACCAACAGCTGGGTCGTGGCGGTAATCTGGGTCAAGCGCGCGGGCAAGGTGCGTAAACCCCGAATCAGCAACCAGGCATTGAAAGGTTGGATGCCGCTACCGACATTGTTGTACTCGCTGTCAAAGATTTTTTTCATCATACTGTGTTTGCCGCTGAGTACGCCCGCCACTACATCACTATGGCCGCCGAGGTATTTGGTGGCGCTTTGCAACACCATGTCGATGCCCAATTCAATGGGACGTTGGTACAGCGGCGAGCAATAACTGTTGTCGCAAATAGTGAGGATGTTGTGTTTTTTGGCCAATTCGGCTACTGCTGTCAGGTCTTGCAAGGAAAAATTCCAACTGCCCGGACTTTCCAAATAAATGATGCGGGTATTGGGTTGAATGGCGGCCGCAAAGTTGTCGATGTTGGTTCCATCCACGTAGCTGGTGCTGACTTGAAAACGGGGTAAAATGTTTTCAAAAAGTCGATAAGCCCAGGTGTACGGTTTTTGGACGCTGACAATGTGGTCGCCGCTTTTTACATTGGAAAAAACGGAGGCAAAAATGGCGGAGGAGCCACTGTTGAACACCAGCGCATCTTCCGCACCATCTAGTGCCGCCAATTTTTTGCGCAGTATCTCCACGGTGGGGTTGAGGCCACGACTGTACAAATAGCCGCTGTATTCGTCTTCAAACAAGCTGCGCAGCTCGTCGACGGTGTTGACTTTAAAATTGCTGGTTTGGATGATGGGCGGAGCGATGGCGTTGAAGTAGTTTTCGCGCTCTTCACCCAGTTCATTGAGAATATAGGAAAGTTCCATGCCGTTTTTGACTTTTTCGAAAAAATGATGGAACAACCTACTAAGATTTTTTTGGAAACCAGTTGTACCCGCTTTAAAATCTAAAACGTACCTGCCAATTTCCCAGCTGCCCAATACACGGCCAATAGACTTTTGGCATATTCTCCTTGGGTTTTGATCAATTTCAATTGGGTTTCAAACAGTTTTTGTTCGCGGGAATTGATGAGAAAAATAGAGCTTTCACCCAGTTCAAATTTACGTAGCTCGGCGCGCAACATCCCGTTGGTGTTGTTCACAATCGACAACGAAAGGTTGACTTGTTTCCGAGCGTTTTCAACTTGGTTGTAGTAGTTGCGTACTTTGTTTTCGACTTCTATCCTTTTTTGCGACAACTTATTTTGCACCATTTGTTGCTTGATTTCCACAGCTTGTAGTTTACCGCGTTCTTTGCGGAGCAACAAAGGGAAAGAAAAATTGATGCCCCATTTGTAATTTTGCAGTGGCGATTGAAAAATACTGGGCGGAAATTTGCTTCCTTCTGGCACATTGGGATTGAAGCCGCGCCCCAAGGCATTGTATGACACATCCAAACGCGGTTTGTATTGCTCCACCGCCAAGCGTCTTTCTACCTGGAGCTGTTGGGCATCAACGGCCAACCTGCGCAGATCGGGGCTGATGAGGTCAAGTTGCTGTACAAACGAGTCTACCGGCAACGCAGCCAATGGCATGGATTGATAAACAGATTCCGGACGCCAGCGCCACTGAAAATCGTTAAGTGCCGGTCTGCCGCCGATCCATTGCAGCGACTGCACCCCCAATACTGCATTTTGCAAATTGAGTTGTGCTTCGTTGAGATCCAGCAAACGGGTTTGGTATAAAATGTAGGTCTCCAGCGTATCAACACCGGGTTTATCCCCTTGCACATAACTTTCGCGAATGCTATTGAATCTTGTCAAGGCTGCTTGTAAGGCTTGCTCAGTCACTTTCAGCTGATAATAAGCAACCGACCAATTGATGTAAGTCGAACCAGATTGATAGATCAGGTCGTTCAACTGCAAACGCCGATCAGCCGCCAGTCCTTCCCGATCGAGCAGCGATTGGCGCAAACCTGCCCGGTTGGCATCAAAAGTTAAGCCGTTGAGCAGCGGAATGGTAACACCCAAAATGGTTTGATTTCCTCCGTTTAGATAATCTATAGGATTGAGGAAGGTGCCGCCAGCTACTTCGTAAGCACCTTTGAATTCGAGGCCCCATTTTGATTTTACTTTTACCCCAGATTCGCCAACGGTAAAATAATTGCTGCCGCCAAATGCTTTTTGCTCCCAATCGGCATACAATTTGGGATCAAATGCCCCGCGTGCGCTGCGCACCTGCGCTTCCGCCTGCCCGAGCAGCAAATCTGCATTCCGAGCCAAGGGGTTCTCGGCAACAATACTCGCCAGATAAGCCTTCATCGACAAGGTGGCGGTATCGGATTGCGCACTTAAAAGATGGGAGAAAAACAACAACAAAGCTGCTAGCCTTACCCTACTACGCATCATTTTAAAGATTTTATGGGGGCTTTCATTTTGGGATTTTCTTCGGGCTTGCCTTCTTTGGCTTGGTAGTATTCCGCCGGGAAACCATTGAGTCGCCGCCAAATTTCGTACCACAGCGGCACGTCTTTCAGCAAAGCGATGCCTTGCGCGCCCGAGCCTGGGCGCAAGGCTTTGGGCCAAGGCTTGTCGCCAGCAGGTTTTACCAGAATGCGGTACTCACCATTCTCGCTGATCACGTTATCTATGGCCCATACTTCACCGTAAAAAGTACCAAAAGAGTAGCCTGGCCAGCCAGAAAACACTATCGATGGCCAGCCGTCAAACAAGAAAAAGACCCGCTGTTTGAGCGAGATCAAAGGAAAATCAAGGGGTTTAACGTACATCTCTACCGCCAGATCATAATTGCGCGGCATGATGCTCACAATGGATTCCCCTTCTTTGATGTTTTCGCCAATCCCCGGAGTAGCTACTTTGGTGATGATGCCATCCTGAGGCGCCAATGTATAATACAGACTTTGCCGTTGTTGATAATTGGCCGCTTGGATTTCCAATTTGCTTACATCGGCTACTGCAGAAAATTGATCTGATTGGGTGCTGGCGATATCGGAGCGTGCTTTGGCAATTTTTTGGGCATTCTCTGCCGCTACCGATTGTAGTTCAATACGGGCAATGATCAGATCTTGCCGACTTTGTTCCAATTTGTTTTTTGCTGAAACCGTTTTAGCCCTAGTTTCCTGGGTCTTGAAACGCTTGTCTTCAATATCGGCTTGTGATTTAATGCCCTCTTTTTTCAATTGTTCGGTACGCCGCAGTTGCACCATAGCGATGGAATCATCGAGCACAGCACGGCGCGCATCAATGCTATCGGAAATAATTTTTAAGCGCGACTGCCGAACTTTGTTGTTGAGCTGTGCGGTTTTTTGTTGTAGCTCGTTTTCCAGCGCGACAATTTGCGCCCCTAATGCCGAAACTTTATCGCCATAAGCGGTAATCGATGATTGTTTGGCACTGGCTTGATCCAGCGTACGGTCAACAATTTGCGGATCGAAATAATCGGTTTTGATTTCCGAAAGCCAAACGATGGTATCCCCCCGCCGAACGGTATCCCCCTCGCGCACGTACCAGCGCTCAATGCGCCCTTCGATGGTAGATTGTACGGTTTGCGGGCGCTGTTCAGGGCGCAAGGTCGTTACTTTGCCTTTCGATTGGATGTTTTGAGTCCAAGGAAGGAACAAAAAAATCAAAATAATGACCAATGTAGCGCCCAGCCAGCGGGTAAAACGAATGCTGGAGCGCGACGAGCTGGTTTTTTCAAACGACTTAAAACGCTCGTTTGACAGGCGTTCTTGGACGGAATAATCGGATATATTAAGCATGGAGTTGAAATTCTTTACTGCGAAAAACCTGATCAAATAAAGGATTTTTTTGCAGCGATTTCCAATTGCCATCAGCGACAATCTGGCCATCGTCCATAAAAATCAAACGATCACATTGCGCGGCCAAAACGGGATCATTGGACACTGCGAGCAGGGTCCAAGGCTGATCTTGACGTGTAAGGAAATGGGCAATAAAATCGCGGTCTTTGGATTCTAAATTAGTTAAAAAATCTTCCACCAACAACAAACGCGGTCTATCAATCACCGCACGTGCCAGGATCAATTTGGTGCGTACGGTACGGGGGATGTTGCGCCCTTCTGGCAAAAGCAAAGTTTGATACCCTTCGGGCAACCCGCGGATAAAAGCCGCTACGCCCAGCTCTTCAGCAATCTCTACCACTCTGGAAAGTGGCAATTCTGGATTCCCGAGGGTGATGTTTTCCAATATACTACCTCGGAAAATATTGATGTCGTCAAAACAATCGCCAATATGCCCGCGGAGGCTGCATAAATCCAAGCTTTTTAACGGAAAACCATTGTAGCTGATGGTGCCTTCATAATCGCCAAAAATGCTGGCAATCAAATGCAACAAAGTAGTTTTTCCAGCACTTTGGCTACCCGATAAACAAATACGTTGACCCGGTTCAATATCCAATGTAATGCCCCGAACAATGTGTTGATCGGCATCCTTGAACTTGAACGTTAAGTTATCCACTTGCACTTTCAAAGGTTTACCAGTGTCGATTTGCTCAAAACGTACGCCGTCTTCTTTTTCGATGGGCAAATCAGTTACTACACCCAATTTGTCCAAAGCGGTCAAAACATCGTAAATCGTCTCCATCGTCATGATCACCTTTTCGGTAGACCCAATAACCAGGATCACCACAATTTCTGCAGCAACAAATTGACCGATGTTGATCTGGTTATCAAGCACCAGAATGCTCCCCAAAGCCATCAAGGCGGCAGTAACTACTACTTTAAAGGCGACAATCGTAGCAAATTGAAACTTCAAGACCCGAAAATGCGCGCCTCTACTGTCAAGGTATTTGGAGACCAAACCATCGGTACGCCGCAGTGGGTAGGGGGTGAACCCTGCCATTTTAAAGGAAGGCAACGAGCGGGCGATTTCTTCCAGCCAGTGCGCTACTTCGTACTTATACTTAGATTCTTCCAGACTGGTTTGCAAACCCAATGGCCCTGAAGCCCGGTATACGAGGTACAATACCAACCCCAGGAAAAGTCCAAAAAAAGCAAAAAACGGGTGATAAAACGATATCAGGATCATGCCGAAGATGATATTGAACACCGCTTCCGAAAAATCGATTAAGATTTTGGGCATACCTTTTTGTACATTAAGTGTATCAAAAAAACGGTTGACCAATTCAGGTGGGTAATATCCTGCCAAAGAATCCAGCTTCAAACGCGGAATGCGGTAAGCAAAATCAAAGGAGCTCCGCACAAAAATACGGCGCTGAATGGTTTCGGTAATAGCGATCTGCATGATCTTTAGAATCCCCGATAGCGCAGTTCCGATGGTTACGACTGTGATCAATACCACCAAAGAAGTGGAAAAACCGCCGCCAGCAATCATACCAATGATGGCCTGTACGCCCAAAGGCAATACTAGACCGATTAATCCAGCAAAAATAGCATTGAGATAAATGTACCCGATATCTTTACGATCCATCTGCAGCAGACCAAAAAATCGGGTAAGCGGGTGAATGTCCGAGTGTCCGGCCATAGAAAATACGATGTTTTAAGTAAATTGTGGATGGAATGGAAATACAAAAAAACAGGCCAAGTTGAAAATAGTTCGACCATTGACCTAAATAGCATAACTACCGGGCAAATTTAAGCAATAAAGCCTTATTGATCAAGCTAGCTGAGAATATCGGTCAGTTGATCGGCTACATAAATGGTTTTGACCTGTTCCTGTAACTTCTGGCGTGCACTAAATATACGACTTTTAACCGTTCCAATCGGTAGACCGAGTTCCTGGGCAATTTCTTCATATTTGAACCCCCGAAAATGGAGCAGAAACGGGACGCGCATCCAGGCTTCAAGTGATTCGATGGATTTTTGAAGTTCCTCCATGGTTACTTGCGATTCGCCCAGATTATTTACAGTTTGATGCCCGGAATCCAGCAAATAATCATTCTCTGAAGTGTCATTGAAAGTCTGGCGACGCTTACGTTTGCGATAGTCGTTAATAAAGGAATTACGCATAATGGTCATCAACCAAGCGCGTAAATTCGTCTGGGGTTCATAGCGGTCGCGGTGTTTGAAAGCTTTATAAGCGGTCTCTTGCACCAAATCTTGCGCTGATTCCCTATCTTTCGTCAAATTCAATGCAAATGCAAACAGCGTCATTTTCAAGCGATCAAATTGAGCTACAAACTCTAAGTTAGACATAAAACAAGTTTTACTAATTAAAATGATAGCAATACTATCATACAAATATACAACACTTTTTGCGTGCTGGAAGTTTTATTGTTTAATCTTTTTTGAAAAAAATTAAACAAATTGCAACGCATTAGCGAAATCTGCCAAAAACTACATCAATTGACTACCTATCACTGGCAATCCTGGCTCAACGGTTTTAAAGCATACTTGCTGCTGGAACGCAGCTTGTCTGCCAATACCATCGAGGCTTACTTGCGCGATATCGGCAAGCTGGCGGAGTACCTACAGCTGCTGGGACAAAACGAGGGGCCGGCACAAGTCAGCAGCCAAAACTTACAAGCCTTTTTAAGTTATCTGTATGATATGGGGTTGGGTGCTCGGTCGCAATCGCGTTTGCTTTCCGCGCTAAAAACTTTTTACAAATACCTATTGCTGGAAGATGTGATCAAGGAAAACCCTTGTGAATTGCTGGAGGGACCTAAGCTGGGGCGGGCACTGCCTTCAGTATTAAGCTATACTGAAATCCAAGCCATTCTTGAGGGTATTGACTTGAGTTTGCCGCAGGGGCCCCGCAATCGCGCCATGCTGGAAACGCTTTATGCCAGCGGGTTGAGGGTAAGTGAGTTGTGCGATCTGCGCATTACCAATTTATTTCTCGATATCGGTTTCGTCAAAGTAGTAGGTAAGGGCAACCGCGAGCGCATTGTCCCCATTGGCGAAGATGCCATTAAACACCTTCAAATTTACCTGCAGGAAGTGCGTCCAAAACTTCCTGAGATTCAGAAAGGCCATGAAAACATCGTTTTTTTGAATCGTCGGGGAAAAAAACTCACCCGAGTGATGGTTTTTTTGATTGTAAAAGAAGCTGTAGCCCAAGCCGGGATTGATAAAGTGGTGAGTCCGCATACTTTTCGGCATTCATTTGCCACTCATTTGCTGGAAGGCGGCGCCGATCTCAAAGCCATTCAAGACATGCTGGGTCACGAATCCATCCTGACTACCGAAATCTATACTCATTTGGATCGGGAATATTTGCGTTCTACCATTTTGAATTTTCATCCGCGCAATCGGCCGCAGGCGCACACCGACGATTTTTCAGATTAGGGATTGTTTTAAAAAAAATATAAGCCGTATGGCCATCGAAGAACTTATTCCACTATTGCTCTCTATTGCTCGTAAAGCGGGAGCAGCGATTATGGACGTATATGAACAGGAAGCCCATTTTCAGGTGGAGCACAAAAAAGACGATTCACCGCTAACCGTTGCCGACCGGCGTGCCAATGATATCATCTGTGCAGGGCTGGCACAATTGCCGCTCATTTTTCCCATTGTTTCTGAGGAAAATCAAGAGATCCCTTACGCTGAGCGCCAACATTTCGACTACCATTGGCTGGTGGATCCGCTTGATGGCACCAAAGAATTCATTTCCCGCAACGGTGATTTTGCCGTTAATATCGCTTTGATTCATCGCAATCGGGCCGTGCTTGGCGTAGTATTGCTGCCCGTTACTGGCGAGCTGTATTGGGCGGTGCAAGGCCAGGGCGCTTACCTGGACAGCGCATCTGGGCCAAAAAAATTGCAAGCCCGTACTTTCCGTATGAGCGATCCGGGTTTGGTAGTGCTTTGCTCGCGCTCGCACATGAACTCTGCTACCGAAGAATTTATAAGCAAGCTTACTGATCCGGTGCTGATTTCGCGAGGTAGTTCACTTAAATTTTTGCTGTTAGCCACTGGTGGTGCGCACCTGTATCCGCGCTTAGGGCCAACGATGGAGTGGGACACCGGCGCTCCGCACATCATTCTGGAAGAAGCTGGCGGAACGGTCATTGCTGAGGATACTCAGCAAGATTTACAATACAATAAGGAAAATCTGCGCAATCCGAGTTTTGTGGCCTATGCAACATTACAACCCGATTGAAAAATTGGTTTTCAAATTCCGTTTTATGCGCTTAATCATTTTTGTCCTTTTACTTTGTATATCCTTTAGCTGCGCCGATGACCACGCTTCTACTTCGGTAACGCGCTCCTTTTACTATTGGAAAGGGAACTACCGCTGGTCGCCTTGGGTGCAAAAAACCTGTAGCGAATTGGGCGTTCAACGCTTGTACCTGCGTTTTTTTGAGATCCGCCCAAATAACGTGGGACTACCCGTTTTTGCAGCGCCTGTTAAGATCGATTTTACGGGTATGCCGGCTCAGGTAGAAGTGGTGCCAACCATTTTTGTCTTTCAAACCCTTTTTCATAAATTATCACCGGAGGACAATAAAGCTTTGGCGAAAAACACAATTGCTGCTATTCAACAACAGGCGGCAGGACGCCCTTTTCACGCCCTACAAATTGATTGCGACTGGACGCAGCGCAGCAAAGTCGGCTATTTTGAGTTTTTGCGGAATCTAAAAACGGCCTTACCGGAGGTGGAACTCAGCGCCACCATTCGTCTGCATCAAATCACCTATCGCTCGGAAACGGGTATCCCGCCAGTTGATCGGGGCATGCTGATGCTCTATAATTTGAGTGACCCTATGCAATATCAGACCACTAATTCGATTTTTGATGCCCAAGAAGCAAAAAGATACCTCCGTCGGCAAGCGGTGTACCCTAAACCTTTGGATTTAGCGCTACCGCTTTTTTCCTGGGGATTACAATTTCGCGGCGGCAGGTTTCAAGGTTTTTTGCGCGATCAAAATCGGGAAACCCTGGATGCATTGACTTTTTTGGCACACACATCACAAAAAAATATTTATCGTGTGAAGGTTGACACCGTGTTTCAGGATCTGTATCTTCGGCCTGGCGATCGGGTGCGACTAGAAAGCGTCTCTAACCAAGACCTAGAAAAAGCAATCGATTTAGCAAAAGGTGTTTTCTCTCCTCAAAATACCCGAGCATTGGCCTTTTTTCAATTGGATTCATTTACCCTAGCATCGTTTTCACATGAACATCTGGAAAAAATATTTCATCGGTTGCACCGTTAGTTTGGCTCTCCTTTTATTACCGCTCAAGTCTTTTGAGTGTAGCGATTACAATGTAGAAGGTTGGCGTTTTTGGCTTTTTCAGCCTAATGTGGCGGGAGTTACCGCTTTGTTGCCTTTTACCTACACGGCAGATCTTTTTTACGGTTACACCTGGGCGGCAGATACCACCAATCAGCTGGCCAATGCCCAGGAATGGCAAGCCGTTTTAGGCGCTAAAGTGAGTGTGGAAGATGTGTATCGGGTACTTTACAAACTCACCCCGAATGATATTTTGCGTGGCAAATACGGCAAAAACAACAGCATGATCGCGGCTTTGAAATTGCCCGAAAACGCTAGCTTGGCGACTTATTTTCAATATGCAAAATTGTGCGAAAGAACCTTCGCTAGCACCATTGTACCGGCCAAATTAATCGAGGTACGACAAAAAGGCTATACGCTCTTTGATCAGGCTACCTCGCCATTTGTAAAACAGCGGGCGGCTTACCAAATTTTAAAATTGAGCGGCTATCTGGGTGATCTGGCCACCATGAAAACGCAGATGGATTACCTGCAAAAAAACGCAGCGCCGGATGCTTGGGTGCAAGACATGGCCTTCTACAATTATGCCATTGCCCAAAAGGCTCCAGAAAGCAATTATTGGCTCGCGATGGCTTTTGATAAGTGCCGCTGGAACAAGCAATACCTGATTCAGTTGTTTGACCCTAAGCAATTGGCAGCAGCGCAAAAACTGGCCAAAGACAACAAGGAACGCGCCATTTTGGAAACCGCTGCCGCCATCAACTATCCCGGACGGGCGTTGGATCGCCTAAAAAAAGTGTACGATCTGAACCCCAGCTATCCGGCGCTATCGCTATTGTTGACCCGTGAAGTCAACAAATTAGAAAACTGGCTGCTTACTCAAAAACTAAGCGGTTCGCCCGGTCATTTTGAGCAATCTTACGAGGAAGCAGAAAAAGCTGATTTAGCGGTACAATTAAAAGCCGATTTGCAATACCTACATGAGTTGGATGCTTTTGTGCAAAAAGCTTTAAGCGACGGCAAAATAACCGATGCCCCTTTTTGGCGACTTTCCTCGGCCCACTTGATGCTGATTGACGGTAATTTTGCCAAAACCCGTCAACAATTGAAGCAAATTCCCAACCCGGATCAACTGCCGGTACGCTTGCAAGCACAGGTACGCATTACGCAACTGCTAGCGGATGTGCTGGAAAAAAGCGCCATCGCTGCCAGCACCGAGAATCAAATTCCATCTTTATTTGATTTTTTGGCGCAACACAAAACGGAAATCCTCGATAGTGAAACCCTACAATCGCAATTGGCTTTGTTTTTGTCAGATGCCTTTATTCAACGCGGACAAGTAGCCAAAGGGGTATTGTTGCTTAGTAAAACCCGGCAGGAATGGTCGGGCAAATTTGGCAATCGCGTTTTTTACCTCAAAATGCTAGATTGTGCCAAGCCAGCTGATTACGACAAAACAATTGCGTTGTTGACCGATAAAAAAAATAACTCCAAATTCGCAGTTTGGCTACGCAGCAACCCGATTCCAGCCAATTACACCCCATGGGATTATGGCGATTGGGACGATCAAAGCGGGAAGTTCATTCCCCGTAAAGTTACTGGCGCGCAATGGGATTTAGAAAAAATAAAGGAATTCAAAGCTCGCTACTACATTTGGAATGATCAATTGGATAGTGCTTACACCGTATTGCAAACTATACCCGATGCTTACTGGGCCAATCAAACGCCGGCCAACTTGGGCATTACCCAGAATCCTTTTTCGGTAGGTTTGGCGCTCCCTGGTATTTCTTTAACCGAAGAAAACGACGGATTTGACCGCAACCAAACCAAATTCATCCGTCAATTGATTGAATTGCGCTTGCAAGCAGAAAAAGAAACCAATCCAGATAAAAAACAAGCAGCGTATTTGTTGTTAGGGAATGCTTATTTCAATCTTTCATGGTTGGGACGCTGGTGGTCGGTATACCATACCCAGCGCAGTTCAGCCGAGTTTGTCGACATCCGTCAAGCAGCGGCGCCTGCTTCCTCAGAAACTGGATTCAACAACATCATGCAAAAGGTATGGCCCTTTGGATTGGTACTGATCGGCTTTGTTGGCGCATTGCAATTCAAAAAACGCCGTGGAAGTTGGTTGATGGTATCGATGTTGTTTTTGGCCTTGGTCTTGTGGAATTGCAAACGCGCTGGCGACAATAGAATGATAAGTGGTATTTCCATCCCCGCTAATTTTAATGCCGCGTATTATGGTTGCGACCGCGCCAAGGCGTATTACGACAAAGCAATCTCGGCTAATCCAAGAAGTGAAAACGCAATTGCCGCTGCGTATATGGCCGGGTTGTGCCAGAAGGCGCATACCTTGTACATGTATCAGCAATCTCATCCGAAAGATTACGTATACGAAGACGATGTGAACGAAAAAGTGACTTTCCGACCCAATTCATTTTTGGCCAAATTACCAAAGGATTTGCGGTTTGAATCAGGGGTGAGTTGTGCGTTGTTTTCGGATTTCTTGCAGGAGCATGGAAGATAAACCCACTCCAACTTTCTTCCCTACCCCTGCCGATTTTCGGGCGTGGTTGCAGGAACACCACGCCCAAAAATCGGAATTATTGGTAGGGTTTTACAAAAAAGACTCTGGGATTCCCAGCATTACCTGGCCCGAATCGGTCGATCAAGCTTTGTGTTTTGGCTGGATTGACGGCGTGCGACGTAGTATCGACAATACCGCATATTCCATCCGGTTTACACCGCGCAAACCCAAAAGTATTTGGAGTGCAGTCAATATCAACCGAGTCGAAGAGTTGACGAATTTAGGGTTGATGCAGCCAGCAGGATTGGCTGCTTTTGAAAAACGCGATGACGCTAAGTCAAAAATTTACGCTTACGAACAAAAAAATGTGCAGTTGAGCGAGGAGTTTGCGGCAATTTTTGAAGCCAATGCCGAGGCCTGGACTTTTTTTCAAACCCTACCACCCTCTTACCAACGCCCTGCTTTATGGTGGGTGATGAGCGCCAAACAGGAAGCTACCCAACGTAGTAGATTGGCAACGCTAATCGCCGACTCGACCTCTAGGAAAAGGATCAAACAACTGGATAGATCCGTCGATAAAAAGAAGGAGTAGAATGCCGATTTGCCACGCGAATTGCGGTAAATGCGCAGCATCGTAGAAGGTAATTTACCGTACACCGTCGTATATCTGTATTGTCCACAAATCCTTATCTTTGTCCTAAACAAGCAATCGCATGGCCAAAAAACTGCCGCTCGGGTTACAGGATTTTAAGGAAATTATTCAAGGCGGGTACAAGTACATTGATAAGACAAAGTATCTTTATCAATTGTGTACTGCCGGAAAATACTATTTCTTGTCTCGCCCTCGGCGTTTCGGTAAGTCGATTACCCTGGCCGTACTACAAGAGTTGTACCTCGGCAGTAGAGAATTGTTCAGCGGGTTGTGGATAGAAGACAAATGGGATTGGAGCAAAAAGCATCCTGTGATTCGCCTTTCTTTTACTTCATTGGGGTTTCAAGAAATTGGACTTAAAATTGCCCTGGAGCAAGAATTACAACAAATAGCCAAAGCTAAGTCTTTATCCTTATCTACTGTCGGCGCGGCAGGTATGTTCAAAGAGATGATTTCCTTACTTGCTCCACAAGGAAAAGTAGTCGTTTTGATCGACGAATACGATGCTCCAATCATCCATTACCTGGGCAAAGAAATCAATACGGCTTACGAAAACCGCGAACTACTGAAAAGTTTTTACACGGTTCTCAAAGACATGGATCCTTACCTGGAGTTTGTTTTCATCACTGGTGTAAGCAAGTTTTCCAAAGTGGGCATTTTTTCGGGCATGAATAACCTAACCGACCTTACCATGCAGGCTGAATATGCTACCATGTTGGGTTATACCCAGGAGGAACTGGAAAGTAATTTCGAGGAAGAATTGGAGCTCAGTGCCGCAAAGCTAAACATAACTAAACCAGAACTGCTGGTTCAGTTGCGCTGGTGGTACAATGGGTATCGGTTTTATCTCAATGCCCCGACAGTGTACAATCCGGTTTCCATCAACATGTTTTTTTATAGAAAGGAGTTCAAAAATTTCTGGTTTGAGACTGGGACACCTACTTTTTTAATCAACCTCCTCAAACAGGAAGGGCTTTACGATTTTAAATTGATCCCCCAACCCGAACAAAGTTTTGATACTTTCGATTTGGAAGATCTCAATGTATACGGCCTTTTGTACCAAACCGGTTACCTGACCATCCATTCCCGCAATGCCTTCGGTTTGTATGAATTGGATTATCCCAATCATGAGGTACAAAATGCCATGACCGGCTATTTGCTAGAGGCTTTCAGCGGCATGCGCAAGGGCGAAGGACTTCCACTTATTTTTAAAATCGAAACCCTACTTCAGCAGCAAAAACTTGATCAGGTGATGATTACCCTGCAATCGATGTTCAAAACTATCCCTTATTTTTTGCACGAAAAATACCCCGAGAAGTTTTTCCACGCTGCCATTCACTTGCTTTTTACCTATATGGGCGTTACGGTGCACAGCGAGGTTTGCACCAGCGATGGGCGCATTGACGCTCTCGTAGAAACCGATACCCAGGTGTATATTTTTGAATTCAAACTCGATGAAAGCGCCGAGGCGGCGTTGAATCAAATCCGTCACAAGGAATATTACCAGGCTTTTTGGCTCAAAAACAAACCGGTTGTCGGTGTTGGGGTGAATGTGTCCAGTACATCGAAAAATATTGAGGAATGGAAAGCCGAGACCCTATGACAATGAGCTATGCAAAGGCGAAAACTTAAGCCGAAGCTCCCACCCATTTCCTTTTCTCCCATTTTCTCCTTATCCTGCGGGTTAAATCAAGCGCTATGTCTCGCTACAAACTTACGATAGAATACGATGGCAGCCGTTATAAGGGCTGGCAACTACAGGAAGATGCCCGTTCTGTGCAAGGAACCATCATCAAAGCTTGCAAAACGGCTTTTGAAGTCGATAAATTGGAGCTTTACGGCTCAGGGCGCACCGATTCCGGGGTACATGCCCTTGGACAAGTAGCGCACTTGGAGATCTCTACCAAAACGCCTTTGAAGTTGATTCGTCAAAAAATCAATGACCAATTGCCGCACGACATCAACATCCTCAGCGTAGAGCCTACCAGCCCTAAGTTCCATGCCCGCCATGATGCCATTGCCCGCAGCTATATTTACCAGATTTCGCGCCGCCGCAACGCATTCGGAAAGCATTATGTGTGGTGGATCAAAGACGAGTTGGATGCCGAAAAAATGCAAATCGCGGCTCAGTCGCTGATCGGTTTTCACGACTTCAAATCATTTTCCAATGAAAAAGGTACTGAGAAGAGCTCACTGGTAGAACTCCAGCATATGGCCGTACACGAACAAGGCGAATTGCTCATTGTGCACATCGTTGCGTCACATTTTTTGTGGAAAATGGTAAGACGGGTGGTGGGCTGTTTGGTGGAAGTGGGAACTGGACGCATGTCGCCACAGCATCCCGCAACTTGGCTCAAAACACCGAGTACCGAGCCTGCTCAATACACCGCGCCGCCTGCCGGACTGTTCCTAGAGCGGGTGTACTACCCCGGCGAGCAAAAAAGTAAAGGTTTCCGAACGCTTTTGTAGATTAGAGCTTGTTCAGGATTCTGCTTCGAGCTACAAATGGCCAAAATTCACCCCAATTTCGTTACAAAAATGCTCATGTAGCGCTGCTACACTCCGCTTTTTGCGCCTCATTGGTGCGAATTTTAGCTCACTACGCCATCGAACCAGAATCCTAAACTAGCTCTTAACATGCGGTTCATTCATCTTTGTGTAGCGTTTCTAATTTGGATTTTTGCTTCCGGTTGTTCTCATCAGCAACCGGAAACAGATTTTTATTATTGGAAAACGACCTTTGATTTCAAACCGCAAGACCGCACTTTGTGCCAACAATTGGGTACTCAAAGGCTATACGTGCGTTTTTTTGACGTCAATTGGAGCAATTCATTTGGTATGGGCGTACCAGTGGGGGTGCTTCAAATAAAAAAAACGTTGGATGGGCTGGCCGTGGATGATCTTTTGATTATTCCCACCGTGTTCATCGTTAATCGCGTTTTTGAGCAAACCCCTGATGATCAATTGGCCGTTTTGGCCAAAAAAACGGCAGCCAAAATACGTTCCATTGCCCAACGAACGGACGCCAAAGCGTTTCGCAACTTCTCCGAAATTCAAATCGATTGCGATTGGACAGCCACAACCAAGGATCGCTATTTTAAGTTTCTTCGTTATTTGCAACAACAAGAACCGCAGTTGCTACTGACTTGCACCCTCCGTTTACATCAATACCGGGATCGCCAGCTGATGGGGATTCCGCCAGTGAGTAGCGCCGTGTTGATGTGTTACAATACCGGAAATGTAAGAACCCGAACGGAAACCAACTCCATTTTGAACCTTGAGGATGTAAATGCCTACTTAAAAGGAAAAACATACCCCCTTCCACTTGACGTTGCCTTGCCTATGTTTCAGTGGGGAGCATGGTATCGCGGCATAAAATTCCAGGGGTTGTTAAATGCCTTATCGCTTGAATCCGCAAAAAAAATGTCGTTCCTAAAACTCGTGACCCCTCCTAACCGCTTCCAAGTGACTACCGATACGGTTTTTCAAGGCAGCTACCTGCGTTTGGGTGATGCCATTAGAATTGACGGCCCCACCCACCAATCCCTCAAAGCTACAATTGGTCAATTGAAAAAAAGAATGGGAAGCCCAGTAAAACGGGTGGTTTGGTTTGATTGGGAGTATGAAAATGTCCGGCAGCAACAGAAGCAGTTGGGCGTTTATGCTAAGTTTTTTTAAAAAAATTTGCATCTTTTAAAAATCGATCGTAATATTGCGATATAAATCAATCAACCGATGGGCGCAACCAAGTCAGACGTTTTTTCATTAGCCGACAACCGCTTGGCCAAATACGCCAAAGCGTTATCGCATCCGGCTCGGGTAGCGATTTTAAAGCTTTTGATCCAAAAACAGGCTTGTATTTGCGGCGATATCGTTGAAGAACTTCCTTTGTCGCAAAGCACCGTTTCTCAGCACCTCAAAGAACTGAAAGAAGCCGGCTTGATCAAGGGCGATATTGACGGTGTAAAAGTGTGTTACTGCATCGACGAGACGGAATGGGAGATCGCGAAAAATTTATTGAATGAGATCTTCAGCAGTTTCCAGCTATCCACGACCAAGTGTTGTTGATTTTTTTTGCTCAAAATCATCGTAATATTGCGATAAAATTCAAAACATCAAACATGCAAACTGAAGCACAATTGAAGGAACTAGTACGTCAGAAGTACGGCGAGATTGCCTTACAAGATAAGGAAACGAATCAATCTTCTTGTTGCGGCGCTGGAGGTTGCAGCACCGAAGTATACAACATCATGAGCGATGACTATACGGAGCTGAGCGGCTATAATCCCGATGCTGATCTAGGATTGGGTTGCGGATTACCGACTCAGTTTGCTAAAATCAAGCCTGGCAATACCGTCATTGATCTTGGCAGTGGCGCGGGCAACGATGCGTTCATCGCGCGTGAGGAAACTGGCGTTGATGGCCGAGTAATAGGCATTGATTTCACCGAAGCGATGATTGAAAAAGCGCGGATCAATGCTGAAAAATTGGGTTTTAATAATGTAGAATTTCGCCAAGGGGATATTGAAAAAATGCCGGTGAGCGCTAGTACTGCAGATGTCATTGTCAGCAATTGCGTGCTCAACTTAGTCCCTAACAAGGATGGTGTTTTTAAAGAGATTTTCCGGGTGTTGAAACCAGGTGGCCACTTTAGCATTTCCGACATTGTACTGATTGGCGAACTTCCCGATGCGCTACGCCAGGATGCGGAAATGTACGCGGGCTGTGTAGCTGGAGCAATTCAAAAAGAAGCGTATTTGGGGTTGATTCAAACCAATGGCTTTAGCAACATTACCATCCAGAAAGAAAAAGCCATTGCACTTCCCAACGATATTTTGACCCGCTACCTTAGTGATGTGGAGATCGAAGCATTCAAAGCCGGTAGTACCGGAATTTTCAGCGTCACCGTTTATGCTGAAAAAGCCAAGTCTTGCTGCGGTACTGATTGTTGTAATTAAGAATGATTTGAAAGTATGAAAATTGCCCTGTTTTCAGATATCCACGCCAACCTTCCGGCTTTGGAAGGTTTTTTTGCTGATGTTGCCCCCCGCCAACCCGACGCCATGTACTGCTTAGGCGATTTGGTGGGGTACAACATCTGGCCAAATGAGGTCATCAGCGAGATCCGCAAACGCCAGATTTCTACCATTGCCGGAAATTATGATTTCGGCATTGGTAGAAATAGCGATGACTGTGGCTGCGCCTACAAAACCGATCTTGAAAAAGAGATGGGTAAAATCTCGATTGCCTACACCAATGGTTTGGTTGAACCCGACGCGCGCGCGTACTTGCGCACCTTGCCCGCACACCTGCGGGTGGAGTTCCAACTTCAGGAAGAAAAACTGACTCTACTGATGGTGCATGGGAGTCCGCGAAAAATTAATGAATACCTTTTTGAAGATCGGGAAGAGAAAAGTTTGCTGCGCATCCTAGAACAAGCCGATGCGGATATACTCTGTTTCGGGCATACGCACAAACCGTATCACCGCATTTTATCCTCCTCTGAGGAAGGGAAGTACCTTCATGCCATCAACATTGGCTCGGTAGGTAAACCGAAAGACGGGAATCCGCAAGGTTGCTACGTTTTGTTGACCATTGATGAACACAGTAATTCTGAAAACCCGCATAGCATCAATGTTGAATTCATTCGTTTTGGATACGACATTGAAAAAGCTGCGCAAGCGGTGGAAAGTAGCCCCTTACCGAATGCTTATGCCGAGATGTTGCGAAGAGGTTTTTGAGTAGTGAAGAATGGCTTTGAGCAAGATTTTGTATACTTCTAGCGTTTTTTTCGTCTTAATGCTGCCAAAAAAAAACGAACAGACTTCGAATAGCAGGATAATTTTATCAACTTAGGGTCTGTTTGGTACGGGTAAGTTTTTGAAAAAAATTGCAAGGAATGAAAACGAATCGCTTCGCTGGTTTTAGTGTAGTTGCATTTTTGATGGTATGGATGGGTTTTACGGATCCAATCGTTGGTCCGGAACCAATCGTCGAGTTTTTGAAGAACAACCCTACGCGCTCTTCTATCTACTGGATGCGCAACGATACCCTGATGACGGGTTTACGAACGGAACATAAATTCCCTTTGGCGAGTACCATGAAAATCATCATCGCTATTGAATTTGCCCAACAAGCTGCTGCGGGGAAAATCAATCCAGAGGAGGAGATTCCCTTTCAAGACATTGATGTTTACTATGTTCCCAATACCGATGGTAATGCGCATCCTTCGTGGAAAAAAGACTTGGAACAGCGCAAATTGGCTGAAAATGGCAAAGTTCACTTGCTGGAAGTAGCCAAAGGAATGATTCAGTTTAGTTCCAATGCCAATACGGAATACTTAATGGATAAACTGGGGCTGGACAACATCAACGCCAATTTGGAAAAGCTTAAACTCAAAAACCACGATCTAATTTATCCGATTGTAGCTGCGCTTTTTGTGGTATCCAATGAAAAAAAGGTTCCGAACGACCAATTTGTTGCCCATGTAAAGGGGATGGATATGGCGAATTATACCCTCCGCTGTACGCAAATCCACAAGCAACTAAAGGACGATGAAGATTTGTTGTTCAAAAAGAAGTTTGTTTTTCCGAATATGGAGTTACAAAAAATCTGGTCGGATCGCTTGCCCGCTTCCACAACTGAAGACTACGGTTCTATTTTGCACAAAATCAATTCGCGTTCTTACTTTCCATCAAAAGTGCAAAAATACCTCGATGGCATCATGGAATGGCCGATGGTCATCAACCCTGGCAACAAGGAGTTGTACAAACATTTGGGGATGAAAGGCGGTTCAACGGCATTTGTGTTGACGATGAGCACGTATTTAACCAGCCAAAAAGATAACAAGACAGAAATAGCCGTTTTTTTCAACGACCTCACCGCTGAGGAAAGTAATCATTTACGCGCTAGCTTAAATGATTTTATTACAGCTTGTGCGGCAACGAAAACGAGTAGAGAGATTGCGCGGCAGTTGAAATAGAAAGGGGTGGGAAATGTAATCAACATAGCAATGCCAAAGGGATGATATGTTGATTGCGATCCAAGCGCTATCTTATTCCCGAAGGGAATGTATATTTATAGCACAGCCTAGGGGCTTTTCCCCAATCCCGAAGGGATTATATGTTTATTCCCGGCATAAACATATAATCCCTTCGGTAATTTAAAGGCAGCTAGATGATACTATTAGTTTGATGTCGAAAGAATTTATGTTTTAACTCTACAACCTCAAAAAACGTTTATGGCTGGAACATTTGGACAATTTTATGTTCATGTCATCTTTAGCCCTAAGTTTAGGGCCAATGTCATTAAAGAAGAATTTCGAGAAGAACTTCAAAAATACATGACTGGAATTGTACAAGGAAAAAAGCACAAAATGCTGGCTATTTATTGTATGCCTGATCATGTGCATCTTCTAATCGGCCTAAAACCCTATATGGCCTTGGCTGATTTGATACAAATTTTGAAAAAAGAATCCACCAATTTCATTAACGAAAAAAGTTGGTTGCCCGGAAAGTTTAGCTGGCAAGAAGGATACGGTTTTTTTTCGCATAGCCATTCTGAATTGGACAAAGTAATATCTTATATTTCAAACCAGCCAGAACATCACGTCAAACGCTCTTTTAGAGATGAATACTTAGAAATTTTACGCCGTTGCGAGGTGGAATTTAAAGAGGAATACCTATTTGAATGGGCGAAAGAATAGAAACATATAATCCCTTCGGGATTGGGATATTTATCTAACCAAGAAGCTATAGACATACAATCCCTTCGGGATTATTTGCTTATACTTATTAGTAAGGTCTCCCCTCAAATCATGAAGGGATTATATGTTTATAACCCCGGGAGCAATAAACCTTTCGAATTTCGAATGGAATTACAAACTCGTGCATCTATCTAGGCGCTATCTTATTCCCGAAGGGAATGTATATTTATAGCACAGCCTAGGGGCTTTTTTCCCATTCCCGAAGGGATTATATGTTTATCATGGCCAAATAAACATATAATCCCTTCAGGATTTGAACAATACGGATACTATACCCTATAAACATACATTCCCTTCGGGAATTTTAAGAGCGGCAAGATGGTTACAAATTCTCCACCTACCCCACCTTTTCACTCGTATAATGAAATTCCACTTTAGGGTGATTTTCCTGCGCCATATTCAGCGCCCAGGAAGATTCAGCCAACAGTACCAAATTGCCATGTTTATCGCGGGCAATGTCTTTTTTACGGCGGGCAACAATTTCTTTGAGCGCCGCATCATCATTAGAAGTAATCCAACACGCTTTGTGCAGATAAACCGGCTCATAAGTCACCAAAGCGCCATATTCATGCTCCAAACGGTACTGAATCACATCAAACTGTAGCGCACCTACAGTACCAATGATTTTTCGGCCATCCGTTTCCCGGCTGAACAATTGCGCTACCCCCTCATCCATCAATTGCTCCAAACCCTTGGCCAATTGTTTGGACTTGAGTGGATCAGCATTATTGACAAAACGGAATTGCTCGGGGGAAAAACTGGGTATTCCCTTGAAATGAAGCATTTCTCCCCCGGTAATGGTATCGCCAATCTTAAAATTGCCGGAATCGTAGAGGCCGATTACATCCCCCGGATATGCCTCGTCGATGACCGTTTTTTTGGCCGCCATAAACGAGGTAGGGTTGGCGAATTTCATTTTCCGCCCTTGGCGAATGTGCAGATAATTGGTGTTGCGCTGAAAAGTGCCCGCACAAACCCGCAAAAAAGCAATTCGATCCCGGTGATTGGGATCCATATTGGCGTGAATTTTAAATACAAATCCCGCAAACTGATCTTCTTCAGGTTTTACCAAGCGCTCTTCAGTAACGCGCGCCAATGGCGGCGGCGCTACTTCCACAAAACAATCCAAAAGCTCGCGTACCCCAAAATTATTGACCGCACTACCAAAAAATACCGGCGACAATTGCCCGTCTAAATAATATTCCCGATCAAATTCAGGGTACACCTCGGTAATCACATTAACCTCTTCACGCAAGAGATCGGCAGCGGGTTTGCCCACTCTTTTGTCAAGCAAAGGATCGTCCAAACTACTAATTTCAACAACGTCTTCCTCTTCCTGTTTACCATGTGCCCGAAACAACACCAAGTTTTTTTCATAAATGCTGTAGACCCCTTGAAACCGCTGTCCCATGCCAATTGGCCAACTCAGCGGGGTTACATTGATGCCTAGCTTTTTTTCAATTTCATCCAAAAGGTCAAAAGCATCTTTCCCTTCACGGTCGAGTTTATTGATAAAAACGATGATCGGGGTGTTGCGCATCCGGCATACCTTGACCAATTTTTCGGTCTGGGCTTCCACCCCTTTGGCTACGTCTATCACCACGATCACGCTATCTACGGCAGTAAGGGTGCGGTAAGTATCTTCGGCAAAATCTTCGTGACCCGGCGTATCGAGAATGTTGATTTTTAGATTGCGGTATTCAAAAGCCATTACTGAAGTTGCTACCGAGATCCCTCTTTGTCGCTCAATCTCCATAAAATCCGAGGTTGCGCTCTTTTTGATTTTATTCGATTTTACCGCGCCAGCAATTTGGATAGCCCCACCAAAAAGCAAAAGCTTTTCAGTAAGGGTAGTTTTACCCGCATCGGGGTGACTAATGATCCCAAAGGTGCGGCGTTTTTGTATTTCTTCCTGTAATAAACTCATCGATTTTCTCTTTTCAGGGTGCAAATTTAAGGAATTAACTCACGTGTTTGAAATAACTTACTCAATTGGCAGGTCTTTTTTGTTTTTACCCCTTCAATCGGATAATTCCTTGATTATTTTCTCCATTCCGGGCTAGTTTGCATTGCCCCATCTGGTTAATTTCACTAGAATAGAAAAATTTCTGCCAGGTAGTTTTATCTTAGAGGGCAAAAATCAGCATTGCTCTAAACCATGTTTGAATTATCCGGCGTAATTATTCTAGGTGTTTTTGCCCAATGGCTTGCCTGGCGCGTAAAACTGCCAGCGATCTTACCACTTATTTTGATGGGGTTGTTGGTAGGCCCTATTTCCACGTTTTGGACCAGCGACGGACACAAGCTGATCAATCCGATTTACGATGCGAGTACCGGAAGGGGCTTGTTTCCCGGACAGTACTTGTTCCATTTCGTTTCCCTCGCCATAGCGATCATCCTTTTTGAAGGTAGTCTAACGCTCAAACGGCAAGAGATCCGCCAAGTTGGGCCCGTCATCATCAACCTAATTTCCATTGGTTCTTTGGTGACTTTCCTGGGAGGGGGGGTAGCTGTACACTTAATAGTTGGACTGAATTGGTCCATGTCTTTTATGTTTTCATCGCTTATTGTAGTGACCGGCCCTACTGTCATTGCCCCAATCTTGCGCAACATGCCCCTGAACCGCAACGTAGCGGCGGTACTCAAATGGGAAAGTATTTTAATTAGCCCAGTTGGGGCTTTATGTGCAGTACTGGTGTATGAATTTATCCTTTCTGCTGAAGGCGGTTTGGCCTTTACTTCTCATGCTTCGATCAATTTTATCCAAATTGTATTGACAGGATTGGTGATGGGCGCTATTGGCGCTTATACCTTGTACCAATTCATCAAGCAAGAAATGGGGCCACATTACCTACTCAACGTGTTTACCTTGGCCTACGTGTTGGGCATTTTTGTACTGTCCAATTTTACCGTCAACAACTCCGGATTACTAACGGTGGTGGTCATGGGTACCGTAATGGCCAACCTCGATGTACCCCGATTAAAAGAAATCCTGACATTTAAAGGGAACATTGCCGTGCTGTTGATTTCGGTTTTATTCATCTTATTAGCCGCCAAAATCAATCTTTCTGATCTGGATTTGATCACCCAGAACCCGGCTACTGGCTTACTTTTTGTAGTGGTAATGCTGGTGTTGCGCCCCCTTAGCGTATTTTTGAGCACGCTGCGTTCCACCTTATCGTTTAAGGAAAAGGTGTTCATCTCTTTTGTAGGTCCGCGCGGCATTGTAGCGGCCGGAGTAGCTTCCCTAATGGGTTTAAACCTCACCGAAAAAGGTGTTCCATCAGCTGAATACATCACCCCCCTAGTATTAATGGTTGTGGTGGGTTCCGTTTTGTGGGTTGCTTTGACGGTACGCCCCTTTGCCAAAGGGTTGGGGTTGATACAAACCTCTTCGGGTCGAGTTTTGGTTATTGGTGCCAGTTTAGCGGCGCGTTTGATTGCAAAATACTTGCACGAACACCAACAGCAAGCGGTATTGGTAGACATAAACGAGGCCAACATCGCCAAAGCTCAGGAATCGGGTTTACCAGCTTTTGTTGCCAATTTGTATACCGACGATCTTTCCGATAAAATTGAACTTGCTGGAGTTTCTACCTTATTGGCGCTCACCAGTAATCCAGAACTTAATAATTTTGCAGTGCGGCGTTATAAAAAAGAGGTTGGCGAAGCTGGCGTTTATCGCTTTCTAAGCCCCGACGAATTGCTCAAAGAAAAAAGTTCGCGCCCCCAATACGGCCTTTTTTCTTATACCGATGATTTTTTGAACCTCAACGAAGTGGCGCGTGATTTTCCAAAAATCCATGAATTGCCTTTAACTGGCGCTACAGCTTTACGGCGCGCCACTCATGAAATGGGGGTTGAACAAAAATCAATCCCGCTGTTTATTAAAGACGCCAATGGAGAAATACGTTTTTTGCCCGCTAACTTGGAGGAGTTAAAGCTAGGTGAAGAAGAAATTTTTCATTTGGTTTATTTGGGAAGAAACGTGGGTTGATCACTTTTTACGAAAAAAATAATCATGCGTACGCAGATTCTAATATTCATAGCTGTTCTTTTTTTTGCTGGATGTGCCATCGTTGTACCTCCGGTGGGGGGACCCAAAGACGTGGATCCGCCCAAAATGGACACCCTAGAAAGTAGTCGCAATTTCCAAACCAATTTCAAAAAAAAACCCATCGAACTGGTCTTCAATGAATGGGTGATCTTGGAAGACGTGGGCAAACAGGTAGTTGTTTCGCCGCCTTTGCGCTACAATGCTGAGTTGGTGAAGTTGCGCGGTCACTCGGTCATTATTGATTTTGATCCGCGGGAAACCCTGCGTGAAAACGTAACCTATACCATCAATTTTGGCAACGCCGTTAAAGACCTTACCGAAAGAAACCCGGCTAAAAATCTCCGTTTTGTTTTTTCAACCGGCCCGGTTTTGGATTCCCTTTTTGTCCAAGGTAGTGTGGTAGATGCGATCACCAAAAAGCCTTCGGAAAATGTGGTGGTTATGTTTTACGACAACCTCAAAGACAGTGTAGTGCGCAAAGAACGCCCCTTGTATTTTGCCCGCACCGATAAAGATGGAAAATACACCATCAACAACATGCGGGCTGGTAAATACAAGGTTTTTGCGCTTGAAGACAGCAACCTGAATTATCTTTTTGACAGCCCCAAGGAAAAAATTGGTTTTCCCGATTCCTTGGTGTCGATTCAGGCGGGCACCCAAGACACCTCCCTCTCACTGCGCATTTTTATTGAAACTCCCACCATGCGACCCGGGACAACGATCCAGCCGCATTTTGGGTTGATCAAAATACCATTTACGCAAACACCTCGAAATTTCAAAGTAGCGGCCAACATTCCCGATGTGCTCATCCGCACGGAAGAAGACCACGATTCCTTAAAAATTTGGTATGCTGGTGCTGTTCCCACCACGGGCAACTGGCCATTGGCCATCAAAGTGGATACGCTATTCAATGATACCCTATCCATTCGGGCTCAACCCAAGGCGCCTTATCTGGCCAAGGAAAAATTGTCTTACTTGGGGCAGGGCGTCGGTAAAGGATTGTTGTATCAAAATCCAGATCGGGTGTTGAAAATCGCCTTCAACCACCCGATTACCAATTTAAATGCCAACTCGGTTTATTTGTTTGAAGACAGCACCACGCTGGTGCGCAATACTACTTTCAGCATCGACACCAACAACACCCGACAAATTGAACTAAAATTCCCTTGGAAGGAAGATAAAAAGTACCGTTTGTTGTTTATGCCCAATTCACTCAAAGACCTCTTTGGATTCGCATTGACTGATTCTTTGAAAATCAACATCTTGGCTCAGGCTCGGAAAAATTTTGGCAACATCGAATTCAAGTTGAGCAACTTGGATTCGCTGCAACGATACGTAGTAGAGCTCCTCAATTCAGGCGATCAGGTCTTGTACCGTTTTTCGGTGAGTGGAAAAACGACTTATACGCATACCCTAAAAACACTGGAAACTACCACCTTCAAAATGCGATTTTATGAAGACCGCAACCGCAATGGCCGTTGGGACAGTGGTGTTTATTCCATCAAACGACAACCAGAACCGATTCAAATCCGTGATTTGGAACAAGTGCGCGCCAACTGGGATCAGGAATTATCCTTAGAATGGCAGGGAAAAAAGAAATGACAGCGCGCTACAATATACAGCCACGCAGGGTCATAATGACGATAAAAAGGATCAAAAGTACCCACCCTAGGCCAAAACGAGCCGTTTGACGAGAACTGGTATACTTTTCGGTCGGTTGACCATTTGCTTGCGTAGCTAAAGTCTCCAAAGCATCGGCATCATTGTTGGGTTCTAAAATGTCCATTGCCTCTTCCCAATCTTCGCCGTGGATAAACAATTTGATGGAGCTAAAAGCCAAAGGTAGCATGGTTTGCGTATTGCTATTGGATACAAAACAGCGGATGCCCTCGCTGCGCAACCTGGCCGCCGTCAGCTGCGCTTCTGAATCACTAGCAAAATAGGGCCCCGAACGAAAACCCCCGGTATTTTCAAGTTCCTCGAGGTAGTCAAGGATCTGATCTTTGGACATATCCGATTTTTTTTTACAAACTACGTAAAAGTTTAGGTCGCTCCCGTTTCGACCAAAAAAGGTCAAATTTCAGCTATCTGTTTCATCCCGATTTGTCGGGGCAAGCCTCTTTTTTCAGCCGATGCCCTGTCCTGTCCAGACTTGTCGGGAATCGCCTTCAAAAAGGAGGCTTGACTAGCTAAAATTTGCCTGCTTTTTTGGTTCGAAACCGCTGACCTAAACTTTTACCAAAATACAAAAAAGGCTGAATTCACCGCCCACGGTTAAACAAATGCCATGGTTTTCAGTTTATCTACTATGAGTATCCGTGAAAAATACCAATTGACTGATATCGATTTGGATCGAATTGTAGAAATGGCTTGGGAGGATCGCACCCCATTCGAGGCCATTCAAGCCCAATTTGGACCGACAGAAGCCGAAGTTATTCAATTGATGAAGCAAGAAATGCGGCTCAACAATTGGAAAAAATGGCGCGCCCGGGTGCAAGGCCGCGCTACCAAGCATGCAAGCCTACGCGATGCCGAAGTGATCCGGTTCAAATCCCGAATGCAGCGCGCTATTTCCCGTAATCGGATGCCGAAGCGCTAGAAAACCACTATTTTCCGAACACATACGCAATACCAAAAGAAATTACCGACACGATCAAGCCAAACATAAAAATGCCGTAACAAATGTTGAGGTAACGGTATTTTGCGGCCAGTACTTTGCCTAGGTAGTACAAATCCCGAGTCATAGAGCTGTACAAAAAATCGTTATCATGGAGCATTTCCATCATCCCAAATTGGAAATCTTTCAGCTCCATGTTATAGTAATTACCAAAAAAAAGCAGGTTGGATCTTTTTTGCTCAATGTCTTCCCGAGTAACCATCCCCTTGGTGATTTTAGGCCGCGTAGAAAGGATAGCAAAAACCAATGCCGACAAACAAACTGCCAATAAAATAAAAGTAGGCCAGATCAAATTGGGGTGTTTTTTGAACTGCGGTACCAAATTAGAAATTAGGATAGAAATAATAATAGCATTGATACTCAGCATAATATTGGCCTTATTATCGGCAATGGAGCTAAGGCTGATGTGGGTGCGGTAAGTATTGCGGTACATGGTTTCTACACCCCGCCCTAGGTTAATCTCTTTAAGTTCTTCGGTCTTCTTTTTCTTTTTTCTTTTTTTGCCTTCTACCTCTTCTGCTGGCGCGATCCGTTGTTGGTATTTACGCAGCTGTTTGATGTTTTTGAACTTGCCATTGTCGTAAAACTGCCTGGCCAGATCGGTAAAATAAGTATGATTGGTAATAAAATCGAGTTCAAACTGCACCCATTCCTCTTCCGTCATAAAACTACGCTGGGTCATCAGCAATTCCTGACGAACTCTGCTGCAGCGATCCCAGTACAATTCCGACCCCAGGTGGCTGTAATCGGCATCGCGCATGATTTCTTGCATCAAGGTCTGCGGCGGATTGCTAATTTTGGTAACCAGAATAAGTTTGGCGATTTCTTCAATCCGATCGAGAGGGTAATCGTAGTGGCTTAAAAATTCCCGCAGGTTTTCAACGCTTCGTTCCTCATGGTTTTCCGCGCCTTTGTTGTAACCCGTATCATGAAACCACGAAGCCAACATTAAGCTTTCTTGATCAACAGGCGATAGGTTATACCCTGTGACTAAGCGCTTTACGGAGTCCGTAACATCCCGAGTATGTTGAAAATTGTGGTATAAATATTTTTCATCAACGTAGTTCTCATAGAACTGTTGGACATACCTTTCGGCAGTGCTGAGTAGATCTGTTTGTATTGCTTCCATGGTGCCGGGTTGTTCTGCCATCTAAAATTATTAAAATTTCGAAATACCCACTATAAAATATGTGCTACCTTTGAAATTGAAGTAAAATGTAATCAAGAATGACCAGAGTTTGGTTAGCGGTTTTGATGAGTTGTATGCTGCAGTATGTTCAGGCGCAGTCGGAACAGTACATGCTAAAAGTATACAATTTTGAGGACGGGCTGAGCCATCGGGATGTATTTAAAATTGGTCAAGACAGCAGTGGGTTTATTTGGATTACCACCATGGATGGGTTGAACCGCTTCGATGGGTATCAATTTTTGCAATACGATAGTCAATCCCCCACGTATTCAATTCCTTATGACGGCGCCTCGGATCTTCTAACTGGCCGTAACCACCGTATTTGGTTAGCCACTCATGATTATTTAACCGTGTTGCAACCCGAAGCCAATCGCTACGAAACCATTAAAATTAAGACAGGCCCATTGGTTCGCCGTGAATCAATGGTGCCGCATAATCTTTTTGAAGACTCCAACGGCAACATGTGGATGGCCGTTTATGACGAAAAAAGCGGTCAAAGTTCCATTCAGCGGCTAGATCCCGCGCATCGACTCACTACTGTAGCTCATGTAGAAGGACGCTACCCCAAGCGCCCCATCGCTCAATGGGGAAAATCGGTTTTTGTTGGCGCCCAACCCAATGAATTGTGGCAATTCTCGCTTCAGGGGCAATTGTTACGCCGCATTACGCTGCCCTGGGCTGGCGACAGCGGCAACCAAATTGTACACTTGCAAGTAGATAAAAAAAGGCTTTGGTTTTTATTATCCAATGGCGATGTATATTATTTGCTCGACTCCCAAATGACGCCAACGCCTCACCCCATGAACAAGAAGCGCAAAAAAGGCGGCGTTTTTCAATCCATACAAGTAGATCCCAATGGCGATATTTGGTTGGCAGGGTTGGGGCAACTGTGGTTCTATAACCAGGCAGCTGATTTGCTGGAAGATTACGACGAACGCGTGCGGCAGATTGTAAAATCGATGCCCAACTACCGCCAAGTTTTTCGCGATCGCTCGGGGGTAATTTGGGTGGCCAGTGATTATGGGGTCATTAAAATTGTAGAAAGCAATCAATTGTTTACCCATTACCTCAGCGAAGGTAACGAGAATTGCAGCAATTTCCTGTGTAGCATACGCGGCATGACCGAAGATGATCAGGGGAAAATTTACTTGTCGTATTACAATTCCATTCATGTCCTGGATCCGCGTACCAATGCGCTTACGCTGCTTTTTCCATACAACGATTTCTTCAATTTCCCTTTTGGATTGGAATATTACAATGGCGCCTTATGGACGGGCAATGGCTTGAAAATTGATCTTAAAACCCTAAAAGTTGAAAAAATCCTCAACCATACCGACGAAGACGTAGGTGTTGTGCTATTGGATCGCGATAGGCAATTTTGGTTTGGTTTCCGCGACCGCTTGTACCGCTATGATCCTCGACAAAAAAAACTGCGCGAATTCCAGGATCGTCAAGGCATTTGGAACAAGTCGGCTGGAGAAATTTCTTTCCTCTACCAAGAACGAAACGGTCCCGGAATCTGGGTAGGCACTGCCGATCGAGGGGTCTATCGCATCGATCCTAACAAAGGGCGTACCTTGCATTTTAGTGCCGATTTGCAGAGCCCGGTACAATTGCCCAATAACAGGGTCAACGCCATTGTTGAAGCGGGAAAAGACCTCCTTTGGGTAGGTACTGCCAATGGTTTGCAACGCATTAACCTGGCAACTATGGCCAGTAAAACCTATCATGTTGCGCAGGGTTTATCCAACGGCTTTATCAATGGTCTTTTACCCGAAGGCGATTCCTGTATTTGGGCAAGTACTGATTATGGTTTGAACCGGCTGAGCATAACCCGCGAAAACATCGTTCACTATTTACAACAAGATGGGTTGTCGCACAATGAATTCAACCGCATTGCCGCTTATCGAGCCCGTAATGGCCGATTCTATTTTGGTGGATTGAACGGCGTGAATGCCTTTTTTCCCGGGCCGCAATTCTGGCAAAAAATGTCCAACCCGCAGGTGGCGCCGTTGTTGTTGACCAACTATACCCATTACGATGGGAATAATGACAGCATCATCTCCGAAGGGGCCGGCATCAACTCCCGGCGACAGGTTAAACTTTCGCACCGCGATCGTTTTTTTAGCTTCAGTTTTGCCTTGGCCAATTTTCGCCACCCAGCCGAAAATAAGTTTAGTTACATGCTCGAAGGCTACGAAGACAAGTGGTCTCCTCCCAGCAATGTTCATTTGGTTCGCTATAACAACATCCCTTGGGGCGCCTACCGCTTTCGGGTAAAAGCTTTAACCGGAGGCAACGTTTGGAACAAAGGCGAACTGGCCGTGGATGTGGTGATTGAGCAAGCTTTTTATCGCCGGCTCGATTTTCAATTGTTTTGTCTTTTTTTAATTATGCTGGGTATTTACGGATTTTTGCGTTACCGCATTTATACCATCCGCAACCGCGAGCGGGTATTAGAAAACTTGGTCGGCAAACGCACCCAAGAGCTGGCCTCCGAAAAACAAAAATCCGAGCAACTGCTGCTTAATATCCTCCCCACAGATACAGCGGAGGAATTGAAAAGAAATGGAAAAGCCCTAGCGCGGCGCTATGAGAATGCCACCGTGATGTTTACCGATTTCAAAGGTTTTTCGCTGATTGCTGAACGGCTTGACCCCGAAAAACTGGTGGAAATTGTAGACTATTGTTTCAGCGCTTTTGATCAAATCATCGACCGCTATGGTTTAGAAAAAATAAAAACCATCGGCGATGCCTACATGTGTGCCGAACTGAGCGACAATGGCCATCCGCGCGAGGGCGCCTTGCGGGTGATCCGCGCCGCGCTGGAGATTCAGCTGTTTTTGAAAAAAATGGAGCGTGAACAAATCGCTAAAAACGAACCTTTTTTTGAAGCCCGCATCGGCATTCACACCGGTCCAGTGGTAGCTGGGGTAGTAGGTTTGAAAAAATTTGCCTACGACATTTGGGGCGATACCGTCAATATTGCTTCGCGGATGGAATCAGAAGGGGAGGCAGGTAAAGTCAATATCTCGGAATACACCTATCAATTGATTTATCCACAATTGCCCTGCTGGTTCAATGGCAAATACACCGCGCGAAACAAAGATGACATTGATATGTATTTTGTAGGGCATTGATACATTCAAAGCAACTGGACTGGAAGTAAAATTTTGCTTATTTTTGTTTTCAACTGAAAATAAAATATGGAAGCCACGCTCGTCAAGTCTGATTATGAAATTACAAGAGGTAAGCCAATGCCAAGTCGTAACCATGCCTATATCCAATCTCGAATTGTAAAATTGTTTGATCGAAAATATGCCGATTCATTCGAAGTCTTATCTGAACTTAGCGTCATGGTGGAAGGATCAGAGCGGGTTCCTGATGTAGCCATTTACAAAACCTTTGACTTCCGTCCCGGGAATGACGAGGTTAAAGTAGCTGAAATGCCGTTGGGAGTTGTTGAGATTCTTTCCCCATCTCAAAACCTAGGCGACCTTATCGCCAAATCCTATCTCTATTTTCAAAGTGGCGTCAAATCATATTGGTTAATTTTACCAGATCTGATGACGATCTATGTATTTAGCGCCCCTAATGAGTATGAAGCATATGTTAAAAAAGGAATCTTAAAAGATCAGCATCTTCTTGTTGAGCTTGATTTAGAGGATATTTTTAAATGATCCCAGTTTATCAGTTTGAGTGTTTTATCTTCAAAGCTTAGGTATCGTATTCAACTCCACTCCCAATACCTTTTTGCTGATCACATTCAAGTCTTCGGGTTTGCCTTCAAAATGGAAAATTTGCTGTACATGCCGATACGTTTGCCCGGGTTGGAGCGCCAATGCCGGAGAAGAAGTCTCCAATTCATAAAAAGCGCCTAAGCGCCCGCCGCTGTCATTGGGGCCGTCGTTGTAAGCGTTCACCACATCCCCGCGGTACGGGAACCGCTGTTTTTCCCACATGGAATTCACATAAGTCGTATCCCCTTGATAGTTGAAGCGCACAATGGTAAGGGTATTTTTTTCAGCGTCGTAACTACCCGCCAGGGATTTTACGATGTTGGGCGGCAAACCAATTTTTCCGCGCGATTGCGCATCGGCCTTAAAAAACAGGATGCTGTCTTTTTTTACCAAGCGCTCATCCACTATTTTGCCAAAATAAGCATCGTTGACTTGAGCCGCGCCGCCCGCCCGATAAGGGATGGTCACCACTTGTTGCCCGCCCGCCTTCATCATGCTCAATAGCCAAATGGAGAGCAATCCGCTATTTTTTTCCCAGGCTTTCGCTCCTTCGTTGCGCAGTAGGTTGGCGCTTTCGTAGGCAACCCAATGTACGTTTTGCAGTGGTACATCCAACAGCGATGCCGTTTCTTGGCCAGAAAGCAGACGAATGCTGCGGTCGATGGAGAGATCAAAAGTAGTTCCAGTATAATTTTGCAACTTGAAGCGCTTGACAAACCGCGCATGCTGACGATCCGCTTCAACAGCAGGGTAATGCATGGTATCAATTGCACCCGGTGTTTGCCAATGCGGCAAATCAAAAGGATCTCCTGGTTTGAAGTACAAGCCAAACTGCCCACCTTCGGGGCCCAACCAAAAACGTTCCTCGCCGCCAAATGCATTGATATGCGGTTGGTATTCGCCTTTTTGAATCAGTTCGTGATTGATCCAACCATAACTGATGCCATTTAATCCGTTGGCGGTGCTGGTCATTACTCGACCTTGGTAAGCGGCGGCCAGCAGTACTTTGCGGTCGCCATCTTCGAGGAGCAAAACGGGTGTTTGCGCTTTGAGCGCGGTTACATCCTCGCCAAATGTGGTTGGTTCTTTACTGGTTTTTGGCGTACTGGTAGCGCAAGTTTGTAAAGTCAAGAGGACGAAGACAAAGAAGATGATCTTATCCATTGATGTATTTCTTAAAGACTGAATAACTCGGATAGCTGTCGTTCAGAAAAATACAATTTCTTTGAGACCGATCATTGGTTTATTGAAAAAAGGTATGATCGTCCATTCGACAACCATACCTTTTTAGATACCAAGTGTTAATCCGCTAAAAATTAAGCAGGAAGAATCACTTTGTTGATGACATGGATAACGCCATTGTCAGTTTCTACGTCAGCCAATACAACCTCTGCATCATTGATCAATACTTTGCCATCATGGATGTGGATGGTAATTTTGCCACCATTTACGGTAGTTGCTTCCATTCCGTCAGACAAGTCAGTTGACATTACTTTGCCAGCTACTACGTGGTAAGTCAAAATACCTGCCAATTGAGCTTTGTTTTCAGGTAAGATCAAAGACTCAACTGTTCCTGCTGGCAATGCTGCGAATGCATCGTCTACTGGTGCAAATACAGTGAATGGACCTGCTCCACTAAGGGTCTCAACCAATTCAGCTGCGGTTACTGCTGCTACAAGTGTCTTGAAAGAGCCATTGGCTACTGCGGTTTCTACGATGTTCATTTTGTTTGGTTTTAATAGTTGACAAGTTGAAATTCGCCAACCTAACCGCACTGAGGAGTGGATGTTTTTACTTTTTCAGGAATTAACCTATTGTTTATATTGAAGCAAAAAACAGCGAAAAACTTAACACAATGATCTTTTGAATAAACACAGGAATTAATAAATATTTACTATTTTTTAAAGTGAATTTCCCTTGATCATTTCCGTTCTCACCCCAATCACTTCTTTTTCTCCACAACATTCACTGGATTGATACGCGCAGCTTGTGCACCGGGCAATACAATGTAGTAATCCGTTTTGTAAGCATTCCCAGGTTTGAAATAATCGGTAGATATCACTTGTGCGCCGCTTTCAAAAGCTGCCTGCGCCCGGGTTTTGTCGTTTACTTTGGCTTCATAGGTATCGATATCCGAACGACTGCGCACCAAATAGCCTTTTTTTACCGCATCCTGAATTTCGTTTTTACGCAGCAAAGCATTGTCCAACAACAAAAAACCAGCGTGGGGTTGTCCGGGCATGGATTGCACAAACATAGCGCGTCCTTCCAGCGAAGGCCGACCTTTCAAATACGGCGTGTCCAGCGAAAAACCGCCCGCAGATGGCAGCAACATAAACACAAACTTGCCCAATGACTGGGACAACAGCGGCCAGTTTTTGGCCAAAATACCGGCTTCCAAAGTGGGATAATTGCCGCGTACTACATCAGGGGTAATTATCTTGTCTTTACCCAGAATGGTAAAAATATCGTTGTCGAGTTCAGCGTAAGCCTGTTCGTCAAAAGGCAATACTTTAGCCGAGCCCGGTAAAATGGGGATTCCGCGATCTTTGGCCTCAATCATGATGAAAATGGGCACATGTTTAGGATTGGCGGCTGACCAAGATTTTAAAGCTTTCAAAGCCAAACGAAAAGTAGGATAGTGGGTTCTAAAATCCAGGTCGGCGATGTGCAAAACTTTCAGCCCTGGTTTCGACAAATCAGTAGTATCGTAGCTAGCCAGGTTGGTTTTGCCTTTTTTGGCCAAAACCGCATACGCAGCAGGATGGGAAAAAAGATTGCCCTTGGGGTCGTTGTACACATCAATTTCCAAGGAGCGCATGCCGGCGTTCAATTGTTCTTGAAAATTGGGATGGTTATAGCTGAGCATTTCGCTCATTTTAAGGTTGTGCGGATGGTTTTCATCGTAAGCCGCTTTTTCGGCTGGTTTCATATTGGTCAAGAAACCGCCCATCACTTTTTCCAAAATAGGATCCACCAAATTTAGCACTGCCGTGTCTACTGGACGAGCGTAGCTGTTGTGGGTACCCAATACTTGGATTTCATTGACTTTGAGGGAGGCGGGGAAAGTCAATTTGGCGTTTTGCCCTTCAGCTTGTAGCGATTTAGAAAGGTTGGTATTACAGGCAAAAACTAAAAACAGCAGCGATGCCGTGAAAGTGGAGATAAGAAGTTTCATAAAATGTTTTTTTGGAGTTGGCTGAAGTAGTTGTCTACCAAGCAACATAAAGGTAATGGTAAGCTATGACCACGCTTTTTTACAGCAATTAAATTATTGTGAACTTTTCCAATCCTGCTGTGCTTGAGAGTGCGTTTGAAAATCAACGGCGTGCCAGCCAAAGAACGACAAGCACAGTTGATTGAGCTAAAATCCGATCAGCTTTCGGTGAAAAATGCCCCCGAAATGCCGGAGGCCATTATCCCAAAATAGCGAACATTGACATTTAAGGACAACGAACCGGAATTATACCTGGATGCTTTGTCGTTTTGGGTATTGCGAATTAAAAGGTAATGATATAAAAGACAGCTTAAGCAATTCTTTTCCCATCAAACCAAAGTGAGGGGATATGGCGACTCTCCTTTTCTACCATCAAGCGCGCCGATTTAAAAATGTTGTTCAGCGGGTTGCTGCTCACCAAGAGGTAATATAAATCGCGGGAAAATTTGATGGCAACTTCATCATCAATGGGTTGTAGCATACCCACAACTGGGATACCTAATGTAGAAATTTCCTTGGCTTGTTCAGCAGACCAGCAAGAACAAAGTACTACGCATTTGACGCCAAAATCTTTAAAAAGAGAAAACATCTCAACCAAATCATCATTGGGTAATAGAATGGAGTTATTGGTACGAGGGTCTATAGTTTCCAATCCGCCGGTGGTGCCATGCCCAGAAAAATGGACAATTTGTGGCTTCTGGTAAGTAACCATCTGGATCAAACTATCGCGATCGGTGTGTGGACAAACAATGATCTCCAAAGCTCTACCATTCGCTTGCAGTTGCACAAATTTGCTTTCTTGATCAACCGCCAGTGGCCGTTGATTTTGTGGACTAGCGGTAGCAAATAACACTTTTGTATTGCCATCACTGCCCTTTGGAACATTGATTTCTCCGTCAAAAGGTTCTACGGGAATGTTAGGCCAGCCGCCGGGAGGGGGAGAAATATTTCTTGTGGTATTGCTGGGTTCAGTTCTATTTTGAGTTGCACCGTTGGGCTTTGAAACAGCTTCCGTTGCCTCTTCGGCCAATAACTTTTCTATATCATCGCATAGCCCCAAAGCAGCCACGGTAATCCTAGCATTCCGCATATTGGAATCTTCGGGAGTGATGATGCCCAAATTCCTATCCCGTTTTAATCCAGCTAAATTGCTTTTTAATATTACGACTGTTGATTTTTCTGTACTAGGCGCAATTTTTTCCAGTTCATCCAATGCCTGCTCCATGCGTGCTTGCGCGATGAGGTTTTTAATTTTTGCGATTTCATCCATATTTTAGGTGCGCTTTAATACTTTTTACGTTGATTTTTTCTCAATATGAAAAACATAGGTGTAAAAATAACTTTTTCTAGCTTATAAAATGGCCGACTTTTTGGCATAAAAAAACCGCTTGAGCATGGACAAAGATTATTTTATCTCGTACTCAAGCGGCTATAGATTGCTCAATTTTTATTAAGCTTGCCAATGATTTCCAAATCCTATTGCTCGGGGTTTCTGTCCACAAGCTTCATCCAGTTTTTCCTTGGCAGCGGTATATTCTTTCTCCTCCCAAACTCGTAGATACTGGAGAAATTTTAAGTTTTCGAGTTGCGTTTCATAATTTACCCGAGGATTGATCTCGCCCAAAACGGGGATGAGGTATTCATCTCGCCGGTCATAAATCGTCTCGATAAATTCATCCACATTTTCTTCCGATGGCACATTTTTAAGGATAAAGAGATAGGTACCGTTGGTCAATCGCAACTTCCAACAATGTTCTTGGGTATACTTGTACATCCAGAAAAAAAAACCGGCCAGTAAAAACAACAATAGGGACAACAAAAGAGATTCTCCCGAGGATGCATATGGCGAATGGCCAACAATTCCAGTAAATAACCAAATTACACCGAAGTATAAAAAGAGCCAGTTTAGATATCTCCAGATACTGAAAGCTTCTTGATGGTTGGTAATCGATTTCGTTAGGTCTTCAAATGGAATAGGAGTCTCATCTACATTGCCCCATCTGGACACTTCATAAAGCAATTCCCGGGGCGTAATCCTAATCCGTCTCTTGGTAAAGTTTTTCTTTTGCAACAACTCTTCCATTTTGCTATAATTGGTTAGGTGAACAAGAGATTGAAAGCGCGCACACCTTTCAACAAACGGAAAGTTATTTTTTGTTCCCAGACTTAACTTTTTCTATTGTGGTTTGGTAGGAAAAAAAAGATCCAAACCTCAATCGATCTGGATCTCAAAATTAGAACGCTATATGTAAAAATCTTTATGCGTAAATAACTATAAAAGGCAATAAACAAAAGAAATCAGTAGTATAAATGTCTATTGTAAAGATCAATATTTTTTTGTTACAGAAACCCCATGTGCATGGGGGCAGCTTATTCCAAAGAACCCTTGTTCGAGGTTGAGTTCATGAATTGCTTACTTCATGAGCAATTCATGTCGAGAATAAATAAGAACGACCCGCCTGAAGTTTCCTCCAGGCAGGTCGTTCTTGTTTTAAGTATCGCTCTGGTAGACAAAGATTATCTACCTCAAACCACTATTACTTATTCAGCAACACCATTTTCTTGGTGGCAGTAAAGTCTGGCGTTTCGAGGGTGTAGTACAACACTCCCGCGGCCTTCAAATCACTCTGTTTGATCGTCACCTGATTCCAACCTTTGTTGTAATCGGCTTTCAAGCGGTACACTATCGATCCCTTCGCATCTCTGATCGTCAGGCGGCCTTCTGTTGCTTGTGGCAAGTAGAAGCCAATCTGGGTCTGATCCGCAAATGGGTTTGGTGTGTTTTGCAACAACTCTGGTTGGTCGCTGATTACCACTGCTTTGGTGTAGCTCATCGCTACGCTCAGGTAATCTCCGCCTTCTTGGTAGGCTTCATTGGCCGTGTAGCGCGAGCTGATCGTCAAGGCTTCACTCAACTTCGCTGCTCCTTTGCCTTGCAGGTGCAAGGTGAACAGGATCGCATCGTCGTTGTTCTCTGCCCCGCCTTTGCGGTTCCAGCTCGTCGTGATGATGCCCTCGCGTTGGAAGATACCAAAGTTTTCAGCTTTCGCTACGCCGTAGTCGATGTCAACCAAGTCTACCTTATTTCGATCCAATTCCAGGGTGAACTGGTAGCCTTCAATCGTTTTCAGATCTTTGGCACGGATATCTACTCGGTACTCTTGGCCACCTTCGATGCGTTGTTCTTCAGTGCTCAACTCCAACTTGCCGGCTTTACGTGGCTGGGCTGCAGCTACCGAGGTTGGACTGGCATTGCCATTCACATCCCCGATTTTCACCGCTACAAAGTCAGCATTGGCTTTACCGTTCAAGTTGTTGATGCTTGAGATTTCTGGGAAGCTTTCGCTCCAAGGGTTGCTTGGGTTCGGGAAACGGTAAGCCGCATCCACAAAGCGCCAGCTGGTATTGGCCGTAAACTTCGTATCCAGGTTCAAGATCAGTTTGCGCAGCAAGATCAAGTCAAGCGTGGTGATCGACTTGGAGTTGTTGATGTCAGCAGCAATCATCTTGTAAGGACTATCCAGTGGTTGGATGCCCAAGATGTGTTTTTGCATCAACACTAGGTCGAAGGTCGATACTCCGTTGAGTGGGTTGGCATCCAAACTTGGTGTTACCGTGTAGTCGTAGCCTTTTTCAAGACCGGTGAAGTCGTACTTGCCATCGCTGGCCGTGCTCATGCCCTTCACTGCTTTGCCCGAAAGTTCTACGCTCACTCCTTGTACCGATTGCTTGGCCTCCGTCTGGATCAAACCGGCAATCTCGCCATCACCCAGGCTGCCTGGACCTGATGGACATACCTTATTGTTGTCGTTTACATTCAAGTAAGTCACACAGAAATCGTGGTTGCCTTTTTCATCCCAAGCGTGGATTTCCACTGGTACTTGTTTGCCCGCATCAGCACAAGTAACCGTGATACTGGTCGAGTCCTTGCTCACTGGTTTGCCTAAACGGTTCACCGAGTATTTGGTGATCAGTTTCAAGCCATCTTTCGTATTTGGTCCGTCTTTTGGATCCGTGCTGTTGCCTTGGCCGTTGCAATCGTAAGCTGGGCTGGCAATGAAATCCTTAGCCCATACCGTCATCGCTCCACCGCCTTTCACTGGCATTAGATCAGTTGATAGTCCGTTGATGCAAATTGGCACTGGTGCTTTGCAGTCGCCCACGGTGAATGGGATCCGCGTTGCTACACTCAAGTTGCCGCATTCGTCGCGCAGCACCACGATCAAGTTGTAAGATCCTGAGGCGAAGCCTTTGATCGACACCTTGAACGAATCGCTAGCGACGCGAGCAGTTGACCAAGTTTTTTCGTAGTCGCTTGGTAGCTTCGTGCTACCGTTGCTGCTTTCTACTTTGATCAATGATGGTTCCAATTCCAGTGCTGTTGAGCAGTTGTCAGTGCCTTTGAAGGCAATGCTTACTGGACCTACACAGCTCGCTGGATCAATTGGGAAATTAATCGATGCTGCTCCTGGTATGGCACTTGAGCTTGGGCAAGTAGGCAGTTTTGGCAACTTAACCACTGGACGCTCGGTATCGTAGACTTTGATGATCTGGGTGTACATCCAAGAGTGGATGAAATTACGGTGCTCCCGGTCATCGCGATCGCGGTAACGGCGCTCCTCGCCCCAACCTTTGCAATCTGATTCTGGGAAGATCCGCTCATCGTCTTTGTCTTCGAGTAGTTGGTTTGACAATTTGCCATAGTCACCCGTATTCCAGTTATCCACAATCGTGTCACGAGACAAGAAGAACTGGTTGTGGCCATAGCCGCGGCGACGCTGGGCAATTTCTTCCCACTGACGTACCAGTACATAAGTAGCATATTTACCGAATTCACCCCATTTGCGGTCTACGGTATAGACATTTTCAGGTGACATTGGATCACCACAGCGGTCGTCGTAAGTACACCAGTTGATCACGGTGTAAGTCCGGAAGATCTTATAGCACTCATCATCAGAGGCGGCGTAGCGCTTATCCGATACATTCACCGCCAAGATATCGCAGGCCAGTTCGTCTACTTTTACGGTATCTGCGGTCAACTTCGTCCGGCAATTCACCACCGCATCTTTAGGGAAGCAGATGTTGTATTCGTGAACTGGTCTGACGTAGATCGTTTGCGAACAAGTGGTGCTCAAGGGGCCTTTTGACGTTTTCTTGGTCAAAGTCCAGCTGCGTTTAATTGTTCCGTAACCACATTTCAAATCGGTAGTAACCGTGTAAGTCGTATCCAAATTAGCACAATCTGATCCGCTCATGATGATCACATCGCCAAAGATTTTGGCGGCTGCAGCGATGATCGATTTGTTTTTGGCATCACCTAGCAAGTACTGCAGGTTTTTGTCCAAACAATCGATGGTCACATTCAGTGGCGCCATACATATTGGTGCTACCTTGTCTTCGATGACGATGTCCTGCCAGCAGAAGTTGAGGTTGCCACCAGAAACAATCTTGGCGTCGTTGTAAGTTCCCACGATCAGCTCGCCGTCTTTGCCCCAGAGTTCGGTGCGTACTGCACTGCCTGCATCACAGCAGAAGAACTCGACAAAAGACTGCAATGGCGTCATCAGGGTACCGTTTTTGTTGCGGAAGGTCTCGAGAAGTGCTGGTTCCAACTTGCCGTTGCCGTTGTTGTCAAAACCATCCAAAGTATCGAGTTTGCCGTTGCCGTTGGTATCGTAACCTTTATCAATGAAGCTTTGGTAGCAGCTTGCTGGTACACTGCGGCGTACGCGGACCCAGTCAAGCTTGCAATTATCGGTGCTACCTTCGTCAATGTCTTTGGCGTCAACTCGCGCATATCCGCGGGTGTAGCCGTTGGCATTCGACAAGGTTACCGTGAGTTGATCGTTGCACTTCATCACCGGCGCGATGCGATCGAGCACGTAGAAGTCAACCGAATCAGTCAAGGTATTGTAACAACCATCGTAAGCCGAGATGATCAACTTATGGCGACCAACCGGTAAACCGATCGTGTAGCCGTTCACAACTCGGTAATCTACATTGAACCAAGTGGTTTGATCCACTACGATGCCGTAGACAATTTTGCCCAGCGTGCGTACTTTAGTTGCTATTGAAATGGCTTTATCGCAATCTTCAAAGGACAAACCAAACGCTGCTTTCAAGCCAGCAACTGAGTTGCCTTGGAAAGATGCGGTGCAATCCATTGGCCCGGTCGACAAGATGATCGGTAGTTTAGCTGGTAGCGTCAATTTTGGCGCTCTAAAGTCACCAATTTTGATCAAAGTATGGTAAGTAGCAATCACTTTGCCTGCACACCAGTCGAATACTTCAATCGTGCGATCTACTTTAACCCCTTTGCCTTGGCAAACTGGGAACTGTACATCAACAGGCGGATTAACCGAGTAGAAGCAGCTTACATCCGTCAAGAACACTTTCTTGCCGGTCAGTGGGCTAATGATATAAGGTACATAATCATCTACTCGAATAATCGAAAGATCAGCAGCACCACATACATCATAAGTCGTTACCGCATCGTAATCCGGATCAATTCCAGTGGTAACCGTGCCTTGAATTTTATCTGCGTCGTAATCCACTAAGAACTTAAACTCACCCAAAGCAGGACGTACAAAATTAATTTCTTGTACCACAGTAGTTGTGTTGCCGAAACAATCTACTGCAGACCAAGTACGGAAGATTTTTGCAACCAACCGGCGGCTATCTGGTCTATCATTTGGATCACAAGGGTAGTACACTACCTTATCGCTCCACTTCACTCGGCCGTTAGCTAGAGTTGGGTTGGGGCAATTACATTCACCACAGTTGTCAACAAAGGTGTACAAACCTAAATCTAGCAGTCCGTCTTTTCCACTATCACCCCCTGCAATACCGATTGTTTTCGGGTTATTCAAAACCGTATTGATATCGGTGCACAGTAGGTCTTTATCGTAGAAATTAGGTACAGCTACAGGCGCAGTTTTGTCTTCGATCAGCATTTCTGCCCAGCGTGGTTCGCAAGCTTTGTTCACCAAACGCATCAAGTACTTCAATTTCATGCCAGCAAAACACTTCGCATCAAGCGGATTGGTAAGTGGGTTGCCATTCATGTCTTGGAAGTTGAAGCGGTAGTAACCTCCTAGCGGTAAGGATACGGTATCACATTCAGGAAAGTAAGGATCAACCAGTGCAGATGGAGTGATATTAACCTTACAATTCTTATCTGCTGTAAAGTTTACTAAAGAGATCAGCGCACTTGATTTGACTTTTTTCCAGCAATCACCAATATTGGTTGGATCGTCTTCATCATAGTAAGTACCGTTAATTTTGCGTGAATCATCCGAAAGGTCTTTGGCAACAAATTGAATCCCCCCGTTGTAATAATCAGGGATGGCCTTACCTTGGTAGTTGATCGCGTTACCTGTTGTCACCATTTGAAACAATAGGTTGATGCCCTGCATCATTGGTACCGACTCTGGGCTCACTTCGAATACATAACGCACCAGTACTTTCTCACCTGGCCACAACAAACCGTCGTTGCCCTTTAACACAACTGTATCGGTAGATCCGTTGAAGTTAGTGTTGATGCTTGGATACGATTGTGGCGCCACCAAGTTGGTTCCTGGATAACCACGCTCTGCATTGGTTTTGATCAACTTAGGCGTACCTACCGTGCTAACGAAGGCTACTCCCAGTTGTTTTTTCAAGTTCACCGCAGCAAAGATGTTGTTCAAAGGAACACCCATCTGGTAATCCATTGCGCTACCTGCCGTGTTTTGGATGCACACATCAACGATCACGTTGAAGTTACCACACTTACCACTAGCAGGGAAATCAACACCCATGATGCTTTGGATAACCTCCACATTTGGCTCCTGAACCAAGCCTAAGTCAAAGCTCAAGTTGGTCAAGGTATCTGGGTAGTTGTATACCTTTGGAACATCGCCTACACCATTTTCACCTTTGATCAATCCTGATTTCACCAAATTTGGAATGGAGAAATCAACAATCGGATTGTCGTCGCTATCCAATAAATCGGTAGCCGGAGGGTTGTTGGCAATGGTCAATATTTTGCGAGAGATTTCAAACTCTTGGCGAATAGCGTTTGTAGTACCGCCATTGTTTTGGGTGATGCTTTTGGCGTCACTGATGTCATAAGTGGTGCCATCAGCAGCTTTCAATGTATTTACTCCAGTATTTGATTTGGTTGCATACTTCAAAGGAACCATGCGGAAGCTACCTTCTTGCAAGCCACAGAAGTAGTAGATGCCATCAGCGGTACCGCCTTCGTCTTCTACTTCGCCCTGAGTTCCAGTAGCGGTTTTCTTGATGTAAGTACGATCATCGGCAGTTCCAAACTGACCATCTGGACCGTACCAAATCAATACTACGCTCAAACCATTGGCGCCTTTTTCATCCAAAAATGTTACTGGATTGTCGGTCGTTGTTTGATCGCCGCGGAGGTCGTTGTCGTACCAGGCGTAGTTACCTACTTTGGCAACTGGAATGTGGTAGTCTTCCACTTCCCCACCAATAGCTGGGCCGTTGTATTTCAAACCTGGCTCACAGTGAAGACGGAAGCGAGAGCGAATTGCACCGCTGGCAAATGTAGCTGTAACGGGTACAGTGAAACAGATGTCGCGTACCACATTGGTTCCTACTGCCAAAGGCAAATCGGTAATGGCTTGTTCGCCATTATCAAATTGGTTATTGCCATTGTAATCTACCCAGGCGCTCAAGTAAGTTTTACCGTTGCGAACCAGACCAGGCTGATCAATAGCAGTATAGGTAATCCGTACACAAGCTTCGTAGCCAGGTACAAAAGGTGTAAGGAACTCAACACCGTTTTCATCATCATTAGGAGTAGTGCAAGTACCCACAGTACGTGCGCTTGCAGCGCCATCGTCGCCTTTTCCACGCAGACCAGCAACGGCATCTACCGCTGCATCGCGTTCAGCATCCACACAGCTACCTAGGTATTTACCGGGTTGAATGGTGTGTTGTGCACCGCTGTTATCGGGGGTATCATCAGTATCGTAGCTATCAGGTAAGTCGCCGAAGTCGATAGAAACAAATCCGAAGTCGTAAGTCTCATTCACCTGATTATCAGGGAAAGTTCCTACGCCGGCTGTTCCATTGTCCCCTAAGCTGTTTTCACCCGTTGGTTGAGTGATCACTTGCTGTACGGTGATAGAGATAGAATCGGTCATGATCATCGACTTGTCGGTTCCGGTTTGGAAGCCGTCGTTGTCGGTTAATCCGCCATTCGTTTGATCGCCTTTATCAGTAAGGGTTGGCGTCATATCATTGGGCGTAAGGGCTACCAATTTGTATTTAGCGCCGCCGATCAAGCCGCAGAAATAGTACTCGCCAACAATTTTATCGCCTGCAGCAGTTTTAGCTGTTTTAGTAACATAAGTCTGGTTATCGCCAGTAGTTGCAATTTTACCGTCAGGACCAGCCCATACCAATTGGATGGTAACATCACCAATACCTGGCTCGGTAGCATCTTGCAAACCATCACTGTCGTAATCTTCCCAAACGATGTTGCCCACCTTAACAACATTCAACTTATAATCTTCCACCTCACCTTGTGGCACCGTTTTGGTGTTGTCGTATTTATCCGGGCCGTTAGCCGAAAGACCACCGGAAGGCGACAAACGGAAGCGTGCAAACACCATACCGTCGTTGAAAATGGCATCAGCTGGCACGGGGAAGGTAAAGGTAGTAGTCGCATTGCTCGTTGGAATGGTGCTGCTGGTAAAGCTCAAAGCCTCGCCGGCATCCAAAGTACCGCTGTTGTCCCAGTCGATCCACCCTTGCAATACCGCAGTAGAGTTGAATGGATTCATTGACACTACAGAAATTGTAGCGTTGTAACCTGGGATTAAAGGCGAAGTGAAAGTAACCCCGTCTTCATCATCAGCAGAGCCGGTATTGGTAGCATCATCACCGCTAGCAGTAGCGTTAGCAGTAGCATCACGCTCACCATCGATGCTGGCACCTAACTTGAAGTTAGGATAAATGACATGTACCGCGCCGCCTTTGGTCATGGTAGTTAAGAACTTATCGCCATTACCAGATTCTGGTAGGTCGCCATAATCAAGTGAAGCAAAGCCTTGGTCGTGGGTCTCATCCGTCTGGTTGTCGGCAAAATTGCCTACTCCTGGAGTACCACTATCGCCAGTGCTATTTTCTGCTGTTGGCGTTGGGAAAGTAAAGGCAAAGGTCTCCATAGTCATCGACAAGTCCATGCCGGTGAGCGCTCCATCGCTGTCTTTGACATCATTACTGCCTTGGTTAGTGCGCGTTGGCGTCAAGTTCGCTGGCGTCGAGAACGTCAGTTTGAACTGATTGTCGCTGGCGCCAGGCCCATCGGTGATGCCGCAGAAGTAGTATTTTCCGTTTTGATCGGTTTTGATCGTAGTATAGGTTACATCGTCGCCACCCCCTACTTGGCCATCTGCGCCAAGCCAGGTCAGGCCAACACTTACATTTGAGATGCCTGGCTCGCCACTGTCTTGAACGCCGTTGAAGTTGCGGTCTTCAAAAACCAGGTTACCGATTTTGCCCAATTGTAATTTATAGTCTTCGATTTCCCCATATGGGATCGGAGTTGTCTGGCTATTGGGTGACAAGTTGCCGCTGGGCGACAAACGGAAGCGAATAAATGCTGCTCCGCCTGGGGCAAACACGGCATCCGCTGGAACGTCGAAGCATAGTTTTGCATTCGTCAGGCCATTTGTAGCAGGTACTACAGCTCCACCACCAGCGCCATTGAAACTTCCCGAAGTCACGGCCTCGCCTGCTTCAAAAGTGCCGTTACCATTCCAGTCGATCCACATTTGCAGTACGGCAGCTGTATTGTTCATGTTCATCGCCGTTACTTCGATGCAGGATTGGTTACCTGGTACCATTGGGGTAAGGAATTTCACCCCATTTTCATCATCGCCAGCTGGAGAAGAAGTTCCAATAGTCACCAGACCTACGTTATTGTCGTCACCGCCGCTCATCAAGCCAGCCATTGCTTCTGGCGCGCCGTCCAATTCAGCATCGACGCTTGCCCCCAATTTGAGGTTGTTGGTGATGAGGTGTTGAGGTGCATTGGTACCGCTCGTGGTATATGACTGTGGTAAATCACCATAGTCAGAACAACCCAATACCAGATCCACCAATCGACATGCCCGGTTGCTTTCGTCGATTACCGTTACTTTAATCAGCTCGCCTTGCGCAACATCATAGGGTCCATATGGGCCATATTCCGTGTTGTAGCTGAGTCCAGTAACAACCTGAAGCTGAAGAGTTGGCTTATTAGGGACACATTTTTCAATGATCAACGTGTACTTAGAGCCACCAGTGCTGCCTGTTTTCAAGGCAGTAAGTTTGCTTAAAGTAACTTTGTCGTCATTCAGATTTAAAGGCGTACCATTATCGTAACAGATTGGAGTCAGCAGAGTACCGTTGAGGAGACAATCGGGAGGGGTAATACCCATGTCCACACTGAGGTTTTGCTCAGGAAGACCCAAGGTTACTATCCCCGACATACCCATCACTACATCCGCATCACTATCGGTATTATCATTGCCATTGTTGTTGACATCTGGAGTAGTAATGGTAGTAGTTGCAGGAAGGGTGTTTTTGTCAAAAATGACATAGTATTTTCCAGCATCCAAATCAGGGAACAAATAGTATCCTGGGTTGCCGTTAAAGTCATTCACTGTATAGGTAAAAGAAATGAGTTGATCGTCACCGTCACCTTTGACCATATTGGTCGTTTTATACAAAGTGACTTTGACGCCATTGATACCTTCTGATGCTGGTTCGTCTTGCAAACCATTTTTGTTGCGGTCGATCCAAACATAGTTACCCAGCGAAGATTTTGGGTCGCGTTTGATGGCCAAACCTACTTTGTTGGGTTCTGCCGTCAAAAACTTGTTGTTATTGTCTTTGCGGGTACCCTGGAAAGCATAGCTGTTCCAAGCGATAATATCTACTGGTGCATTAAAAGGCGCATACATTTTCCAGTCGATGCTGAAAGTTTGTGCCGGCCCGATGTCCAACCCGCTAAAATCTAACTTAACGGATTGTACCAATGAGATATCCGAAGGAGGAGTTGTACTCCAGTTAGGCCCAGTACAACCGCTTGGATTGATGGCTGGTGAAAACTCGCTGCGACAAGGATTTTGTTCTACCGAGTAATAGACCGTTACCCCCGCAGGAGCGGTAATCGGTTCAGATAGCGTTGGCCGCCAAGCGGTCAAACGATCTTCATCTACCCGCAAAACGCCCTTATCGCCAATGAAAGGCAGGATGTCAATCAATACCACCTTTTGAATCACAATGTTACCTGGGTTGGAAATTTGCAAACGATAGGTCGCCTCGCCACCAGGTACCGTGCGGCCAATACCGTTGAGGTTGTTCAAATCAGGAGGCAATGCGCCGTCTGGATTGAAATAGACGAAATCTTCGTCGCATTCGCCTTTGATCCCTTTGCGCGAAGTTACTATTGCAAGGGTGAGCACACTCAACTCACTGCTGCAAGCTTCTTGCAAATAAGGAGAAAGTATTCCACTACCAGTTTGGCGACGCGGATCAATGTTGGTTCCTTGACCATCAATGCGGAAGCAGTTGTTGATCTTCACATTGGCCAAGGTGCCTGGTTTTACCCGCACCTTGAAGGTGATGGATTTGGTATTTGACAGCTCGTTGCCGGGGTCGGCTCCAGTCACACTAATCCATTCCCAACTCAGCTGACGCGTCATTGCATCATAGCTGAATGATGTTGGATTCGGAATGTTGCTGTATACGATGGCTTCTGTCTGCACCAGCTCTAAGCTACTAGGCAGAATATCGATTATTTTAAGGTTGGAAACAGCAAATGCGCCAGAGTTTTGGAAAGATAACGTATAAAAAAATTCGTCGGTAGGTTGCACATTTCCATCTGACTCAGTAGAAGTTTTGCTGGTATTAACCGGACCTACCGGTTTTACAGTTATATCTTCACAATCGCCTACTTCATCCATCCGCACGTTACCACCCTGACCAGGAGCAGACTCTCCATTTACATTGAAGCAGTTCGTTAGAGTTCCCGGAGGAGTAGCGGATTTAATTTTGGTATCAAAGACGATTTCAAACTTTACCCCATCGCCAGGAAGGGTTAGACCGGTGAAGTCCCACTTCAATAATGTCGTCCCATCTGGTTGCGGTGTAGCTGAAAATGGGTTGTAACTTGGGTTACCCACTTTATACGCATCGATCAGCGCTTTCAGGTTGGCGCTGTAAACGATTGAATTGGGCGTATAGGTGAATTGTGCTGGCAATTTATCAACCGCCATTTCTTTTACCACGTCAAAATTACCCTCGTTTGTCCAGGTCATTTTGTAGCGGATGTCGTCTTGTGGGAAGATGGCGTCGAAAGGAGCGGTCAAATCCGAACAAACAATTTTATTAGGGTTGTTCGGACCAACAGGCAGGATGTTTACATCAGCGCAGGCTTGTAATTCACTGGTCTTGCAAACCTCAATGGCATCGGGGTTGCCGGGCACGGATCCTGCTAACGTAAAGCAGTTGGTTAATTTTCCCTGTTTCGTACCGTCATTTACTTTTGCTCCAAAAGACAGAATGTAAGTGGTACACTCGTAATTATTGGCATTGGCAACTTGATCACCCTTTAAAAGTGTGGGCAAAGTCCAAGTTAAGGTATTAGATACGTTGTTAGGATCTGATACTAGTACAGCAGCATTTAAACCTTGCTTAAAAGTTGAGCTGCCAGCAATATAAGTAAACTGCGAAGGTAATACATCGGCCAGTTTTGCGCCAGTGAGATCATCCACTCCGCAATGGTCAAATTGCAGGGTAAATGTTACCACATCTTGAGGGAAAGCATTGGTTGTCGACGCGCCTTTAACAATGTTTTGCGGCCCAATTGCAGGGTCGCGCACCACATTAGAAACGGAGCAATTGGAATTCTTAGTTGTAAGGTTGTATTTACCAGTTACATCAATGTTCACCTGCATACAACCAAATCCGCTGCCATTGGCTGCATCGGTGGCGCAAGATAAACAAGTGCCATCAGTAATGCGCGGGTTGGCGCCATTAACTGTAGTGGCGTTATCTACGGTTTTGTTGACTACCGTATATGCAAAAGAGATCGGACTGCTAGGCATAAAACCTGCCGGTACTGGATCGGTAAAACTATACATGATTTGAGTCAAGTATTCACCGCCAGGTATGCTGTTGAGTCCGCCGCCAGCAGTTGAAGTACTGGTAACGAAGCTGTAACTGCTGTTAGTTCCTGTGCTAGTTTTATAGAAAACCGTAACATTAATGCCTCCAGTAGAATACGTGGCAGCGGGGATAGCACTAATCTGCGCCTCATCAGGAAAATCAACGGTTGCTTTAAATGAAGTCAAAGGGACATTACCCGAGTTGCTAAATGTAACATCGGTAGTTCCTGTTTGCCCAATTACCGTATTTGAAAGGGTAGGTGTGCTACAAGCAACATTAGGCGCCGGAGGAGGAGGAGATGGGATATTGCCCATTACCATATCGGTTCCGGTTACTGATTTATTACAAGTGGTATTGAAGCCGCTTAAATTGGTACTAAGTGCTACTTTTTGACCAAAAATAAATGTTGGCGTATCATATGTAAGATTTACTGCATAGTTGGTATTTGATGAAAAAGTTGTTGGTCCCCAAGTCAGGGTATTTCCAGATTGAGAACAGCTTGAACAAGAATTGACGGTAGCGCCGGCAGGAATGGTAACCGAAACCGTGGCATTGCTCAAGTTGAATGGTGTACCGGAAGCTTTTTTTACTTTAACCGTATAGTTTGATATTTGACCCAGTGTACGCAGGTTATCTTGGGTAATTTCAACCGTCCAAGGGATGGATGGATCGCTTACCGTTACACTGGCGGAGTTGTCGTTGGAATTGTTGTCGCTCCCTACATTGCTTACTGTTGCGGTAGCGGTAGCGGTTACAACTGAGCCATCGCAAAGCACATTCTGGGGGTAAACAACCGTCAATTCCATCATCCCTTGGATACCCGCCGCCAAAGGCGACTTGAAGTTGATGGTGTAATTGTAGCCGCCCATGGTTGACGTCAATGCAGAAGATAGCACAGCAGGTGTTCCGTTGAACGAAATCAAACCGCTGTTGAGGTTGGGAATCGGCAAAAACACCACAATTTTTGCTCCTGAGATGTTGGAAGCAGTGGCGCCGGTAGAGTAGTTGATGGTATAAACCACTGAATTACCAGCTACTATTGTGGAAGAGCTCGCCGAAATACTGGCGTTAAAGTCTCCATTAGCGATAGACGCTGGCAATAACCACTGCTGAATCGTCGCTAACTCAGCGCGCTCATTCTGGTGGTGGTACATGGAAAAGAAAGAAACCTTCTGGCCATGATCAGTTTTAACTGAAGGTGTTCCCAAAAACAAAGAACCCCACGCCAAAATGGGCAATAGGGCAATTGAGAACAATGAGAAGGCAGCATTCAGCAAGTTTTTGCCTTGGCCTGATCCCCCAAAAAGGAGATTGTACGGAGAGGATGGTAATCCCGTCCCTGTAAAGTGCAACATCCGCCGTAAAAAAACGTGCGGAGTCACCTCTTGGGGGGTAAGGTTTCTCTTTTTCATCAGATTCGTCATTTAGCGTAAAAAAAGTCAAACAAAAATTGTATAAATACCCACAGGCAGCCTATAAAGCAGCCTGAACGTGTCGTTTTTGATCGGTTTTTAAGGCATAAAAGCCTGCGCTAATTTTTTGGTATAATGGATTTTGGTGGTACAGACCTTTCTAGGCGAAAGATTCGTTCATTTAGAGACCACGGTAGGCTGAATAGCCACCTTTTAGATTCAACTTACTTAGGTATAGAGCGCTTAAAGCGCGTTAATTGTTAATTAGCGCAGCCCAAAGATGCTGGATACTGAAGAGAATTTTGAAACGCGCGCTAAGGGAAGTGTTACCTCGAATTTGAGGTTTTGGCTGTGCATAAAATGATATATCTATCAAAAAATCAAATGTTTACATTCAGCGAATAACTGCTGGTGCATTACTTTTTTTGAATCAAAATATTTAAAAAAACCAAATCGTCAAAGCAACGCTTGGCCTTTGGTGGAGCTAAAGACAGGAAGTCCCCACACATTGTTGATAGCAAAAACCATTCCAATTTTTCAAAAACATCTTTCATTCTGATTTTTTTTCCAAAATAAAAGAAGCCCAGTGAAAACTTTCACTAGGCTTCTCCTCCTTTGCTTCCAATTGTGTTTTTCGTTAAACAGTCGTTACATCAACGACTACCTGTCGAGAAATTGGTAGCATTCCTGGTTTGTCATAATGTTTCATTAGCGAAGAAATTAAAATGTGAAAAAATTATTACATCAAGTCTTGTTTTTTTGGTGATAGAATCGGCAGAGTATGGCCCACAATTGGGCATAATCCACAATTTCGATTTCCGACTTCAGCTGCGTTTGATTTCCAGACGTTTCAGTGAGCCGCTTCAGGTAGGAGGCTGCCTTTTTTTCAAATTCCACAGCGCTGAATCCGGAAATAGGAATCTGTAAAAGCATCTTTATAAAATTCCGACTCCGCTGGGTTTCAGGTTTTTTGAGGTGCCGGTAAGCATATTGTCCCAATCCCTCCAATTGATCAATGGCGATCGAGTATTTTTTTTCCGCCAAAATGATCAGGTATTGCACAATGACAATCGCGATGTTCATGCCTCTTTTGTCTTTCGAATAGAGCGTAGTTTCATTGAGGAACTTACTGACCCTGAATTGCTTTATTTTGAGTTTTTGTTGCGCCTCTCCTAAGGCTCCTGTGATATTCAAAAAATACAAATAGGCGGCGGTGATGGTCCAAACTTCCCGTACGTTATCTGGCAAAAATGAAAATCGATCCAAATTGGTGCTGTAATCATAAAGTCGGTAAGCCGTAGTGTAATCTCCCTGATGCAGCGCCATCCTGATGAGCAATTCCTTGAATCGAAACCAGTTATAGGTGCCTTCGCTGAGGTATTGGCGGCATTTTTCTTCGAGTTTTTCACGCTCCGCAAATTGATTCAACTCAAAACAGCACCGCAATTTTTGATAGTATAAAATTTGTAGCGGCACATGCGCCACATAGTCCTTTGCTTCAAAATAGGCTATAAAATCATTGCAAGCAGCAAGCGCCTTTTCTAAATCTTGAAGCTCCGTGAAATAAATCAGGTGAATCAATGACCGGTACAGTTGCAAGCGATAACTATCGTTTTTCGCGACTAAAGAATTGATTTTCTCGTAATTAAATCTAACGAGTTCAATCTCTTTTTCCTTAATTTCTTTAGAATTTACGCGACTGATAATCAGGTCCAGATACAATTGTTCCGCCTTACTTTCTAAAAGATACAGCACTGATAACCGATCAAAAGCTTCACTAAAACTGGTGTATTTTTCTAGGTTCCCAGCCTTAATCCCATAATGCAGGCGCAAAACCGAAGCCATGTCCATCGCAACAGTTGTAAACTCGTAGTATTCGGCTTCTTTGTAGAGTTTTAATGCCAAATTAAGGGCAGAAAGGTCGGCGTTTTTGCCCAAAAGAATTTTCACTGCTGCCCATTGCTTATGGCATTCGTAGTAAGCACGTTGATATTGATTCAGTGAATTGGTTTGGCTATCTAGGCCAAAGAGTGCGTCAATCAATTTTTCACGCAAACTGAATTTTAGTTTGCGGTAACTGTTAGGTTTGTTTTCTTCAGGGTATAGTTTTAGCGTAGCCTCATTGTCGGTAAGGTATTCGCCTTTGATGATCCCATCATACAATCGGCGCATTTTGGTGGCTTGAGCTTTGTTTTTGCCCAATACCTGATTGATATTTGGGTGACTTTGCTCTACAACCAGGATAAGTTCCTTGAGTTCAGCAATCATGTGGCTCCGCTAATTTTGTTCTAGTCTTAAAAAAATCAATAAGGATACCTGGCTGATTGGGGAGGAATAAAGCCCAATGGCGTTATCCCTATAACCTGCCGCAGTATAAGCTAGCTTTTAAGCGGAAAAGAAAAAAATAGTGCTGGAAAGTGGTGAGAAGCCAATGCAACAGTGGCAAGAGATGCCCAGGAGAAAGCGCGTGTTTTCATTTTTTTTGTAATTAGCGTTATTGAGGGAACTTTAAAAGTCTATCTAAGCGGTGAAGTTAATCAATAATAACACAAACACAAAATTCTGTAGTTGATCATTTAATTTTTTTGACATAAAAAAATATATTAAAAAATAAAATCTTTTATTTTCTCTATAAATTCGCCCTTAATACCAAAAAAAACGTCTAAAACCGTATTCTATCCAAAAGAACCTGGCTTTTGGCAACATGGTTGAGCCCAAATGCGTTTTGGCTCAAACACTTACAACTAGGAGTAGGCTTGATTAACTAATAGTGTCCCTTATGACTGTACTTCTAATTGAAGATGAAACACCGGCAGCAAAGCGCTTAGAACAACTGATTGCTCAATGTCGACCCGATGCGGTGATTTTAGGAATTTGTGATTCTATTACCGCTTCCGTTCGTTGGCTCCAATCGAATCCTTCCCCCGATCTCATTTTTCTCGATATTCACCTCGCCGACGGACAAAGTTTCGAAATCTTCAATCAGATCAGCGTGCAGTCGATGGTCATTTTCACCACCGCTTATGATCAATACGCCCTCAAAGCTTTTAAACTGAATAGCATCGACTACTTGTTGAAGCCAATAACGAGCGAAGAGCTGGCTACTGCTTTCCAGAAATATGACAAAATGGTAGGAAACTACATTTCTTTCGACAGTTCTTTGGTCAGTCATTTGCTTAATAACTTTCAAACCCCTACCTTTAAGGCACGATTTCTCGTTAAACAAGGAAATTCCCTTTCCTATATCCTCGTACGTGACGTACGTTATTGTTACTCAGAGGATAGCATAGTCTTTGCGCGTCTAACCGATGGTAAAAAACAGCACTTGGATTACACTTTAGAGCAACTGGAAGCAGTGCTTGATCCTAGTCAGTTTTTTCGAATTAACCGAAAAATTATCTTGAGTGCCGATGCGATCATTAAGATCCATCCTTACTTCAACAATCGACTTAAGCTGGATATTTCTCCAGTCGCCACATTCGATGTGGTGGTAAGCCGTGAGAAGGTGGGGGTATTTAAGACTTGGTTAGATCGCTAGAAAAGAAGTTACTTACGCCATTAAACCGGGGTATTTGCAAGGATAAAAAACCAATCTCTTTTACTAAAAGCCATTGGTTTTGATTTTAGATAATTACACATTGGTTGAACTACACTTTATTAATCACGGGAGAACGCTTGTAAATTAATAATCCCGAACTAACACTTTGATCTTATGAATCAAACAAAACCCAACGCGACCATTAAACCGTCTATGGACATTGTTTTGGCATTTTTGGTATTCGTAGCTTGTATTCTTTACGCTATTTTTTATCAAGAGCCCATTGTTCAAGCGGCCACCATTTCTGGATTGGGATGGAAGTAAAAAAAGAACAGACTTGCTATTCAGGAACGGGTGAAAAAGCAATCATCACCCGTTCCTTAGCAAGTCTGTTCAAACAAGAGACTACTGAAAACATAATGTTTTCCTACGCTCCGACTAACAACTAATCATCTGTTTTTTAAGCTTTTTTGCAATCGCTAAGTAGGGCTATCATTTTTTAATAATGATCCTGCTCTTATCCTCCAAACGCATCCCCGAGCTCTGCTCGTAAATTCTCAAGTACTTCTGATGGAGCGGCTCCGGCATTTTTGTGCCGTCAATCTTTAAATGCGCCTTGGTCAATTCAAAAGAGTAAGGCTTCCCCATTGCGATCAATTCATCTTCGGAAAGGCTTTCTTCGATAACTGAATTGGGAGTACCTCCTCCACGAAAAAAGCTACGTCCACTTCCCGGCCCTTCCATTCTGACATCTACATCAGGAGCGCGCATGCCCTGAAACGGCGCCCTGCGAAACTGCCGATTCATATCATTCCTCATCTTTTGCCCATCGATGATTACCCTTTGCCGCACATCTTGTGTCATTCGCTGAATTTCGTCAGCATTGATGACTACATTAATGTTCTTGTCGATGTTGCTGCGAATAGAATCTGCAATATCAAAATTGTATTCAAAAGTCATCGGCCGTTCCGAGCCATAAGCGCGAGGATGCGGGGCAGGCATGCCGCCATATTGAAAATTATACGTCTTTGGTTCCGGAGCATAGTTGCGCACGATTTCAATGGAATCCCCATCTTTGATAATAAAGGATCTTTCGATTTTCTGGCCATATTCGGCTCTTGGTGTCACTTGAACTTCAATGTGCTGCTGCCCATCTGGTCCAATGCGTTTGATGATCACTTCTTCTTGACCATTGTGCCGAACGCCAGGAGGAGAAGGCGGGGCAGGCATATTCGGAAATCCTGGCGGCGTAGGCGGGAAAGGAGCTGTTGGTGAAGTGGGCGGTGTAGGTGGCGGAGGCGGCGGAGGCACATCTTTGATCAGTTGTGCTACCTCATTTTCATAAGTCTTGAATTCCGCTGCCGGTATCTCTTTTCCATTTACTTTTAGCGCTTTGATAGCGCCATTTTCGACTACCACGTCAAATTTTTTGCCATTCTTACTGGTACGAAGCTTAATGTTGCCAGGAGGAAGCGTATCCGTTTGTGAAGTAAACTTACCCGCTGTACTGATCGAAACTGCTTCGGGCAAAGGTGCATCTTTGTATTCTGCCTTTACCGATAAAAACAAACCTGCCAAAAGTATCAAGCAGGTAACTGTGAATTTTTCCATAATGTCTGGTGCATTTGATGGTTGATGTAATATGCGACGCACCCGCGACAACAACACTTTGCGCCGACCCACTGCCGCCATTGCCAACATGGGATTGCTACCCAGTCGCAATTCTTGCAAATGAACCAGTGCCTTGGCATACACCAAAGCATTGCCGCAAATAGCTACGGCAATATCATCACAACAGTGTTCGCGTTCGTTGCGGATGGTGGCGGAGATCCACCAAACGGCCGGATTAAAGTAAAAAAGAACGTCAATGAGGGTCTGAAACAAATTCAGTAAAAAATCGTGGCGGTAAATATGTGCCAACTCATGGGCCAATATGGCTTCTACTTGCGCCTGACTCAATCCTCCCAGCATTCCAAGTGGAATCAGAATAGTCGGTTTCCAATAACCAATCACCATAGGTACATGGATTTTGGTCGACTCTTGCAATATGGGCAATCGTTGCAGCTGCAATGTACTCGCCAATTGGCTAAGCTGTTGTTGCCAGTAAGCTGGTATCTCTTGAATGCCATGCTGTTTGAGGTGCTGAACATAAGCCACGCCCCCCAACAACCGAAGCATAAAAAAAACCAACCCGCTGAACCACACATAAACAATCAAAGGCAAGTTCCGATCAAAGTAATCATTGAACCAGTTTTTCCAATCTTCCCAAAACACTGGCGTTGTTGTTTTTTCAACACCAGCAATCGGGGATTGCTGAACCGACCAAACCCAATCACTTGCCGGCAAAGCCGCCACCGTAAGTGCCTGATGATAGTAATGAAAAAATGTCCAACCTGCCGCCGTCACCACAAGGATCAATGCGGCATAAGCTGCATTGTACCGCCAATGGGCTGAAAGCCTTGGAAAACTGATCAACAAAGCGGCCAATACCAGCGCAATTACCGCACTTTGCCAGAGGGAGTTGACCACCATCCAGCCTAAAGCATAAATCATTTCGGCAGAGATTCCTTGCATAGCGTACAAGTGTTAAGCCTTTTTTTCAATCTGATCAATCAAACTTTTGATTTCATCCAACTCTTCTCGCGAAGCATCCGAGTTACCAAGCGCTTGTAAAACCATTTTCATCGCCGAACCCCGAAAGGTGCTGTCTACAAACTTTTGCAGCAGATTTTGCTGCATGTCCGCTTCCGAACTACTCGCTTCGTAAATGTGCGTGCGGCTCTGGGTATCCCGTCTGGCCAGACCTTTTTCAACCATGATCTGCAATAGCTTCAAAGTTGTGGTATACCCTACCTCCCGTTTTTCATTTAGCTTGTCGTTCACAAAACGTACGGTTGCAGCTCCATGCTCCCACAAAACTTGTAGAATTTCTAGTTCCCCCTCCGTAGGTTGTGGCGTTTTCTCGCTACTCATCCCGTTCTTTTTTAAAATACGAACCGTTTCGTAGACAAATATATACGAAACGATTCGTAGTTGCAAATTTTTCCTACATTTTTCCTATTTCCGCATCTGATAAGCTACTGCTTACTCCATGCTTTTACTTGTATACCAATGGTTTGTCGATCTTCTTTAAATTCAAAAACGGCGTCCTGGTATTTTGGTTTATGCCATTTGGCGCTTGGATTATTGGAAAATCCAAAAGGCTCAGCGGGAATCCCAAATATATTATTGTCAAGTTTGCTATTGCCATTCTGATCTTGATACACTGCGATGGCATATTTTCCAAAAGACAAATTCGTAATGTTATAGATGCACGAACCTTGTTCAGGAAGCGTGATGATATCTCTTCGGTAGGTGGCTTTTTCATCTAAAAAGGTTTCCTCTTTAGCGTACATAGCCAGATAAATTTTTCCTTTGTTCGCCTGAGCGCCTTCAATCTTTATTTGTAGGGTACCATTATTTGAAAATGGCAAAAAAAACAGGGCTGTCAATCCTAGGCATTGCCCTAGGTATCTCAATTTCATCATCTTGTTTTTGATTTGGTGAAACAATAGTTGAAGGTAAAACGAGAATTGAGCCCAACTGTTTGTCAAGTAGCGAAGGATTAACAAATTAACACTACCGTAGCTATTATTCAAACTCAACCAACACTGGCGACTGAATCAAAGGGATGGTTACTGAAAAAATGGATTCTGTCTCTTCAATCACCACTGGTTGATCGGTGAAATAGACATAGCGATTTTGGATATTCGCTAAACCAATTTTGGTGGATTCCCCATTGCTGTTGCGGCGTTGGAGGTTGTTACAAATGGTAAGCTTAGTAGTGGTTGCTACCAACGACACGGTAAGCGGATGTTCGTTGGAGATGATGTTGTGCTTAAATGCGTTTTCAAATAGGATTTGTAACGACAGTGGCACAATCAGATTGTGCCTCGCCTCTTCCGAGACTTTCAATTTTACCTGCAGGTTTTTACCAAACCGCTCTTGGTGTAAAAAAATATAGGACTCTAAAAACGCCAATTCTTCATGGAGGGGAATGAGTCGGCGATCCTGTATTTCTAGAATGTAGCGATATACTTTTGCTAGTTTTTCAACAAATTTTACTGCTTTTGTTGAATCTTCCGGGATGATGTAGGCCAATGTATTCAGGCTATTGAATAAAAAGTGGGGATTTACCTGACTTTTCAAACCTTCTAACTGCGATTGAATGAATTGACTGTGCAATCGCTCCTGCTCCACGATAGAATCCTTCCAACGGGCATACATATAAATACTTTCATAAATGGCCCAAACCAGGGCGATAATCGTGATAGAAGCCACATTGGCTCTAAAAAAATCAATAGGAATTTTATTACCGCCAAAGAAATTTACGATGGGGAAACAGATCAAATCAATGGAAATACTGATGACCAGGTATATCGGAATCAGCAATAAAAAACTGAAGAGAATACGTTTTCCTGTTTCTTTAGCAAGGGGATATCTTTTTCGCATAAAAATGATGATACCCCTTACCGAAAACCAAAAGCTAATAGTGTGAATGAGAGAGATGATAAACTTAGGCCAATAGCTCCGAATACCATTTGGCAAATCATCGATAAAAAACAACAACGGCACCAGAAAAGCAACCAATGGAATGCCAATGGCAATGGCCAGTCTATCGTCCACTCCAATCAGCCTGATTACCTCCTGCTTGCGCCGTTGTTGTTTTGTCATCATCATACGAATTTAAGCATTTTTTTAGAATTGTACCCGATAGAGTAGGTCGGGGAAAAAACCGGTTTGCAATACATCATTGATTTGGCCATTCAAAATATTGTACCGCCGTACAAAAAGGTTTTTGTGGTTGGTTATGTTTTGCAAATCAACAAAAAACTGTTGCGACATCCGACGGCTCTTGCTATTGACTCGATACCCCAACTTGATATTCATCCGCAGATAGTTGGGCAAACGTTCGCTAAAGGCAATGTTCTCCTGTAGAACTTCCTTGTTGGCTTTTTGGGAAGCAGCCAAATCGACTGGCGTGAAGTATTTTCCGCCAGCCGTAGCAAACTTGGCATCAAGCGTAAAGGCATTGCGTTTGTCCTTGCCAAATTTGAATTCTTTACCAATCAAAACGTTTAAAATGTACTTGTTATTGAAAGCCGTATTCCTTTCTTTACCATCGCTACCAGTGTATTTAGAATCAAACAAAGACCCAGTCAACAGCGCGTAGTAGCCCTTGCTGAAGAATTTTTCCAGGGTAAGTTCAACCCCATAGTTTCTTCCCTTTCCTTTGTTGGTCAGTGTACCTGCTTCCGGGAAAACAAAATCTGCCCCGGCATTCAGCAAAGAAAAACTTGATGAAATAGGCTGCACTGGCACGTGATCGATGGCCTGGTAGTAAGTCTCCGCTTTCAAACGCCACTGGGTTCCAAACCGTCGGTCGTAAGCCAATACAAAATGGTTGCTGCGGGTAAAGTTAAGCTTGCGGTTGAGGTTTTGGTATACGCCATGCGCCACCTGTTCTTGATAAAAAAACACGGGCATTGGCTGCATTTGATTGTGTAAACCATACCCAAGGGTGAGGGTTTGGTTGGGCAAAAAATTCCAGCTCATCGCCAAACGTGGCTCCAAAGCAAATTTATCGGATATGCCCAGATATTGTCCGTGTAACCCACCATTCACCGTCCATTTCTCGCCTAAGCGCCATTGCCCCTGTGCGAAGGCTTGCCACAAACCAATGTTGCCGTGAAAATCGCGCAAAGTAACCCAGTCGGGCAAACCGTCTTCATTCACATCCGGACGATTTTCGCGATCCAATACGCGGCTGTTCACGCCAAATACTTGTCCCAAAACGCCAGTACGTAAAGTAAAACGGGCGTTGAACTTGCGGTTGTAGTAGGAAGAGACTGAAGCGGTATTGGTAAAATCATCCACATCTGTCACTGGCTGAGGTTTGATTTTATCCGCACCAATAAGTTGATCTTTGTCGTAGCGGTTACCAGAACTAGAAAACGAAATTACGGTACGCCAATAGGCATTTTTGCCCACAACCAGGTTGTGCCGCATCCCTACAATGGCCAAGCTCGAGCGGGCATAAGCGTCTTCGTTGGGATTGGCGAAAAGATCGTTGGCATCAACTTTGCTGCCTAGGAAATCAATTTTGCTCGTACCAGCAATGCCAAAAAAGGAAAAACGCCCCAACTTGGAATTGCCCAAATCTACTTTAAACGAAAGGTCGCGGTAATTGGGAATAGAATTGGTACCCGTTGGGATACCTACTGCATTGGCCAACTGTACAAAAGAGTTGCGAAAGCTGACCAAATAGCTCCCGTTGTGCTTTTTGTTCAATGGTCCTTCCGCCATTACCTCCAAACCGCTGAAAGCTGCCAACTGAAAGGTATATTCGTGGTGGTCTTTGTTGCCGCTGCGAAAGCCAACGTCAAACACACCAGATAAAGCATTCCCATATTCGGCGGGGAAGGCCGAAGTCATGAAGTCTGAATTGCGCAGCAAGTTCGGATTCAATGCACTTACTGGCCCTCCTGTAGTGCCTAATGTAGAAAAATGGTTAGGGTTGGGAATAGGAATGCCTTCTAAGCGCCACAGCAAACCGGTAGGTGCATTACCCCGAATCACGATATCGTTGCGCGAGTCGTTAGCCGCAGCGACGCCAGCAAAATTGCCCGCCAAACGCGCCACATCATTCCGCCCGCCCGAATAACGGTTAACTTCTTCTAGGTTGAACGAACGTGCACTTACCGCAGCCATATCGTTATTGGCTTTATCTTTTTCAACTGCGGCCGATACGACCACTTCTTTCATTTGTACTACGGATTCTTCCAAGGAGATATCTAAAATAACTTCTTTGCCAGCGCCTACCAGCACGTTAGGCAAGGTAATGGCATTGTACCCTAAATAACTGACCCGAAACGCTTGACGGCCAATAGGCACTTTTTCCATTGCATAGCGTCCGTTTTCATCGGTAACCGCCCCTATAATCGGCTCAACTTGCAACAACTGAATGGTAACGCCAATCAAGGGCTGTTCTGATTGTTTGTCGATGATAACGCCTTTTACGGTTTGAAAACCTTGCGCTTGTAGCCCTTGAATACCGGTTAAGGCCAGTAAAAAAAGTAGGATTCTAAAAATGTTTTTCATAATAACAGGTATGTGGTGAAAAAATGATTGGTGTATTGGGTGACTGGATAAGCGTCGTGCCGCTTCCATTTGTTTACAAAAGTGGGCGAGAAAAGGCCAAATACCCAGCTAATTCTGGTGAATCAACAGCGTTCCGAATGTGAACTGCGGTATTAGCTATTTGAATTGAAAGTCAAAAAACCATGAACAGAATCCCGACGTTGGTTTTTTGAAAAAAAAGTTTGCAGTAAATGATAAAACCATTAACTTTGAATTTCAAAGCACTTTACAATGACGCAACACCATCGACAACATTTTGAAACCCTCCAGGAAATTCGTTCCATCATGGAGCGTTCATCGCGGTTTATTTCGCTTAGCGGATTATCTGGCGTGAGTGCGGGCATTTTTGCCCTGATCGGAGCGGGTTTTGCCAGTGCCTACTTGGGGCGTTGGCCATTTGGGCAGGATGATTACTACCCTTTCAAATTGCAGGAATTGCACCGCTGGGGGCTTACGGCCTGGCAGTTTTTTTTGATCGATGCGGTGGTGGTATTTATTGGAGCTCTAGGAAGTGCAGTTTTTTTTACCACGCGCAAAGCGAAGTTAAAAGGGCAAAAAATTTGGGATCCTCTGGTTCAGCGCTTGCTGATTAATCTGGCTATTCCATTGACCAGCGGTTTTATCTTTATTTTGGGATTGATCTACCATGGATTGGTGGGTTTGGTAGCTCCAGCAGCATTGATTTTTTATGGTTTAGCGTTAGTACATGCCAGTAAATACACCCTCAACGACATCCGTTACCTGGGCGCAGCAGAGATTGTTTTAGGCCTGATCGCTACTTTTTTCATCGGTTATGGCTTGCTTTGTTGGGCCCTTGGTTTTGGCATTTTACACATTGGCTATGGGTGGTACATGTATCGCAAATACGAGCAACCTACTTCCAACTAGAAAAACGCTATGAAAGACATCATCGCGGATCTTAATAAGGCTTTCGATCACCGGGTGCGACTGGGCATCATGTCCATTCTATTGGTCAATGATTGGATGGAGTTCAATGGTTTTAAAACATTGCTGGAAGTAACCGATGGCAACTTAGCCAGCCACATCAAGGCCCTGGAAAAGGAAGCCTACATTGAGGTAAAAAAACAGTTTGTCGGTAAAAAACCAAACACCACCTATCGCGTAACAGAATTGGGTAAAAAAGCTTTTGCAGCTCATTTGGACGCCTTAGAAAAACTATTAAATATCCGACCCTAACATCTCATGAAAAACAAATTACTGCTCAACCTCGCTGTTTTCATCGGCGTTTTGGTTTGTCTGTTTTACTTTTGGTCTAATCCCAATCGGCTACTTTTATTACTACTCAGCGTTTTATTGGCAGGAATGATGCTTGCTTTACACCCAGAAAGCTGGCAACGCCCCATTGTGCGGAGCTTAGTAGTTGGTATACTCCTCACCACCCTTAGCATTGGATTGCATATGCTTTTTTGGATCAAAATGCTGCATTTTACACTATTGGTTGTTTTGCTATTTTTTACCGAATCGCGTGAATTGCGTTTTTTGGGCTTTGCGGTATGGTTGTTGGTGCGTTTGCCTTTTATTTTAATCAAAAATAGGTTGCGCTCATCGCGTACGTCAAGGCATTTTTATATTTGACCTCTCCAAATAGAAGGAAAAAAAATCGGGAATGCTTAGATGATTTCATCCAAACACTCCCGATTTGATTGGCGCAGTTCAAGACCCCTTCGACCAACTAAAGGGAATCTCAAACTGGCATAGGAACGGTTAAAAATAAAGTATCAATTTATTGTTCACCCGTTCCTTAGAAACAATACTCATTGGCTTCGATTAGGGTCGAGGCTATTTTACGACGCAAGGCTTTCACATTTTGCGCCGGATATTTGGTAAATCTTTTGAGTCCCATCAACATGGTACGCAGCAAATCGCCTTCAGCAAAAGAGGCCAAAGCATCGGTGCCAGCACTTGCTATTCTGGAAGTAGCATCATGAATAAATACTTTCAAAATTGCATCGTACACTTCCTGGCTGATTTCCTTCTGCATGCCCGCCAATTTTTCAACGCGCAACAAAAGTGATTCTGCCAACAATAGATCTGCCAACATATCGGCAACGTTCATCAAAATTTCTTGCTCATCTTTGAGGTTGAGCTTGCCTTCCATTTGCAATTTGGCAGCAGCTCCAGCAGTCATTAATACTGCCTTTTTGAAATCTTTGATGGCTTTTTTCTCCTCGCCATAAGCACCTTCGGGTTGTTCCAATGAAGGCATACTGGCCAATTCTTTTTGTACATCCCAAGCTGGGCCTACAATATCCAAAGCACCCTTCATTGCGCGCTTGAGCAACATATCAATGGTCAGCAAGCGGTTGATTTCATTGGTACCTTCGTAGATACGGTTGATCCGTGAGTCGCGATAAGCACGAGCAGCGGTACCTTCTTCTGAAAACCCCATCCCGCCATGAATTTGTAGGGTTTCATCCACTACATAATCCAATGCTTCCGAACCAGTAAATTTCAAAATAGAACATTCAATGGCGTACTCTTCAGCAGCATGCAATTTACCTTCAGCAAAAGTAGAGCCTTTGGCCGCCTCTTCTTGTTTTCTTAATTCCAAGAGGTTTGAAACCCGGTACAATGCACTTTCTGTTGAAAAAATACGGATGGCTTGTTCCGCCAATTTGTACTGAATAGCGCCAAAGTTGGCGATAGCTTCACCAAATTGTACGCGCTCGTTGGCGTATTTTACAGCCGTTGTAGCACTCATTTTAGCACCGCCCAGGCTCAATGCGCATAACTTGAAACGGCCTACGTTCAATACGTTAAAGGCGATCAAGTGGCCTTTGCCGATGGCGCCGAGTACGTTTTCGGCAGGTACCTTTACGTTTTCAAAAAACACTTGGCGGGTTGAAGATCCTTTGATGCCCAATTTGTGTTCTTCAGCACCCAAGGTCAATCCTGGCGAATTGCGTTCCACGATAAATCCAGTGAATTTGTCGCCGTCTATTTTGGCAAAAACAACAAATATATCGGCAAACCCAGCATTGGAGATCCACATTTTCTGACCATTCATCAAATAATGGGTGCCATCAGCGGATAAGTCAGCCCGCGTTTTTGCGGCCAAAGCATCAGAACCTGAACCTGGTTCAGTCAAACAATACGCTGCTTTTAACTCTCCAGAAATCAAGCGCGTCAAGTATTTCTCTTTTTGAGCTTCCGTTCCGTAATAAAGGATAGGCAACATCCCGATACCAATGTGTGCTGCGTAAGATACCGTAAACGAACCGGCAGGTCCGAGCGCATCGCAGATGAGGGTATTGGTGTTGTTGTCCAATTCCATACCGCCATACGATTCTGGCATGTCGGTACCCAAAAGACCCAATTCCGCCATTTTTTCCAACAACCTCGGCGCGATGTTATCTTCTTGATTTTCGATTTTTACCGCATTCGGCAGGATTTCATTATTTACAAAATCACGTACCGTGCCCTGAATCATTACCTGCTCTTCGGTAATTTCTTCTGGGATAAAAATATCGTCGATGATGGAATCCTTAATCAAGAATTCTCCGCCTTTTAAGGCTGTATTGGTCATTACCGCATCCATTGGGTCAATTATTTTTGGGCTAAATAAAAAATTAGCGAATTTTCGCTACAAATGTAAACCGTTTTGCAGAATAAGTAAAGGGGCGGGTGAAAAATTTAGCGAATTTTCGCTAAATTCTTTTCAAGTTTACTTACGCTCCACTGATTAAAATCCGGAAGATCATTTAAAGGATGTTTTATCATGGGCTGAAATGTATTTTTTGACCTAACTTGCAGACAATAAACACAGGACAATATCAGCAATATGAGTACTTTATCTAAAATTCCGCGATTAACCACTTTTGCCACCTCAATGCGGTTTTTAAAAGACCCGATGGGCGTAATTGCCGGTAATTTGTCCAAATACGGCACTTCTTATGCCTTTTATATCGGCGGTGTATATCGTTCTATTTTTACCGCTGACCCGGCTTTTATTCAGTATGTTTTGCAAAAAAACAACCGAAACTATCAGAAATCGCCGCTGCACTTCCAGCATTTGGCGCATTACCTCGGCAATGGCTTACTCACCAGCGACGGCGATTATTGGCTTCAACAGCGGCGATTGATCCAGCCGGGGTTTCACCGTTCGCGATTGGCCAGTCTTACGCAGCTCATGCAATCGGTTCTCCAGGAAAGTAATGCAAAATTTGATCATTTGGCGGAACAAGGACCTATTGATATTGCCTATGAAATGATGGGAACTGCGTTTCGCATCATCACCCGCTCGATCTTCAGCACCAACGTCCGGGAAGAAGAACTGGATGAGATGAGTACGCAGATCACTACCTTGCAAGCGTTTATCATCAAGTTGATTCGCCAACCTTACCTCAATTTCTGGAGACAGCTATCTGGAGAAATTAGTACCCACGAACAAATTGCCGCTAAGTTTGACGCTACCATCCTTCAATACATCCATGCCCGCAAGGAAAGCGGGGAGCATCGCGACGATCTATTACAAATGTTACTGGATAGCCGTTATGAAGATACCGGCGAACCCATGACCGAAAAAGCTTTACTGGATGAGGTGAAAATTCTTTTTGTTGCCGGTCATGAAACGTCGGCCAATGCCTTAGCCTGGAGCTGGTACTTGCTCAGTCAACATCCTGAAGCAGTAGACAAAATCAGGCAAGAGCTAGATGCGGTTGCACCTGGTCGTGCTTTAGAGTTTGAAGATTTGGCAAAATTGGAGTATCTCAGTCAGGTCATTGACGAAGTGTTGCGTCTTTACCCTCCAGCCTGGATCACCGACCGTCAGGCAATCAAAGACGACGAGTTCAATGGCATAAAAATTAAAAAGGGAACTTTTTTGGTTACCTATATATATGGTGTGCAACATTCGGCGGATTATTGGGAAGATCCGGAGGCGTTTCGTCCCGAGCGTTTTGCCAAAGATCAAAAATTGACCCATTCCTACGCTTATCTCCCTTTTGGCGGCGGGCCACGCATGTGCATAGGCAATCATTTTGCCATCATGGAAATGCAACTGGTGATCGCCAACCTCATTCGGCGTTATGATTTTGCCTTGGTTCCCGAGCATCCCGTGGAAAAACAACCCTTAATTACCTTAAGACCCCGTTACGGAATTCAAATGCGTTTTTGGAAAAGGGAGTCTGCGGAATAGTACTATTTTTTTACAATTGGAATGCTCTGCTGCGCACCCGTCGCAGTGTTCCGCAGCACCAAATAGTACATCGCTGAAGGTAATCCAGTAAAATCGATCGTCGTTGAACCTACTATTGGGCTCGGCGAGGATAAACTTACCTGCCCTGCAGCATCCACTAATTCCCAGCGTACTTCAACATTGGCAGCTGAATACAAATCTACTTTTACCGAATTGGTGGTAGGATTGGGATAAACTGAGATTTGCGTTACATCTAAAAAAGTAGTGACCCCAACCGTAGCGGTCTCGTCTGCTTGTTGGAACCCTTGGTTGATGGTGACAACACCATTAGCAAGACTCCCCACCACCGTTTCTCCGATTGTATAAGCAACGCTCACATTTGGATTGGAAAAATTGCCGCCGGCTGAGGAGACGATATTGCGCGCTAGATTTTGAGCGCAAAGGGTAATTGAATATAAAAATAGACCAAAAAAAAGTAGGCGCTTTAACATGTAGTTTTGTTTTTGGGAATGAATAGAACGTACCAAAAGTAGTTTTTTAGCCCTATAAAAAAAACGAGACGAACAAAATGAATCGTTCGTCTCATCTTTTTTAAACCTAAGTTTTACGCAAAAAATTACTTCCCGATTTTTTGGGAGGCTTTTGAATAGTAAGCTCACTTGAAATAGATCGTTAGACTTCCTATTCAAAACCCAAAATCGGGAAGTTAATTTTTCTGCGTTCCTAAGCGCAAGGCTGTTGACTTATTTCTTTTTGGGATTAAGCAACAAAATAGCAGAAGGACTGATCATCGCGTCGAGCGCACTACCATCTTCCATTCTTTTGCCTCTGCCATTTGCCGGAGCCGGGTATTTCGCGGCGATGGCTTGAATATCTTGTTTCCACTTGCTGATTTGTGGGTTGATTTCCGTTAGCACTTGATTGATATCGGTGCTATACTTCGCTGCCAATTGATCAATGTTACCTTTTACTTGCTTTCTTTCAGCTTTCATTCCTTTGTAATCGTCGGATTTGCGATCGCCACTTTGACGGGCGGAACGCATTTCACCAGCCTTTTCCTTCATATCACCGCGCAGGCTATTGAGTGTAACTTGATCCTCAGGGCTGATTTTAGCATCCAATTTCTGGCGTTGCTGGCGCAGTACTGGAATGATGTTCTGTGCAGCATAGCTACGAATTTCCTTGCGCATGGGATTTTCTCCCCCTTCCACTTCTTTTTCCATTTCGCTGTCGACACGACGTGGACCTCTTTCGCTGCGCATGGCATCCAGTTTATCGTTTTGAGATTGCGTCAATACCCCGCGGATTTCTTCGCGCTGAGCATCCATAACGCCCGCCATTCCGGCACGTCTAACGCTAGGATCTGTGCTATTACGTGCTTGCTGAATCTGGCTCTTGTATTTGTCCATGATAACTTTAACCTTAGCTTCTTGATCCGGCGTAAGCTGCAATTGTTGTTTTAAAGTTTCCAATGTAGGTGGCGGTGGCGGGCCTTGAGGACCTTGTGGTACTTGTGTACCCGGTGTTCCCTGTGGGCTTTGAGGAGTTTGCGCAAAAATGTTCAATGTCAAAATGCAAAATAGCAAAGTGGCAACGCTGATCTGAAATATTTTCATACCTAAGTTTGATTGTTGGTTGGCGTGATTAATAATGGTTAGACTCTGGTTTTACGCCGAAGACTCGGTCTAGTTTGAGTTTTAAGATTTCTTTAACCAACAAACTTTCTCTTGGAAGTATCGGTAGAAAGGACGTGTAAATCCAATAAATATTGTAATTTCTTCATTTCATAGAAAATAAAGCGATGAAGCATCTATTGCTAGTATTATTCTTGGCCACCAGTGGAAAAGGATTTTCTCAAGTCCCTTGCGAAGGATATTTCCCTGATACCAAAGGCATGCAGCTAGAATACCGTTTATTTAATGGAAAGGGGAAAACCATGTTAAATCGGCAACAAACCGTTTCGGCACTAACTTCAAATGCCGATGGCCTTGATGTATCAACAATCATCCAAAATACAGGCAAGAATAATAATGCGAAGACTGGCAGCACTATGGTGTACCATTGCAAAAACGGGCAGGTAGCAACCGAACTCGAACATCTACTCAACTCTCAAGGACTAGAATCTAATTTAGGTTTAGAAGTAACGGGAGACGGGCTGCTGATCCCAAATAATCTTCAAGTAGGTCAAAAATTACCTAATTCCGATAACACCATTAAGTTTCGGCGTGGAAAATCAATACTGACAAGCATGCAATATTTGATTCGAGACTATCAGGTAGAAGCACAAGAAAGACTGACTACTCCGGCCGGCGATTTTGATTGCATTAAACTATCTTATTGGGTGGATACAAAAAATTATGCTCCGGGTAGCATTGGCTTAAAATACAATGCGATTTTCACTTCGGTTAGAATGGTGCAGTGGTACGCAAAAAAAATTGGATTGATCAAGGAAGAAGTCTATAAAAAAAAGGGGAGCCTGTTTTCCAAAACTGAGTTGATCAAACTAACCCGCTAGGCAACGCAGAAAAATTAACTTCCCGATTTTGGGTTTATTTTTTGTTGAATTGATTCATAGCTTGTGCTAGCCCAATGGTTCCAAAGCTTTTTATGGTATCTACCGCATACTGTAGCACTTCGGGGAGAATTTTGTTTTCTTCCGCATCCCATTCTCCCAATACAAAATCCACTTGCTGGCCTTTGCGAAAATCGCTGCCAATGCCAATTCGTAAGCGGGCATAATCATTGGTTAGGTATTGGTCGATGTCTTTGAGACCATTGTGCCCGCCGTCGCTGCCTTTACCCCGCAATCTTTGTTTGGCAAATTCTAGGTTGAGATCATCCAACACCACCAATAGATTTTCTTTGGGGATTTTTTCTTTTTGTAGCCAATATTGAATGGCTTTACCGCTGCGGTTCATGTAAGTAGAGGGTTTGAGCAACACAAAGGTGCGGCTTTTGTGTTTCACCCGTGCAATACTCCCCAAGTGCTCTACCACAAACGAAGCTTCACCTTCCTTTGCCATGTAATCCACCACAGCAAAACCAACATTGTGCCGGGTATTGTCATACTCAGCGCCAATGTTTCCCAAACCAGCAATCAAATACTTCATAAGTCAACTAAAATGAGTTGATGCCAAGCGTTTTTCCTACCGTCTGCGATCGTTTCTTGAAAAATGATCAGGCGGTAGGAAAAGCGCTTATTCGTTTAAACAGCCACGTTGTACTCGCGCAACGCCGAATTTAAGGATACTTTTTTATCGGTACTTTCTTGGCGTTGACCAATGATCAAAGCGCAAGGTACCTGGTAAGATCCAGCTGGAAAAGTTTTGGTATATGACCCTGGAATAACCACTGATCGTGCGGGTACACGCCCCTTGTACGTGACTGGTTCTGGACCAGAAACATCAATAACGTGCGTACTATTGGTGATGACCACATTGGCGCCAAGAACTGACTCGCGCTCGATGTGTGCGCCTTCAACCACGATGCAACGCGAGCCGATAAAGCAATCGTCTTCAATGATGGTAGGGGCAGCTTGTGGTGGTTCCAGTACGCCGCCTATGCCTACGCCGCCACTGAGGTGTACATTGCGACCAATCTGTGCGCAAGAGCCAACCGTTGCCCAGGTGTCCACCATGGTTCCGCTGCCTACCCAAGCGCCGATGTTGACGTAGCTGGGCATCAAAATCACGCCGCGTTCCAAGAATGAACCATGGCGAGCAATGGCATGGGGTACAACCCGAACGCCTAATTCGGCATATCCTTTTTTGAGGGGAATTTTATCGTAAAATTCAAATGGCCCCACTTCAATGGTCTCCATTTGGCGGAGCGGAAAATAAAGCACAACGGCTTTTTTTACCCACTCATTCACTTGCCAGGTTCCATTGTCCAAAGGCTCAGCTACACGGAGCGTGCCTTTGTCGAGGAGATTAACTACCGCAAAAACCGCTTCTTGGGTTGCAGTTTGCTGTAAGAGGGACCGATCGTCCCAAGCTTTTTCAATAATAGGTTGCAGGGTATTCATCCGTTTTTTCAAATTTGCCCTGCAAAAATAACAGACTTGCAGCGCCAATGACGCTTCTGGTCAAAAAATTGGGATTTTTTTTCGTACCCTCCTACAAATGGATCTTGGCAATACGCAATTGCCCTCTTCTTTCACTCGGTACAATGACTTTATCCGCTGAAACTTGAACGGCATCCCGAAACCGTAAGTGTAGTTTCAGGTGTTCGGTACTGAGCATGCTGTTGCGATTGAATACGCCATCGCCTTTCAAAACGTATTCGCTTACGGTGTTTTCCATTTTGATCTCATCGTTGAAAATCAAGCGGAGATTACGAGCGGTTTTTACTAAAAAATAAGAAGAAAAAACGGCGCTATCGTCTTGCGAAAACTGTTTTTTGTACAGCACATCCTTCCAGTGGGGTTCCCCATTTGGATGGATGGCGATGACAAAAATATCGTTGTAGTAGTAATCAACCGAGCTGCGCGCTCCCAGGTTATCCATCGGGAAGCGATTGAAAGAGGAAGTGGAAATGGTTCTTACCGAATTCAAATTTTCTTCGCCAATCAAAATCAACCCTCCATCCCTGCGCAAAACAATATTGCGAACGTCTATTTCACCAATTCCTCGGTTTTGCCGCACGTCTTTGCCTTCTAAATCGGAAACAAATTTATCATCAAACACATTGAATGAAAGTATGTAGCTATCTGGATTGTATCGTGGGATGCTTAAGTAAAAAAAGCCCTCGGCGCGATCCGAATTGCGCTCAAAGTACAAACCGCCAGCGGTGAGTCGTTCGTTGATGTTGTCGTAGAGAAACGAAACCCCGTAGGTCAATCGATCTTGCATCGGGATAATGATGCTGCTTAAGGGATCCTTTTCCCCCCCGTAGGTAAACATTACGATCCGGTGTTTTTCTTTTCTTCCACCGTAATTGTCTTTTTCAAGAATGGAATACATGCGCCCCTCATTGCTCAACTGCACATGGGAGATATCATCGGTTAGCAGGTAACTATCCAGTGGAAAACTGGAATCCCACATGACTTTCATGTTTACGTTGTCAAAACATACCGCGCTAAAAATGTCTTTATCAATGTGGTAAATCAACACTTTGGAGCGATCCTCGCTGCGCACAATGGTAAAACGGGGATTGAAAAACATGTACCCATAATCCCGCAGCGCTAATGTCTTCTTCTTATTGGCCGAAGCGTCAAATAGGTCAGCGCGAATCACCGTATTTCCCTTTTCCTTACAGGTGTAGATAATGGAAAAGCTATCCCGCACGGTATTGATTCCAAGCACACTGGGGTTGCGTTTTTCTAATTCAACCGGTTTGGACCAACTGGAGCGCATTTGGTCATCAAAAGCTTGTACTTCGAATTTGTCCACCCGATTCCGGAAAATCAATACTCGCCCCTTAATTTCGCCAATAATGTCGTACGACATATCCGTGCGGAGCGGCAATTCTTCCGATAGCACCAATTTTTGAGCCGTTAAGGCAACAGGAAGGCAAAACGCTGCAATCAAAAGCCATTTCATCATGGTATGTTTAACTTTAACTTTCTAAGAAAGAGGAGTTGAGTTTTATACCCACACCGGGGTACAAGTTAACACAAAGCAAAGGAGCATCAACTTCCAAAAAACGGATGATCTGCACCTATTGCTATGTGTCAATTCAAAAAACTTCGTCGGCAAGATTACCCTTGGTATACCACTCGGTAGATTACATTGGCAAAATCATCCGAAATCAACATAGAACCATCTGGCATCAATTCAATATCCACTGGTCTGCCCCAAGCTAGATCAGCGGCTACATCCAGCCAACCTTCGATAAAAGGGGCATAACTCAATGCTTTATTGCCGTCCGTTTTTACCATCATCACGCGGTAGCCGCTTTTTTTACTACGGTTCCAGGAGCCGTGTTCGGCAAAAATAGCGAGGTTGTCGCGGTATTCAGCCGGAAACTGTTTTCCAGTATAAAATTCAATCCCCAGCGGAGCAACGTGAGCGCCCAATTTCTGAGCAGGTGCCGTAAAATCGCTACAAGGACGTTTGCTGCCAAATTCAGGATCAGGTAAATCACCTTGATGACAATAAGGATATCCGAAATGCATGTAATCTTTGGTAGCGCAGTTGAGCTCGCAAGAAGGCACGTCATCGCCCAGCATATCCCGGCCATTATCCGTAAACCACAAATCTTTCGTTTTTGGATTCCAAGTAAATCCTACAGTATTGCGAATTCCGCGTTGTACGATTTCCATCCCTGTTCCATCCGCATTTAGGCGGGTAATGGAGTTATAAATATCGTCTTTTGATTCGCAAATATTACAAGGAGCACCTACTGGTACGTATAATTTCCCGTCCGGACCAAAAGCGATGAATTTCCAGCCGTGGTGTTTATCAGTTGGATATTTGTCATAAACTACCTTGGGCTGTGGCGGATTGGCCAACTGGCTTTCAATGTTTTCGTATTTCAAAATTCGGCTTACTTCAGCTACGTACAAATCACCATTTTTGAAAGCTACTCCGGTAGGAAGATTCAAGCCTTTGGCAATTTCATACATCTTGTCGGCTTTGAAGTCTTTATCCGTATCCACCAAGGCATAAACACTGCCTTTGTCGCGGGTACCTACAAACAAAGTACCGTTGGGTGAAAGTGCCATCTCTCTTGCTGTGGTTACATCCTCCGCATAAATGGAAATTTTAAACCCTTTGGGAAGTTTGAGTTTATCCAAAGGTAACTTGGTGGTTTCAGCGGGTGCAGCAGTCTTGGAAATAGGTTTGACATTGCTACAGCTGCTTACAACCAAAAATGAAAAAACAACAAAAACATAAATAAATCTCATGATCTGATACTGTTTTAGGAATGGGTAAATAATAAAGTGCCATTTTAGCCGCCGCTATTTTGCAGCCAATCAACTATCTTTTGAGGCGAATAGCAGCGCTATTTAACGAAAAAGATAGGAAGAGTGGATGTGAAAGAGCAAGGATAAGGTGGTACTTTATTGTTTAACCATTCCTTAGAAAGAAGAAAATATGATCGCGCAAGGCGTTTACGAAATCCAATGGTTCCAACAATTATATCGACATTAAGTTACAAAACTATCGTCTAGTACATCCTTTATTTCTTGATTTTGTCAGGAAAACGTTCTTTTTGGCAGTAAACCTTTCAATCATTAACCCCCGCCATTGATGTACGCCTGCAAATCAGGGAATTGAAAAACAAACCGTGCTGCCTGATCCATGCTGATGCGACGCCCATCAGCATAAGGTACTATGGTAATTCCGGATTGAATGCCCAATCGCTGGCGCACTGCCGCCACCTCGGCATAGGTAGCATATTGACCGGCTAAATACAGGTAATTGCCACTGGAATTGCCTTTTTCCATCAATGCATTGCCAATTTGTGTCAACATAGTGCCTTGATAAGGCCCCGCTGTTTGTGCTACCTGCAACCGATAGACCAATCCTTTTTCTGGTTGATTGTTCTGATCGTATAGCGGTTTCAGTGGGATGTCGTCGGGTATCAATACTTGAAAACGAACCATTTTCATGGATTGTTGATCAGGCGCTGGCGGTCGAGCCCGCAAGCTCAACGACTGTGCAGGCACGCCGCGCTCACGCAGGTAAAGCGATATGTTTTCGGCGCTCTTCATGGCGCTAAACAATCGGCTGGACAAGGCCATTTCCTGTCGAGAAGAAGGCAAAATGACCAACTGAACACCGGGGTTCTCCATGACCAATTTGATCAAAGGTTCGATTTGAGTTCGCAATCCAGCTTGCTGCCAATCGGCATCGCTTTGAAATTCAATGGATTTGAGCAAAGGGGTTTCTCCACGTACAACATTTATGGAAGGTGCGTTGGTAAGTCCTGGCGCCGAAGTCCGGTTAGCAATGGGTACTGCTGGCGGCTGGTTATTGGGTATAGTAGGGCCGCTCATTTCCTGCATGTAGTCAAAGAAATAGGCCGCATAAAGATCGCGTTCGCCCATGCCATCGCGACGAGCGGAGCAAAAAAACGCGGTATAACCATCTCTGGACAAACGAAAGTGAGTATCATCTTCGGCAGAGTTGATGGGAATTCCGATGTTATCGGGCGTAGTCCATTTGCCAGCCTGGGCAATGAAAAAAGACCGGAACACATCAAACCCGCCAATGCTGGTTGTCGCCTGGTTTGAACTGAAATAAAGGGTTCTTCCATCACGCGCCAAAAAAGGCGTTGTTTCATCGTATGGACTATTGATCTCCGGGCCAAGGTTTTGAGCCGGCGTCCAACGTCCTTTCCGAAAAACTGTTTTGTAGAGATCCAATCCGCCGTAGCCTCCAGGTCGGAAACTAGGAAAAATGACCAAAGTATCGTTAAAGATATGGGGCGCTGTAAGTCCGGCTGTTGCTTCCAAAGGACCGGTAAAAGGATCGGAAGTCAGTGCCCGGTTACCCGCTCGAAAGGTATCAATCAAGATTTGTCCCTGCGCAAAAGAGGTGCCTTTAAAGTAATACAAAGCCTTACCATTGGCACTAAAATCCAGTAATACTTCATGTTGCGGACTATTGAGTAAGTAATGCATGCTTTGCAACGCACCCCACTGACCATTGATCAACTGACAGGCAAAAATATCGCTATAGTAGCGGCCCAACACATCATCGGGTTGACCAAATTGATTGCGGGCGCCGCCGCTATTCCCTTGACGAGTAGAAGAAAAATATATTCGATCGTTGTAATTGGGGCTCATCAAGGGGCCAAATTCATCGTATTGAGAATTGATTTGCGATCCTAAGTTTTCAACAATGGCTTTGGCCGGGCGATATTGTTGTTGTTGCCCAACGCTACACCGCCTTACTTCATCTAGCACTGCTTGTCTGTTGGGGTGGTTGCTGCTAATGGCTTTTAGATAAAGCTTGTAATAATCTATCGCCTTGCCAAATTCTTGTTTATCATGATGGATCTTTCCAAGGTAAAGCAAGGTTTCAGGAAAAGGATTTTTCTCATTTTCTAGTAAACCTTTTAACAGCACCTCGGCATCATTGAGCTGGTTGAGGTTATAAGAACACAGCGCCAACAGAAGTTTGGACTCCTTGTCTTCCTGTCGATTGTTCTTTTTTGCCGCTATTAAAATACTCTGACCTTCATGGTATTTATTGAGGTAAAAAAACTCTTTTGCCCGCCGTTTTTTATCGGCAAAACTTTCTTGAGCGCTCAGCAGCGTACATCCCAGCAAAAAAAGTAGTAAAAATTTGTAGCGCATAGCAGATAGCGTTTTTGTAAAAATAGAGGTTCGGAAAGGTTTGGGCAAGATGCTTACCTTCACAATAAGTATATCGAATAAATGGATCTAGGGTTGCCGATTTTGCCGACAACCCGATAGGAACGCTTGCGAACCTTCAGCTAGTACATGAAAGTGCCTAAAGCTGCTGATCAGAACGCTTTATAAATTTTTTTAAGTATTCTCTACAAAAAAATGAAGCACAGTTGCTTTGTTACACCATTCTGGTCGCATCAAATCCTTCCAGATAATCGGCTACTCGGCGCAAAAAAGACCCGCCTAAGAACCCGTCTACTACCCGGTGATCATAAGAAAGCGACAAAAACATCATTTGTCGAACAGCAATGAGGTCGCCATATTCGGTTTCGATCACCGCTGGTTTTTTGCGGATAGCGCCCGTTGCCAAGATGGCTGCTTGTGGCTGATTGATAATGGGCGTGCCCATGACGTTGCCAAAGGTGCCTACATTGGTCAGGGTAAAGGTGCCGCCTTGGATATCTTCGGGTTTGAGTTGATTGTTGCGGGCTCGATTAGCAAGGTCGTTCACCATTTTCGTCAATCCGGCCAAGTTGTGTTGATCAGCATGACGGATAACGGGTACAATCAAATTACCAGAAGGCAATGCTGCAGCCATACCAATGTTGATGTCTTTTTTGACCACGATAGTATTCCCTTCTACGGATACATTGACCAGCGGGTAATCGCGGATGGCCTTGGCTACTGCTTCAATAAATATGGGGGTAAAAGTAATTTTTTCGTTGTAGCGTTTGAGGTATTCGCCCTTCATCTTTTCGCGCCATTTTACCAATTCCGTTACATCGGCTTCAACAAAAGAAGTCACGTGCGGCGAAGTTTGCTTCGACATGACCATATGATCGGCAATCAAGCGACGCATCCGATCCATTTCTACTATTTCCACATTGCCACTTTGGCCGTTGGAGGAAGCAGTAGAGGATGTAATGATTGGCGCTGCGGCAGGCTTTGCCGATGGCGCTGGAGTAGCGGGTTGTTTTTGTCGATTGTCGACATAAGCCAACACATCTCGTTTGGTAACGCGGCCTTGTAATCCCGAACCTTCAATGGCTTCCAGTTCTTGTACCGTGATGTTTTCTTGCTGGGCGATATTGCGTACCAGCGGAGAATAAAACCGCGCACTATCCCCTTTGCCAATGGTTACTGACTCCAGAATACTAGGCGATAAAGTTGCTTCTACTTCGGCAATGGCGGCTTTGCCATTGGGGCTGGCTACCGCAAGAGCAGGTTCTACTTTCGGCGCCGATTGCTCGATCGCACCATTGGCAGCCGTATCAATCAAAGCGATGATGGCGCCTACTGGTACCGTATCATTTTCTTGAAAAAAAAATTTAGTAATCGTACCGCCGATTGGGGAGGGTACTTCCGAGTCGACCTTATCCGTTGCGATTTCGGCAATCGTTTCGTCGATGTCGATTGAGTCGCCGACTTGTTTCACCCAGCGGAGAATGGTTGCTTCTATAATGCTCTCGCCCATTTTGGGCATAATCAATTCAAATTGGGCCATGGATCCTTGGTTAAAATTTGGTTGAATTTGGTTTAGAGCTTGTTCATGTTTTGGATCTGAGGCGAAGAAGAGCAAATTTTATTTCAAGCGAGGCAAAATTTGCAGCCGTATGTGGCCAATACGGCGAAAATTTTAACGAAGCATGAAATAAAATTTGCCTCATGGAGACCAAAACCCAAAATTTGAACAAGCTCTTAGGCTCCTTCCGCGCAAAATTAATGGAAATTTAGATGTCGTGGCAGTTTATGTGGCGGAGGCCGTCGAATTTCAATGGATTAAAAACTAGCGGGGATGCCGATGGTTGCAAAAAAAGCAAAATATTGCGCCGCCCAATCCGCATCCCCAATAAGCTATTGTTACAATGGCATTGTTTCCAACAAAAATTTTCGCACCAAATTCAGAGCATGGGTGCTAAAATACTGGATATTTTTTAAGCGATCTTTGCCGGCTTGAATTCTGAAAGTCTTGGTGTCTTTTCCATTCGTTACGGCCATCCAAGCGGTACCAACTGGTTTATCAGAACTACCGCCGCCCGGGCCAGCTATACCCGAAATCGATAAGGCAACGTCTGCTTTAAGTGTTTTTAAAGCACCGTGCGCCATAGCAGCGGCGGTTGCTTCGCTCACTGCGCCATGGGCAGCAATGATATCTGGCGATACATCCAGTACATTTTCTTTCACCTCGTTGGCATAAGCGATAACGCTCCCCAGGTAGTAGTTAGAAGCGCCTTCAATGGAGGTGATCAGGTGTGCAATGTATCCGCCAGTGCAACTTTCGGCAGTGGCCAAGCGCAGATTGCGTTCTTGCAGCATTCGCCCAACCGCTTTTTCCAAATTATCATCGCCTACACCATATATGATATCGGCAAAACGCTCATTAATAATAGCCGCCTTTTCATCCAATTCGGCATTGAGCTGGGCTTCATCGGGTCCGGTAGCGGTGAGGCGCAGCCTTACTTGACCTAGGTTGGGCAAATACGCCAATTTGAAATTAGCGGGTAGGCTATCTTCAAAATCGTCGAGTTTTTCAGCAATTTGGCTTTCTCCTTCGCCAACGGTCAGAATAGTGCGGTGGGCAATGGGCAACCCTGGGTATTTTTGTTTCAGCAGCGGCAACACCTCTTTTTCCATCAAGTACTGCATCTCATAAGGCACTCCTGGCATCGATACAATGACCTGCGCACCATGTTCCATCCACATGCCCGGCGCAGTCCCCATTTTGTTGGTCAAAACGGTGGCATTGGCCGGCAAAAAACACTGGATGCGGTGGGCTTCATTGACTGGTCGACCCCAAACCTCAAACATTTTCACGATCCGATCATAGGTGGCTTGGTGAAAAACCATTTCAGTATGGAAAAAATCGGCCAGTGCTTTTTTGGTAATATCGTCTTTGGTAGGGCCGAGGCCGCCAGTCATCAACACTACATCCGCCGCAGCAAGGGCATCTTGTAACCCAGTATGAATTTCTGGCAAGGTGTCGCCTACTGAAATAATTTTTACGACCCTCGCTCCCATTAAATTGAGCTGTTGGCCCATCCAGGCGGAATTGGTATCAACAATTTGGCCAATAAGAATCTCATCGCCTACAGTAAGAATCGCAACTTTCATTTGTTTGGATTGTGTGAAAAAACAAAACTAACTTCTTTAAGATCAAAAGTTTCTACAAAATCATCATGACTGATTTGCAATCGCCCCGAATCAGAAATGCCGGTAATAACGCCGCGAAAAACGGTGCCGTCGATTCTCTGAAAAACAGAATTTGTTCCTAATCGGTACAATCTTTGCAGGTAAAAAATATCAAGTTGCTCCCAATTACCGGCACGCAATTGCAAATAGTACTGTTCTAGGCGTTGCGCCAAGGCTGCCAATACAGTTTCTAAAGCAAATTCACTGCCGCTTTCCAACTGTAATGACGTAGGATTGGGAACCGCCGCTGAAAATTGGGTTTGGTTGATATTCAAGCCAATACCAATGATTGTGCTGGCTATCATGCTTTGTTTTAGGGTGTTTTGGATGAGGATGCCGCCAATTTTTTTATCGCCAACATAAATATCGTTAGGCCATTTGATGGCCACGTTTTTTTGCGGCAAAAAGTCGGCAATGCAATCTCGAACCGCTAAGGATACAGCTTTATTGAGTACAAAATTGCGCCAGGCTGGCAGAAAGTCAGGATACAGAATCAGACTAAGCGTCAGGTTTTTTCCGGGCTCGCTTTCCCAACGGCTGCCATGTTGGCCTCTTCCTTGTGGTTGTGCACTGGCAAGCACAATGGTACCTTCAACTGGTTTACTTTTTGCTAAGAGTTCTTGTGCATGACTGTTGGTAGAGTCCAGCTCTTGGAAATGTAAAAGAACCTTTCCAACAAAAAGCGTGTTAAGGTGTTGCAATCAGATTTTTTTTGTATTTTAGTAATGACTAGTGATTCCGAAAATTCAATTCACAAAACTAACAAAATCTGAATTTGAATACGCAAGTAAAAGTAAAACGCAGGCTCAATATTGACGAGCTCAACCAACAGATCATTGAAAGCATTCAGGAAATTAAGGGCCGTAACGTCGTAAAGCTCGATCTTCGACGCCTAAACGAATCGCCTGCCGACGTGTTCATCATCTGCGAGGGCACCTCAACTACGCAAGTGAAGGCAATTTCCGACAACGTTCAGCGCCGGGTGAGGGAAAGAATGAACGTTGCGCCAAGTAATGTGGAAGGCGAGCGAAATGCCCTTTGGATTTGCATCGACTATTTCAACATTGTTGTTCACGTATTCCATCCAGAAGCCAGAATCTTCTATGAATTGGAAGACCTTTGGGGCGATGCAACAATTACGGAATACGATAGTTTATAATAGAATCTATCTCTGAACGGATTAACAAAAAGCAACGATTTCTTACCGTACTCGTTATATGGTAGTGCGGAAGGAAAGTTTTACGTTTTTAATGGTGAAAAAGAAAGTTTGATGGAAAACAACAATGAAAATAATAAGCGCAACGAGAACGGTCCATCTCGGTTCAGTTCCTTTTGGATTTACGGCATCATTGCTGTAATCATCCTTGGGCTTAACCTGATGACCAATCTAGACGGCCCGCAAGAACAGTTGGATCGCGGCCAGTTGAGCAAGATGATTCAGGACGGCGATATTGAAAAAGTAGAAGTGATCAATAAAGATCGGGCTTTTATTTACATCAAGAAGTCTAGCCTACCCAAGTTTAAGGACGCGCAAAAAACCAATTTTGGGGGCGAGCGCTACAATTATTACTTGGAAATTGGCGACGTTAAGGAGTTTAGCGATTTCATGATCAAAACACAGGAATTTGCTAAAATCCCGGAAGAACAATGGATCTACCCTAAATATGTCACCAAACCCAATTATTTGATGCCAATCTTAAGCTGGCTGTTGCCGCTTTTCATCATCATCATCATTTGGGTATTTATCATGCGCCGGGTAGGCGGCGGCGCTGGCGGCGCTGGCGCACAAATCTTCAACATCGGAAAGTCAAAAGCCACGCTTTTTGACCAAAACAGCAAAGTGAACATCACTTTTGCCGATGTAGCGGGTTTGGATGAAGCCAAGGAGGAAGTGATGGAAATTGTTGATTTCCTGAAAAATCCAAAAAAATATACCGCTTTAGGTGGTAAGATCCCCAAAGGGGTATTGTTGATCGGCCCTCCGGGAACCGGTAAAACGCTTTTGGCTAAAGCCGTTGCTGGTGAAGCTGGCGTACCTTTCTTCTCTATCTCAGGTTCCGATTTTGTCGAAATGTTTGTGGGGGTAGGCGCCTCTCGGGTCCGCGATTTGTTCAAACAAGCTCGCGAAAAAGCGCCTTGTATCGTCTTCATCGACGAAATTGACGCTATTGGTCGGGCGCGTGGTCGCAACAACGTACAAGGTGGAAACGACGAACGCGAAAACACCCTCAACCAGCTGCTGGTGGAAATGGATGGTTTCAGTACCGATAAAGGCGTAATTTTGATGGCGGCCACCAACCGTCCGGATATTTTAGATAGTGCATTGATGCGTCCAGGTCGTTTCGACCGCCAAGTAGGCATCGATCACCCAGATCTAAAGGGCCGCGAAGAGATTTTCAGCGTACACTTGAAAAACATCAAAAAAGCCGACGATGTCATTCCTTTCATTTTGGCGGAAATGACACCAGGTTTTGCTGGCGCTGATATTGCTAACGTTTGTAACGAAGCAGCACTTATCGCTGCGCGCCGCAACAAAAAGCAAGTAGAGCTTGATGATTTCAACTATGCCCTGGATCGTGTGATCGGCGGTTTGGAAAAAAAGAACAAGCTCATTTCTCCGGAGGAAAAAAATATCATTGCTTACCACGAAGCGGGTCACGCGGTGTGTGGTTGGTATTTGGAAAATGCTTCTCCTTTGGTAAAGGTCACCATCGTACCGCGCGGCGTAGGAACCCTGGGTTATGCGCAATACCTACCTAAGGAAGAAAACATCACCCGTACCGAAGCCTTGCTGGATCGGATGTGTATGACCTTTGGCGGTAGAGCGGCCGAGAAACTGGTCTTTAGCAAAATTTCAACTGGCGCTCAGAACGACTTAGATCAGGTAACAAAAATGGCCTACAGCATGATTTCCATTTTTGGTATGAATGAACATGTTGGTCAGGTTTCGTTCTATGGCATGTCCAATGAGCAATTCCATAAGCCTTTCTCTGATGAGACTGCTTCCTTGATTGACGAAGAGGTACGCAAATTGGTCAATTCTCAGTACTTACGTGCGCAGGAATTGCTAGTGAAACACCGTCCCGAATTGGAGATTATTGCTCGTGAGCTCCTAGACCGTGAGGTTTTGCACAAATCTGACATCGAGCGCTTAATCGGACCGCGCCCAACGTTCAATTCCGACGACAAAAACCGCCAAAACGGTCATTTTGACGCCGCTTCTGAATTGGGAACCGTAGAAGATATCGCTCAAGGATAATTGCAATTCATTTTTGCAACATAAAAAAATGGGGTAGCCGCTTGGTTGCCCCATTTTTTTTTGCCCTCATTGAATGCCTTATCTTTTAAATGTATGCTATACCGCTAGGCCATGAAAAAGTAATACACATTTCTCGAATAAAGCACACACATCTAAATACTTGATTTTTAAATTTTTAGAAAACCAAGAAAGAAATAGAAAGCAAAGTCATTGGGAAAATTCAAATTCAATCGTATTATTGCAATATTAAAATTAAAAGTTGCCATGACTACAATCAAAAATAGCCCTGTAAATACTCAAAAAAAACTAAGTTTTTTAGATCGTTACCTAACCCTCTGGATCTTTCTGGCGATGGGAATAGGGGTTGCGATAGGACATTTCATACCTGCCTCGGCCACTTTTATCGATTCATTTTCTAGAGGCACAACCAATATCCCTTTGGCGGTGGGGCTCATACTGATGATGTACCCTCCATTAGTAAAAGTACGCTACGAAAAAATGAGAGAAGTATTTCGAAACACGAAAATCTTAGCGGTTTCACTTCTTCTTAACTGGGTAATTGGTCCGGTACTGATGTTTTTATTGGCTATTATTTTTCTTAAGGATTACCCCGCCTACATGATCGGTGTCATCTTAATTGGTTTAGCCCGTTGTATTGCAATGGTGATTGTATGGAACGAGTTGGCAGAAGGCAATAGAGAGTATGCTGCAGGATTGGTTGCTTTAAACAGCGTTTTTCAAGTGCTGCTGTACAGTATCTATGCTTATTTCTTCATCACCATATTACTCCCCATTTTCGGGTTAAAAGGGCTAGTAGTAAATATTACGATTGGCCAGATTTCGGAAAGCGTAGCTATCTATTTGGGTATTCCTTTTCTTGCCGGAGTAACCAGCCGTTATTTGCTGATTAAATGGCAGGGAGAAGAATGGTTTCAACATAAATTCATCCCTTTTATTTCACCGATTACCCTGATTGCACTCCTTTTTACGATCGTCGTCATGTTTAGTCTCAAAGGGGAATTGATTGTACAGATACCGATGGATGTGGTACGTATAGCCATACCTCTGGTTATTTATTTTACCATCATGTTCCTAGTAAGTTTCTTTTTAGGCAAAGCGATGGGAGCAGATTACTCCCAAAATGCCTCCATTGCTTTCACGGCAGCAGGCAACAATTTTGAGTTGGCGATAGCTGTAGCTATTGGGGTGTTTGGGATCAATAGTGGAGAAGCCTTTGCAGGTGTGATTGGTCCACTAGTAGAAGTTCCTGCTTTGATTGCCCTTGTCAATGTAGCCTTCTGGCTTAGAAACCATTATTATTCAACCGATCCTAATATCCACCCTGAAAAATCTATTCGATGAAAATCGCTCTTTTCTCAGACATCCACGCCAATCTTCCGGCATTAGAGGCTTTTTTCAATGATGTTGATGGCCGAAATCCTGATGCCATTTACTGCCTGGGCGATTTGGTAGGCTACAACATCTGGCCAAATGAAGTCATTAATGCAATACGCAAAAGAAAAATCCCTACCATTGCCGGAAATTACGACTTCGGCATTGGGCGCATGAGTAATGATTGCGGATGTGCCTACAAAACTGATCACGACAAGGCAAATGGCAATGTTTCCATTTCATTTACCAACGATATTATCCAACCCGAAGAACGCAATTATCTGCGTACGCTTCCAGCACATATTCGAATAGAGTTCCAACTGAATGAGGATACGTTAAACTTGTTGTTGGTTCATGGCAGCCCGCGCAAGATCAATGAATACTTGTTTAAAGACCGGGAGGAAAAAAGCCTGTTGCGCATCATGGAGCATGTCGATGCGGATATCATGTGCTTCGGTCATACCCACAAGCCTTACCATCGCATACTCAATTCCGGCGTTGATGGGAACGATCATTTCCGGCATGCCATAAATATTGGCTCGGTTGGTAAACCAAAAGATGGGAATCCTCAAGGAGGATATGTTATGCTTACCCTCAACGACAAGAGTAGCACACTCGATAAAACCAGCCTTGATGTGGAATTTTTACGCTTTGATTATGATGTAGAAACCGCAGCTAAAGCGGTTGAAGATAGCGTGTTACCCAATGAATACGCAGATATGCTGCGAAAAGGATACTAACTTAGCTGAAGTAGTTCAAATTGCCAAAGTGGAAAAATGCAGGTGCTGTCGTTGAAGAATAGCACCTGCATTTTTTTGATCGTTAAATTTATCGCTTCGACTTCTTTTTTTCTTCGTCTAGAATCAATTGTTGCTTTGCATAGTACATTGCATAAAAAAAGTCCCTGGCAATCAACCGACAAGCTTCATCATATTTTTCCGTTTCAGCAGCTGTTTTGTCAAAATACCTAGGATCTTCAAAAGGCACAGAAAAACGTGCTGCTGCACCAGGAACAACTGGGCATGAAGCATCGGCTTCAGAGCAAACCATAATCGCAGCAAAATCTTGCTTAGGATTTACAACATCATCGTATTTTTTGGAAAATAGCAGTTTCGTCGGTAAGGATTTTCCGTAAGTCGCCTGATATACCGGGTTTTCTACTCCTTTCACCTTCCCGATTTTAAAACCTGTTCGGACCAGCGCGGCAACCGCATTGGGGTGAAAAGCAGTTTTTTCAACGCCGCCGGAAAACGCATTTACAGGTATACCGTACCAGGTAGAAGCCGCCGAAATCCAGAGTTGCGCCATTTGGCTCCGTCTTGAATTATGGGTGCATATCACGGTTACAGTCGCATCTATTCCTGACAGTCTTTTTTCAAAAATGAACTGTCCTAATGCTTCTAGTACCTCCTTCCTTTCATTTGGAATTTGGTTGAATTCCTCGGGTAGGGTTTTGCAATACTGTTCCAACTGCTTGAAAAGTTTTGTGGCTTGCATGGTTTGTGGTTTTGCGATTGGCAACGCAATCAAAACGACCGAGAATAACATTGAAAGTTTCATGTGTTTAAATATTTATTTATTGCAATAATAGAATGTATTTGGTCAAAAAAAATCAACAACAATCTTGATCATCAACAGTCCGCACTATCAAAGCATCCAACATGATTTTAATACGGTTCCAGTTTACCGAATCAATACAGTAGTTGATTTTCACTCCATCAATGGTTCCTTTAATGATACCTGCATCTTTGAGCTCCTTAAGATGTCTTGAGACGGTTGGCTGGGCGAGTGGTAGCTCATCTACAATTTCACCGCCAATGCAAGAATTAACTTTTAACAAGTGCTGAACAATCGCGATCCGAGCAGGATGAGCCAAAGCCTTCAAAATGAATGACAGCTCATTTTGTTCTTTGGTGAATCCTTCAGATTTTGTAATGCCCATGTTTTTTTGATTAGATTGCAATATTACGATATAAATGTAAATTCTCCAAGAAAACTTCAATTAAATGACTTCTCCCTTCTTTTCGTGATTATGAGCACTTAAGGTGTATTGCTTTCAAACTCGCTCCTTTTTCACCAACCAATCGCGCAACAAGGGATAAGCAAAAACCGCAACGCCAATAATGGCGGCGCCCCAGTAAAACCCTGATTTTAACTCCTTGTTCTCGTTCAACAGCAACCAGGCCAATGCCACACCATATACGGGTTCCAGGTTAAGCGCCAAATTGGAAGCAAACGCCGAGATGTACTTCAGCGCGTTTAGCGCCAACACATACCCCAAGGTGGTACATACCACAGCTAAAATCAGCATAAATCCCCAATCCCATAGCGTTGGCGGCAATAAAACGGGTGTTTGTCCAGATAAGCCAATCGAGATCGGCAAAACGATCGTTAAAAACAAACAAGCGCTGCTCAGTTCAATAAAAGTGATGCTCAGCGGGTCAAGTATCCCGATTTGTTTTTTGTTCAAAATCGTAAAAATCGAAGCAAACAGAGCCGATGACATCCCCACGCCAAAGCCCACGGCCATCGAAAAATCGGTGTTGTTGACCACCAGGGCCACTCCTGGCAAAATCAGCAAACTCAGTGCCACTTCAAACCACTTCAGCGGTTGACGCGTCAACAAAGGCTCCAAAAAGGCAGTAAAAAAAGTGATCGTTGCCAAGGCTACGACCCCAACCGAGGAGTTGGACAATTTGATGGCGCCATAAAAGGTAATCCAGTGTAAGGCTACAATCACGCCAATCCCCATCAACTGCAATAGATTTTTGCGGGGCAATTCCTTGACCAAGCGGCGAAAAGGGATAAAAAACACCAGACTGAGCGCCGTCAAAAACACCCGCCACCATACCAATACCAAGGCATTGAGGTGAATCAGACTGCCAAATATGGCCGTAAAGCCAAACAACAACACGGCAAAATGCAATTCTAAGTAAGCTTTTCTGCTTGGATTCATTCGGATCAGATCAAAGGGTGACAGTTAATTGGTCTGCTGACAAATTTTCAAGTCCTACAGCCCAAAACAAGTCTAAGACAAAATTTTTCCGAAAAAAAGAAAACTCCAGTAAAATTTCTAAAACTTGAACTATAATAGATTTGAAAACTTATAAATGATGGGACAGGATCAATTTGTACCGCGATCCCAGTTGAAGATCTATTTTATAACCCATTAATTTTATTACAATGCTTACAATTGGCGAAAAGGCGCCGGCCTTCACCCTTGTTTCTGATGAAAAAAAAGCAATCAACCTAGCAGACTATGCAGGTCAAAAAGTGGTTCTATTGTTTTTTCCAATGGCTTTTACGAGCGTTTGTACCACTGAGTTGTGCAACATGCGCGACGATATTGCTTACTACGAAGGGCTAGACGCCAAAATTTTAGCGGTATCGGTAGATTCTCCGTTTACTTTGGCCAAGTACAAAGAAGATCAGCGCCTCAATTTCCCCTTATTATCCGATTTCAATAAAGGGGTTTCTGAAGCTTATGGCACGCTTTATGCGGAGTTTGCATTGGGTTTGAAAGGTGTATCCAAAAGATCAGCTTTTGTAATTGATCAAGAAGGCGCAATCCGTTATGCAGAAGTATTGGAAAATGCCGGAGAAATCCCGAATTTTGCAGCCATAAAAGAAACTTTGGCGCAACTGAACTAGTTGATGTCATAAATCATGAAGCAATAAGTCGGTTAATTATTTCAACCCTTATTGCTTCATAAATATTTTGCAATCATGATGAACGGCAATCCCGCAGTTGAGGAGTTAGAAGAAGTAGCGCTAGCCGATGAGCTGGAAGAATTGGGCATTGGTAACGAAGCGCGTTTGATCGTGTACAACGACGATCACAATTCCTTTGATTGGGTTATTGAGTGTTTCATTGAAATACTCGGGCATTCCCATACTCAATCCGAACAGCTGGCCATCATCATTCACTTCAAAGGAAAAGCTACCGTGAAAACTGCGCCCAAGAAAATCCTCAAGCCGCTTAAGGACGGTTTGGTTGATCGGGGATTGTCGGCAGTGATTGAAGAATAAAAAAAAGGTCAAAGAACGCAGGTTAAGTGTTCTTTGACCCTTTTTTTTCTCTAAGAGTGTGTTTGAATTCTTTATTCGCGCTGTAAATGGTCAAAACACACTCTAAAACAAAAAAGCCTTGAAACTTGACGTTCCAAAGGCTTTTTTTGTTTGCTTTCGCGCTCCAGGTAGGGCTCGAACCTACGACCTACGGATTAACAGTCCGCCGCTCTAACCGGCTGAGCTACTGAAGCCGGTAATGCATCTGATGCCAATATCAAAATGCGACTGCAAATTTATGTCATTCAAAAATAATGTGCAATCTTTGTGGCACATTTTTTTAAAAAAAATATTAGCCATGAGTTTACTTACTGTAGGAACTGTCGCATTCGACGATATTCAGACCCCCTATGGCCACGCTGAAAACGCGATTGGCGGAGCAGCTACTTACATTTCACTCGCTGCTTCCTATTTTATCAAAGAAAATCGCTTGGTTTCGGTCATCGGCGACGATTTCCCACAGGCCACTTTGGATCTTCTAAAAAATCGGAACATCAACTTAGATGGACTCCAAATCAAAAAAGGCGAAAAATCCTTTTTTTGGGCTGGGCGTTACCACGATAACATGAATTCTCGCGATACTCTCGATACTCAGCTCAATGTATTGGCTGATTTTAATCCAATCCTTCCTGCAACCTACCGCGATAGCCAATATTTGATGCTGGGCAACCTTACTCCTGCCGTACAAATGCAGGTGATTGAGCAAATGGAGCAGCGCCCAGCTTTGATTGCTTTGGACACCATGAATTTTTGGATGAACATTGCGCTAGATAGCTTACTCGAGGTAATTAAAAAAATTGACATCCTACTCATCAATGACGAAGAGGCGCGCCAGTTGTCGGGTGAACACTCTTTGATCAAAGCCGCCAAAATCATCCACGCGATGGGCCCGCGTTTTTTGGTGATCAAAAAAGGCGAACACGGCGCCTTGCTTTTTGAAGGTGATAAATTGTTTTTTGCTCCGGCTTTACCTTTACAAGAAGTGATTGACCCAACTGGCGCTGGCGATACTTTTGCTGGAGGTTTTATGGGCTACCTGTCCAAAACTAAGGATCTGTCTTTCTCCAACCTTAAGCGGGCAATCATTTATGGTTCGGCAATGGCTTCTTTTTGTGTGGAGCAATTCAGCATCTTGGGTTTGGTGGATCTTAGTGCTGCTCAAATCAACGATCGGGTTCAGCGGTTCGTGGATCTGGCCAATTTCGATATCAACTTGACTTTGGATTAAGTGCTTTTTCGGATTTCGGGTCTAGAAAGCCGCAATTTTCTGACAAACTATACTATTACATCGTGAAAATGTAGATAAATAGTTCTTTTTGAGCACGATGTCGTAGAGACACATTGCAATGTGTCTCTACAGCATTGGAGCCTTTACCAACCTAAAATGCAAACTGCCTCGATTGATCAAGCGCTGGATTGATTTTTTCAACCTCAATCCAAAAAATCAGCATAAAAAAAACCTCCGACGAGATCTTCTTTGATCTTGTCGGAGGTTTTTTGTTTCTCTTGACGTGAGTACTGAATTATAATAGCTGATTCAGAATGAATTGTGAAAAAATGAGCAAAAAATGAGCTATTTGATGTTACCAAAGGGCGCTAGCCCTGTTTCCGTTTATAGAAATCTACAGAAACAAGGCTTCTAAAGCCACGTAGTGGCGGCACGATTTGGTTTGTTATAGCCCTGGAATCCATTTCAATCTCAGAATTCATAGGGCAAACGCATTAAAAGTGATGTATAAATTCGCTAATTCGAATGCGTTTAACCTAACTAGCAGCGGCAGAGCCGCGTAACGTCTGTAGCACAATATCAGGTTTTTCGTACAAGCTGCAGCGCAGCGTAACAATGCTAAAGCCCCTTAACTATTTATTAAACCCTGTATTTCAGTGGTTTATGTTTACCATTTTCTTTTTTCCTTGACGAAAAAAGAAACAAAAAAGTCAA